>NZ_CP029458.1:328031-656062 GCF_003614235.1 Clostridium novyi | reverse complement strand
TGTCAGTAGTAAAGGGTGTACAAGGAAATACGGAACATATAGGAAAGATACCTAAAAAGTCAGGAAAAGATTTAGTTAATAAAAATAAAATATTAAAGTTAAAAGAAGAATTGCAAAAAGCAATTGCACTAGAAGAATATGAAAAAGCAGCTGAAATAAGGGATGCAATAAGAGATATAGATAAAGAAAATCAATAAATGTATGGGGGTGAGTTTGTGAAGAATTGGATAAATATTGAAAAAGAGAATAGTGACATAGTATTAAGTAGTAGAATAAGGCTTGCAAGAAACTTAAAAACAGTTCCATTTCCAAATAAATTAACAGTAGATGAGGCAAAAGATATAGTTAATAAAGTAGAGGAAGCTTTTTATAAATTTCCTTATTCAAAAGAAGAGTTTCAATCTATACATCTATGGGAGAATGAAAAATTTTTAAATGAAGTATATTTAGAAAAACATTTAATTAGTAAGGGGCTTATAAGGCATACTAAGGCATCAGCATTTATAGTTGATAAAAGCGAAACTACTAGTATTATGATAAATGAAGAAGATCATTTGAGATTACAGACTATAACAGGAGGTCTTGGGTTTAAGGAAGCTTTTGAATATATAAATAAAATAGATGATTTTTTAGAAGAGAAGTTAGACTATGCATTTGATGAAAAATTAGGATATATTACATCTTGCCCTACAAATATAGGTACTGGTCTTAGAGCTTCGGTGATGATACATTTACCCATTCTTACACTAAATAAAGAGATAGTTAGAATTTTAAATGGTATAACTCAAATTGGCATGACTATAAGAGGATTATATGGAGAAGGATCTAGGGCCTATGGAAATTTATATCAGATATCTAATCAAATTACTTTAGGTCGTACTGAAGATCAGATATTAAACAATTTAGAAAGCATAGTTAATCAAATTATAGAGCAAGAATATCTAGCTAGAGATAGAATGTTAAATAAACATAAATATGAATTAGAAGATAAGATTTTTAGATCTCTAGGAATACTTAAAGCAGCTACTATTTTAACTACAAGGGAAGTTTTGGGTTTAATTTCTAATGTAAGACTTGGGGTTGAAATGGGAATAGTTAAAGATATAGACAAAAGTATTTTAAATAATCTTCTTATAGATATTCAACCAGCTACTATTGAATATTTAGCTAAGAAGGAACTTTTGGATATAGAAGAAAGAGCTAAAAGAGCTGAAATTGTAAAAGAAGCATTAAAGAATGTAAAACTATAATATTTAGGGAGGTGTATACATTTTATGATGTTTGGAAGATTTACAGAAAGAGCACAGAAGGTTTTATATTATGCTCAAGAAGCAGCACAAACTTTTAAACATGGTTATGTTGGTACAGAACATATTTTACTAGGAATATTAAAAGAAGATGAAGGAATATCAAAAAAACTTCTTAATGAAATGAATGTAAATGAAGAAAATGTTTCAAAACTTATTGAGGAATATGAAGGTACAGGGGATATAAATCTTAATAAAAATGAGATTCCTTTAACACCAAGAACCAAAAGGTTATTAGAACTTAGCTTATTAGAATCTAGAAAGAATAATCATAATTATATTACTCCAGAACATATATTATTGGCTATGATAAAGGAAACAGAAGGTGTAGCATATGCTATATTAAATAATTTAAATATTAACTTTGAAAGATTAGAAAAAGAATTATTAAAAGATTCAAATTTAAGTATTGGAAAAACAGCTTCAGAGAATATGGAAAAAAATATTAGTCATAATACTCCTACACTAGATAAGTATGGCAGGGACTTAACTAATATGGCTATAGATGGTAAGTTGGATCCTGTAATAGGACGAGATTCAGAAACTGAAAGAGTTCTTGAGGTATTATGTAGAAGAATAAAAAATAATCCTTGTTTAATAGGTGATCCTGGAGTTGGTAAAACTGCTATTGCAGAAGGCCTTGCACAAAGAATAGTAAGTGGAAATATTCCAGAGATATTAAAAAATAAAAGAGTTGTAACCTTAGACATATCTTCTATGGTGGCAGGTTCTAAGTATAGAGGAGAATTTGAAGATAGAGTAAAAAAGGTTATGGATGAGATATATAAAGATGGAAATGTTATATTATTTATTGATGAAATACACACAATTGTTGGAGCTGGTGGAGCAGAAGGGGCTATAGATGCATCTAATATACTTAAACCAGCTCTTGCAAGAGGAGAACTTCAGTGTATAGGAGCTACAACTATAGATGAATATAGAAAATATATAGAAAAAGATTCAGCTCTTGAGAGAAGATTTCAACCTGTTAATGTTGGGGAACCAACTAAAGAAGAGTCTATACAAATATTAAAAGGACTTCGTGACAAATATGAAGCTCATCATGGAGTAAAAATAACAGATGAGGCAATAGAGGCGGCAGTTGAACTATCTGATAGGTATATAACTGATAGATATCTTCCAGATAAAGCTATAGATTTAATAGATGAGGCTGGAGCTAAAGTAAGAATTAAAAATTTAACGGTTCCACCAGATTTAAAGGGATTAGAAGAAGAACTTGAAAAGGTTGGAAAAGAAAAAGAGGATGCTATTACAGTACAAGATTTTGAAAAAGCGGCTTCCCTAAGAGATAAAGAAAAAGAATTAAAAGATAAATTAAAAGGTTTTAAAGATAATTGGAAAAAGAAAAGTCAAGTATCAACTCAGATTGTTTCAAAGGAACAAATAGCCCAAGTGGTTTCTACATGGAGTAATGTTCCAATAGAGAAGCTTACAGAAAAAGAAGCTGATAGATTATTAAAGCTAGAAGAAATTTTGCATAAAAGAGTAATAGGACAGAATGAAGCTGTTAAATCTATATCTAAAGCTGTAAGACGAGCAAGGGTAGGACTTAAAGATCCTAAAAGGCCAATAGGTTCTTTTATATTCTTAGGGCCCACAGGCGTTGGAAAGACTGAATTATCAAAAGCTCTTGCAGAGGCAATGTTTGGTGATGAAAATAATATGATAAGAATTGATATGTCTGAATATATGGAAAAGCATGCAGTATCAAGACTTGTTGGTTCGCCACCAGGATATGTAGGACATGATGAAGGAGGTCAATTAACTGAAAAAGTAAGACGTAATCCATATTCAGTAGTACTTTTTGACGAAATTGAAAAGGCTCATCCTGAAGTATTTAATATACTTCTTCAAATATTAGAGGATGGAAGACTTACAGATTCTAAGGGAAAGACTGTAGATTTTAGAAATACAATAATAATACTCACATCAAATGTGGGAGCTTCAACAATTAATAAACAAAATACACTAGGTTTTTCTAATTCAGAGGATAAAGCAGAAGATGAATATGAGAGAATGAAGGACAATGTTATGGTAGAATTAAAAAGAAGTTTTAGACCTGAATTTTTAAATAGAATAGATGATATTATAGTATTCCATACTTTAAATCAAGAAGATTTAAAGGAAATAGTAAAACTTATGCTTCAAGAAGTTTCAAGTAGGTTAAAAAATAAAGAAGTATATATTGAGTTTGATGAAAAAGCAGAAAAGTTATTAGCAAATAAAGGTTTTGATACTGCATATGGAGCAAGGCCCTTGAGAAGAACTATAACTAAAACTGTAGAGGATAAATTATCAGAAGAAATATTAAAGGGTGTTATAAAAAAAGGTTACCATGTCAATGCTACAGTTAAAGATGATGAATTAGTTTTTGAAATGAAAAATTAAAATTATATTCAATTACAACCGACAGATATAACCAGTGGTGTGCTGTCGGTTGTAAATTTATTTTAAATAAATTTATTTATATAAAAAATTCTTATTTAATACAAATTTATACTAAAATAATGTATAATAATATTTTGTATGAATAAACGGGAGTGATAGAATATGGCTAAGAGCAAAAATGTTTTTATATGCCAAGAATGTGGGTATGAGGCTCCTAAATGGTTTGGAAAATGTCCAGGTTGTGCTACTTGGAATAGTATGGTTGAAGAGAAAAAGATGGATACTATAAAGAGTAAGAGGGTTGGAATAACTCAAAACAATAGTAAGCCTGAGAGTATATTAAATATTAAATCAGGAGAATTTAATAGATATGATACTGGCATTGTAGAATTAAATAGAGTACTTGGGGGAGGGCTTGTTAAAGGATCTTTAACGTTAATATCAGGGTCGCCAGGTATAGGTAAATCCACAATATTGTTACAAACAGCTAATAATATTGCATCTAAAGTAGGTAAAGTATTATATGTGTCAGGTGAAGAATCAGGAGAACAAATAAAAATAAGAGGGGATAGAATAGGGAACATATCTCCAGAATTATATATTTTATCTGAAACTAATTTGGAATTAATAGAAGAACATATTAATTATATGGAACCTGTATTTATTATTATAGATTCCATACAGACATTATTTAAACCATCTATAGAATCAGCACCAGGTAGTGTATCACAAGTTAGAGAGTGCTCTAATGAACTTATGAGAATTGCAAAAACAAAAAATATACCTTTATTTATAGTTGCCCATGTAACTAAGCAGGGGGAACTTGCAGGACCTAGAGTGTTAGAGCATATGGTAGATACGGTTCTTTCTTTTGAAGGTGAAAGAACACAAGAGTTTAGAATATTAAGAACATTAAAAAATAGATTTGGTACTACAAGTGAAATTGGAGTATTTGAAATGAGAGAAGAAGGGCTTAAGGAAATATTCAATCCATCCGAAGTATTTCTAGAGGAGACTAATTTTAATTTAGAGGGATCTATAGTAATAGGTATTATGGAAGGAACTCGCCCTATTTTAGTTGAAATACAAGCTTTAGTGACGGAAACTAAAGCCATCATGCCAAGAAGAACAGCTGTAGGTGTGGACAATTCTAGGTTAAACTTGATATTAGCAGTGTTAGAGAAAAAGTTAAAAATACCTTTTTACAACTGTGATGTTTATGTTAATGTAGTTGGTGGCATAGATATTGAGGGTACATATGGAGACTTAGGTCTTGCTCTAGCTTTGATATCAAGCATTAAAGGAAGAAATTTCAAACTTGATAAAATGATAGTTTTTGGAGAAATAGGATTAACAGGAGAAGTAAGACCTATTTCATTATGTGATAGACTCGTTAATGAAGGTATAAAGATGGGATTCGAAAATATTGTTATACCTACTAGAAATAAGGAAAAAATTATAACTAAAAATAAGAATGTTATTGGAGTATCATCATTAAAAGAAGCAGTGAGTAAAGTATTTTAACTTAGTATATAAAGAAGGGAGGGGAATATATGAGATTAGAAAAAGATAAGAAACTTATAAATTTATTAAAAATCACAGCACCTGGAACCCAGTTAAGAGATGGGTTAGATAATATTCTAAGAGCAAAAACAGGAGGACTTATAATACTTGGAGATACTGAAGAAATATTAGAACTTGTAGATGGGGGATTTAATATAGATTCTGAATATAGTCCTTCATATATATATGAGCTTGCTAAAATGGATGGAGCTATAGTATTGAGTAGTGATTTAAAAAAAATACTTTATGCTAATACTCAGCTTATACCACAAGCGTCTATTCCTACTTTTGAAACAGGAACAAGACATAGAACGGCGCATAGGGTTACAAAACAAACAGGATGTATTGTTATTGCAATCTCTCAAAGAAGAAATATAATAACTGTATATAAAAATGATATAAAATATGTTTTAAGAGATAGTAGTGTTATACTTGCAAGAGCTAATCAAGCTATTCAGACATTAGAAAAGTATGTATCTGTTTTAGAGCGGGTTATGAGTAATTTAAATTTACTTGAATTTCAAGATTTAGTTACATTATTTGATGTAATGACGGCTATTCAAAGAACTGAAATGGTAATGAGAATAGTAGATGAAGTTGAAAGATACATAATAGAACTTGGAAATGAAGGTAGACTTATATCCATGCAACTTAATGAACTTATAAAGAGTGTTGAGGAGGATGGAATACTTGTAATTAGGGATTATTGCCAAGATGGTATGGATCATAACAAGATATATGAACAAATTCAAAATATGTCTTCAGATGAAATATTAGAATTAGACTCTATTTCTAAGGCTTTAGGATATACAGGAGTTCCATTAGTTGATACTTTAATTTCTCCAAGAGGATATAGGATGCTTAGTAAGATACCAAGGATACCTGTTAATGTAATTGAAAATTTGGTTAATAATTTTAAAGAATTAAAGGAAGTTATGGAAGCATCTTATGAAGAACTTGATAATGTAGAGGGTATAGGAGAAGCTAGAGCTAAAGCTATTAAAAATGGACTTAGAAGATTAAGAGAACAATTCATGATTGATAAACAAATATAGCACAAAATAAGATATCTTATTTTGTGCTATATTTGTTTATCTTAAATTATATTTTCCTAGAGTGTTTATTTTGTTATACTCTTTTAAAAGTATATCATATAAATTTAAGTCTAGTAAGTTACATAAAGATGTTAAGTAAAATAGATTATTGCCTATTTCTCTTTCTAGGACATCTCTGCAGCTTTCACAGAGTTTTCCATTTACATGTGTATTCAAATGAGTTTTTAAATTATCTAAATTTATATTATTTTCTTCTGGTATAGATTGCTTTGCAGCATCAATTTCTATACATCCACAATTAGTAACTGATTTAGCGATAGCTCTATTGATTCGTCCTTCTGTTTCTTGAAGTTTTGTGATTATATCTAATAAACTTCTATGTCTTAAAAGAGATTCATCTACTGCGTTTTGAAAATCATCAAAAATAACGTCTTTCATAGTCCCAACTCCTTGTGATAATCAACCAATATATTACAAATTAATTATAAATTGTTTTATGTAGCTTTGTCAACAAAACTAAATTTATAATTTGTACATGTATATATAATAATGCATTAATTTTTTTATTAATAGGGGGATTATTAAGTTAAATTTTGGTCAAATATATATATAAAGTCAAATATTCATGAATAAACTATAAACAAATTTTCCTTTAGTTGAAATAACGTATATAATAATATATATTGTTATTACAAAAGTTAAATATTGTTTGGATTTATATTTATTGAGGAGGTGAACTATATGTTTAAAAAAATATTGAGGGTATTGTTTACTCTAATGGGAATAGCACTAGGATTCTTGTGTGGTAATTGGATTCTTCAATTGAAAAGGGTATCATATTTTAATGATAACGTAATTTTAAAAATTGTATTTTTGATTTTTTCTTCTTTATTTTTAGGACTTATATTATTTTTGCTTTCGCCTGTTTTAAGTTCTCTAATAACTAAACTTATAGAATATTTGGAAGATAGTATACAAAAAACTCCTACAGTTGATGTATTAATTGGAGCTATTGGGGCTATTATTGGTTTGCTTATTTCTATTCCTATAGCAGGTTTATTTAATGAATCTGTTATTGGAAAGATAATTGGAGTAATTATAGTACTTATAGTAGCACTTGTGTTATCGGATGTTTTTGTAAAAAAGAAAGAAGACATAATTGGTTTTGCTACTAATATTAAAAAGCCAGGAACTATTAAAGACAAAAAAATAAAATCTTCATATAAGGGAATTCCTAAAGTTCTAGATACATCTGTAATAATAGATGGAAGGATATTGGATATATGTCAAACTGGATTTATTGAAGGAACTTTAGTTATACCTAATTTTGTTTTAGATGAATTAAGGCATATAGCAGATTCATCTGATAGTTTAAAGAGAAATAGAGGCAGAAGAGGACTTGATATACTAAATAAGCTTCAAAAAGAGCTAGGATTAGATGTTCATATAACAGATAGAGATTTTCCGGAAATTGAAGAAGTAGATAGTAAACTTTTAAAGTTAGGAAAAGTTCTAAAGGGAAAGGTAATAACAAATGATTATAATTTAAATAAAGTAGCTGGAGTAAAAGGAGTACCAGTCTTAAATATAAATGAACTTGCTAATGCTGTAAAACCTGTAGTTCTTCCGGGAGAAGAAATGACACTGCAAATTATTAAAGATGGAAAAGAACAAGAGCAAGGTATAGGATATTTAGATGATGGTACAATGATAGTTGTTGAAGGTGGAAGAAAACATATTGGAGAAGTAATGGATGTTATAGTTACATCAGTATTACAAACAGCTGCTGGAAGAATGATATTTGCAAAGCAGAAGAGATAAATACTAAAGAGGTGTTTAGTGTGAATAATAATTGTGCAATTATAGTAGCTGCAGGCAAGGGAAGTAGAATGAAGTCTGGTGTAAATAAGCAGTTTATAGAGTTAGATGGAAAACCTATTTTGTACTATACACTAAAAAAATTTCAGGATAATAACTCTATAAATAAGATTGTTTTAGTTTTAGCTAAGAATGAGATTGATTATTGTAAGAAAAATATTTTAAATAAATATAACTTAAATAAAGTTAAAAAAATAGTAGTAGGTGGATCTACAAGACAAGAGTCAGTTATAAATGGCATATTAGCATCAGAAGGTAGCGATATAGTTTTAATACATGATGGGGCAAGACCTTTTGTTGAAGATAGAATAATTAGTGACGGCATAAAGTATGCTAATTTATACGGAGCTTGTGCTTGTGGAGTAAGTGTTAAAGATACAATAAAGGTAAAAAGGGAAGATGGATTTTCTACAGAAACATTAAAGAGGGAAAAACTATTCTCAGTTCAGACACCCCAGAGTTTTAAGTATAATTTAATACTAGAATCCCATAGAAAAGTTTTAAGTGAAAATATCAAAGTTACAGATGATACATCAGTTGTAGAGAATTGTGGTCATGAAGTATACTTATATGAAGGAAGCTATAATAATATAAAAATAACTACACCAGAGGACTTAGTTATAGGAAAAACTATATTAGAAAATATTTAAAAATAATAACCAAAAGGAACTCCCTCTAATAATTTATTAGAGGGAGTTAAATTATATAAAAAACACTATATTAGTACATAAATATAGTGATTTACTAGTAGAAGAATAAAAGATAAATATGTATAATTTATGATATAGTAGTGAATACGATAATATACTGAGAAATTTTAGATTATCATAAATAGAATAAGTAATATATAACTTGTTAGGAGGCAATAAAATGAAATTATTTAATACTATGACTAGACAAAAAGAAGAATTTAAGCCTATAAAAGATGGGGAAGTTAGTATGTATGTCTGTGGTCCTACAGTATACAATTATTTTCACATAGGAAATGGAAGAACTTTTTTAGTATTTGATACTATAAGACGATATTTTGAGTATAAAGGATATAAGGTTAATTTCATACAAAACTTTACAGATATAGATGATAAGATGATAAAGAAGGCTAATGAAGAAAACGTCACAGTAAAAGAGTTAGGAGATAGATTCATTAATGAATATTACAAAGATGCAGATGGATTAAATATAAAAAGAGCAACGGTAAATCCAAGAGCAACAGAATTTATGGATGAAATAATATCATTTGTTAAAGATTTGATTGATAAAGGATATGCTTATGAAGTTGATGGTGATGTATATTTTAGCACGAAAAAATTCGCTGAATATGGAAAATTATCAGGTCAAAATTTAGATGATTTACAAGCTGGGGCAAGAATAACAGTGGATGAGAGAAAACAAGATCCAATGGATTTTGCAATTTGGAAAAATGAAAAACCAGGTGAACCATCTTGGGAAAGTCCATGGGGCAAGGGGAGACCTGGATGGCATATAGAATGTTCTTGCATGGCACATAAGTTGCTTGGAGATACTATAGATATACATGCAGGGGGAGCTGATTTAGTATTTCCTCATCATGAAAACGAAATAGCTCAAAGTGAAGCTAGAAATGGAAAAGATTTTGCAAACTATTGGATGCATTCAGCTTATTTAAATATTAATAATAAAAAGATGTCTAAGTCTTTAAATAACTTTTTCACTACAAGGGAGATATTAGAAAGATATGATGCAGAAGTAATTAGATTATTTATGCTTTCAGCTCATTATAGAACTCCTTTAAATTTTAGTGATGAGCTTTTAGAAAGTGCCAAGGCTTCTAATGAGAGATTATATAATTCTATAGGAAACTTAGAAAGACTTTTAGATGAAGTTAAAATAGAAGAAATGACAGGAGTTGAAAAAGAATACATCAAAGTATTAAATTCATATAAAGAAAAATATATAGAAAAAATGGATGATGATTTTAATACTGCAGATGCTATAGCTGTAATTTTTGACTTAATAAAGGAAATAAATACACATGTAAATACAGATTCTTCAAAAGAGTTAGTTAACTATTCTTTAGAGCTTATAAGAGAACTTGGTATGCCTCTTGGAATACTTCAAAAATCAACAATTGTTGATTTGAATGCTGAGATAGAGGGGTTAATAGAACAAAGACAAAAAGCAAGAAAAGATAGAGATTGGGCGCTAGCTGATAAAATAAGAGATGATCTAAAAGCAAGAGGAATAGTTTTAGAGGATACAGCTCAAGGAGTTAGATGGAAAAAAGAATATTAAAAATAAAGTGTGGTCATATTAGAATGACTACACTTTTAAATTTATTGAAATTATAGTATCATTAATTTAATTACGTAATGTATCATGAAGGAGATCTTTAAATGGAAATTGACTTTTTGAAAAATAAGTTTACAATAAATGAAGCTATGCAGTTAAATCCTTTAGTATTAGCATTTATAGGAGATGCTATTTATGAAGTGTTTGTAAGAAAATACTTAGTTGATAAACATAGGGATATGTCTGCACATAAACTTCATATAAAGGCAGTTTCTTTTGTTAAAGCACATTCTCAAAGTGAATTAATGAAGGAAATTATAGAGGTTTTAACTGAAGAAGAATGTAGAATATTTAAAAGAGGAAGGAATGCTAAATCAGGAACTGTTCCTAGAAATGCAGATGTTAGAGAATATAGAATGGCAACTGGTTTCGAAGCCTTAATGGGATTTTTATATTTAACAAATCAGTTAGATAGACTTAATGAATTAATGAATATTGTTATAAAAATACATAAATAGATAATTTTAGTGAGGGGTAGAAGAATGAAGTTAAAAGTTAGATTAATAGAACACACACCAAATCCAGAAAAAGTTATAGCGTCAGCTGCAAAGCTTTGCTATAGTGCTGTTGGAGTAGATGATATATTGGAAGAACTAAGTGAAGAAAATGTTCAAGGATTTTTAAATAGATTAATGTCATATGGGCATATGTCACCAATAGAACATGTATCATTTACATTTGCAGTTGAGGGAGTATCACGATCTTTAACGCATCAATTAGTTAGACACAGAATTGCATCTTATTCGCAACAGAGTCAAAGATATGTTAAGTTAAATCAATTTAATTACATAGTTCCCCCTGATATTGAGAAAAATGATAAAGCAAGAGAAATTTTTATTAAAGCTATGGAAAGTAGTCAAGAAGCATATGATGAAATTGTTTATATACTAAAAGAAAAATATATAGATAATGGTATGAAAAAATTAGCTGCTGAAAAGAAAGCTATTGAAGATGCAAGATATGTTTTCCCAAATGCTTGTGAAAGTAAAATAGTTATTACTATGAATGCTAGAAGTTTAATAAACTTTTTTGAACATAGATGTTGTAATAGAGCGCAGTGGGAAATTCATGCCTTAGCAGATGAAATGTTAAAAGAAGTTAGAAAAGTTGCTCCTATTTTATTCAAGAATGCAGGACCTTTATGTGTTAAGGGAAATTGTCCAGAAGGTACCATGACTTGTGGTAGTATTAAAGATGTAAGAGAAAAATATTTATAAGTAAAATTTTATAATATGGAAGAGGTATTATATGAAGGAATTTAGAAAAAATAACGTAAAAAACAATAATATTGTAAATAAAGAAGAACGAGAAGATTTAATAGAGGGAAGAAATGCAGTTATAGAAGCTTTGAAAAGTGATAGAACTGTAGAGTATGTAATGATTGCTAAAGGAAGTGTTACAGGTTCTATAAATAAAGTTGTAGCAATTGCCAAAGATAAAGGTATAGTAATAAAAGAAGTTGATAGAAAAAAACTTGATTCAATGTCTATAACAGGATCACATCAAGGTGTAATTGCTATAGTTACTCCGTATCAATACTGCGAGGTTGAAGATATACTTAAGTGTGCAGAAGAAAAAGGTGAAGATCCCTTTATTTTGATATTAGATGAAATTGAGGATCCACATAACTTGGGATCTATAATGAGAACAGCTGAAATTTGTGGAGTCCATGGAATAATAATTCCTAAGAGAAGAAATGTTGGAATAACTCCAACAGTGTATAAAACATCAGCTGGGGCTGCTGAATATATGAAGGTAGCAAAAGTAGCAAATTTAAATAGAGCCATTGACAATATTAAGGAAAAAGGAATTTGGGTTTATGGAGCGGATATGTCTGGAGAGAGTTATTGCTTTCAAACAAACTTTAAAGGAGCAGTAGCTTTGGTTATAGGTAGTGAAGGAAGAGGAGTTTCAAAGCTTACAAAAGAAAAGTGTGATGTTTTAGTTAAAATTCCTATGGTAGGTAATATAACATCTTTAAATGCATCTGTAGCGGCCGGTATTATGATGTATGAGGTATTAAAACAAAAAATGGAATAGTGTAATATTGTGAGAAATATATTTGTAGATGGATATAATGTTATTAATAGTTGGCCGGAGCTAAAGAAAATTAAAGAATATAGTTTTGAAGCAGCGCGAAGTAAACTTATTGAGTTAATGCAAAATTATGGGGCATATAATGGATACAAGATATTTGTGGTTTTTGATGCTCATCTTTTAAAAGGAAACCTTGAAAAAAAAGAAAGAATGAATAATGTTATAGTAGTATTTACTAAAGAAGGTGAAACAGCAGATAGTTTTATAGAAAGATATGTAAATAATTTAGGAAGAAAGATAGAAGTATGTGTTGTAACATCTGATTCATTAGAACAACAAGTTACATTTCAACGGGGAGCCACAAGGATGTCTTCTATTGAGTTTTATAACGAAGTTAAGAATACCAATGAAAAAATTGTAGCCAAAACCAAAAAAACTAGTAGTATAAACAGATCACTATTAGAAGACAGAATTAATGAAGAAATTTTACAAAAACTTCAAAAAATTAGAAAAAGTCGGTAAGAAATCTTGACTATAAATTTCCTTTTAATGTATAATAAAAGATATAATGTATATTTTATTATGATTTTAAGGTTAATTCTGCTATGTAGGGTGGAGGGATGTTTTGTTGAACAAAATACGTGCTAGTGAAAATAACGAGGAAATGGGAAAAGATGAAAAAATAGATGAAGATGTAGCTTTGAAAGCAAAACTAGGTAATGTAGAGGCACAGGAGTATTTAATAAATAAATACAAAAATTTTGTAAAAGCCAAAGCGAAGTCCTATTTTTTAATAGGGGCTGACAAAGAGGATATTTATCAAGAAGGTATGATAGGGCTTTATAAAGCAATACGAGATTTTAAACCTGATAAATTAGCCTCTTTTAAAGCTTTTGCCGAGTTGTGTGTTACAAGACAAATAATAACAGCCATAAAAACGGCTACACGACAAAAACATATACCTCTTAATACATATGTTTCTTTAAATAAACCTATTTATGATGAAGAATCAGATAGAACTTTATTAGATATATTATCTACAGTAAAAATATGTGATCCTGAAGAATTGGTTATAAGTAGAGAAGAGGTATTAAAAATAGAAAATGATATTCAAGAAGTGCTTTCAGAACTTGAGTTAGAGGTTTTAAATTCATATCTTCAAGGAAAATCTTATCAAGAAATTGCATGTGATTTGGATAGACATTCTAAATCTATTGATAATGCTCTTCAGAGGGTTAAGAGAAAGCTTGAAAAATGCTTGAATAAAAAGGTGAAAAGTTGTTGACAAAAAAAAGTGTAAATAGTAAAATAGATAATTGGTATAGGGCTTTTGAAAAACAGCATATAAGGAACGACTTTTTATAAAAAGGTTTGATTTCTAAATAGGGTGTCATGGGCTCGATACCTAAGGTAAGCAGGAATGATGCCCATGTAGCTCAGCTGGCAGAGCGTCACCTTGGTAAGGTGGAGGTCGCCGGTTCAAGCCCGGTCGTGGGCTCCATGAATTAAAACAGCTGACAACACACCAGGATAGGTTTACGAAAAGGTTAAAAATATTTAATTTAGTTAATTTTAATTGATTAAAAGTGAACAGGAGGAATAAACAATGGCAAGACAAAAGTTTGAAAGAAATAAGCCACACGTAAATATAGGAACAATAGGTCACGTAGACCACGGTAAGACAACAACAACAGCAGCAATCACAATGACATTAGCAAAAGCAGGTGGAGCAGAAGTACAAAACTACGAAGATATCGATAAAGCTCCAGAAGAAAAAGAAAGAGGAATCACAATCAACACAGCACACGTTGAATATGAAACAGAAAACAGACACTATGCACACGTTGACTGCCCAGGACACGCAGACTATGTAAAGAACATGATTACAGGAGCAGCACAAATGGATGGAGCTATCTTAGTTGTATCAGCAGCAGATGGTCCAATGCCACAAACAAGAGAACATATACTACTAGCATCAAGAGTAGGAGTTAACCACATAGTAGTATTCTTAAATAAAGCAGACCAAGTAGACGATCCAGAATTATTAGAATTAGTAGAAATGGAAGTAAGAGAATTATTAAGCGAATACGGATTCGATGGAGATGAATGCCCAGTAGTAGTAGGATCAGCATTAAAAGCAATCGAAGAAGGCGACGATCAATGCATTCTAGACTTAATGGCAGCAGTAGATGCATACATTCCAACTCCAGAAAGAGCAACAGATCAACCATTCTTAATGCCAGTAGAAGATGTATTCACAATTACAGGAAGAGGAACAGTTGCAACAGGAAGAGTTGAAAGAGGAGTACTACACGTAGGAGATGAAGTACAAATCGTAGGAATGAAAGAAGAAATCGGAAAGACAACAATCACAGGAGTAGAAATGTTCAGAAAGATGTTAGATGAAGCAATGGCTGGAGATAACATCGGAGCATTATTAAGAGGAGTACAAAGAGACGAAATCGAAAGAGGTCAAGTATTAGCAAAACCTGATTCAGTAACTCCACACAAAAAATTCGTAGGTCAAGTATACGTATTAAAGAAAGAAGAAGGCGGAAGACACACTCCATTCTTTAACGGATATAGACCACAATTCTACTTCAGAACAACAGACGTAACAGGATCAATTGCTTTACCAGAAGGAGTAGAAATGGTAATGCCAGGAGACCACATAGACATGACAGTAGAATTAATCACACCAGTAGCAATGGAAAGCAACTTAAGATTCGCTATCAGAGAAGGTGGAAGAACAGTTGGTTCAGGAGTTGTTACTACAATAATTGAATAATTTAACTGATTGTTAAGTTTTAACTTTAAATAGAAAAATTAAATTACAATAAAGGGACTAGGTTTAAAACTTAGTCCTTTTGAAAGAAAATACATTATAAATACATTAAAAATGTATTAAATGTAAAAGATGGTACAAAATTATATATAAAGCGATAATATACAAAAAAAAGTTGACATATACAGTAACTTGTGATAAGTTTGTAAGGTAACGCGCAAACTCAGCGTAGTATTTACAGAGAAGAATTTATATACTACACATGTAAGCAATACCTGTGTGTGTATACGCAGAATATGGAGGTGTAGGTTGTGAGAGTAAAAGTAACTTTAGCATGTACAGAATGTAAACAAAGAAACTACAATACAATGAAGAATAAAAAGAACAATTCAGAAAGATTAGAAATGAGAAAGTATTGCAAATTCTGCCACACGCACACACTTCACAAAGAAACAAAATAGTTATCTGTATTCACTAAAAAATATAAGGATGTGAATATAATGGCTTTAAATGAAAGTAAAAAGCTTGAAAAACAGTCATCTGGAGGTATAGTCAAGTTTTTAAAAGAACTTAAGGCAGAGACCAAAAGGATAACTTGGCCACCTAAAGAACAAACGAAGAAGTCTACTATTATAGTTTTGTTTTTTTGTGCTGTTAGTGCTATTATAATAGGACTTATGGATTCTGGATTTAGTAGTCTTTATAAGATTATTTTTAAATAAGATGATATGATAATATTAAAATAAAAGGGAGGTAGGAATGAGAGTTATCTCATTTCCTGAAATATGGCAGAAAAAGTTCGTTGGTATGTTGTTCATACTTACTCTGGTTATGAAAACAAAGTAAAAGTGAATTTGGAAAAAACAATAGAAAACAGAGGATTACACGATCTAATTCACGACATACAAGTCCCTATGGAAGAAGTAGTTGAAGTAAAAGATGGAAAGAAAAAAGTAGCTCAAAAGAAAGTCTTTCCTGGTTATGTCCTTGTGAAGATGATAATGTCAGATGAATCTTGGTACATAGTTAGAAATACAAGAGGAGTTACGGGATTTGTAGGACCTGGATCAAAACCAGTACCTCTAACTGAAGAAGAAGTATTAGCTATGGGTATAAGCGAAAAAACTATAGATATCGATATTTCAGTAGGGGAAAGTGTAAAAGTAATTTCAGGACCTCTGAAGAGTTTTGTTGCAATAATACAAGAAATAAATGTTGAAAAACAAAAGATTAAGGCGTTAGTTAATATGTTTGGTAGAGAAACACCTACTGAACTTAATTTTAATCAAATAGAAAAAATAGATTAATCTGCTATAAGACGAAGTCTTACAGTGGGAGAGTTGAAAAACTCGCATTACCACATATGAGGAGGTGTAAACTATGGCAAAAAAAGTAGTAGGAATGATCAAACTTCAACTTCCAGCAGGAAAGGCAACTCCAGCACCACCAGTTGGACCAGCATTAGGACAACACGGTGTTAATATTATGGCTTTCTGTAAGGAGTACAATGCTAAAACAGCAAATCAAGCAGGAATGACAATTCCAGTTATAATTTCTGTATATCAAGATAGATCTTTCAGCTTCATTCTTAAGACTCCTCCAGCAGCAGTTTTAATTAAAAAAGCAGCTGGATTAGAAAGTGGTTCAGGAGAACCTAACAAGACTAAAGTTGGTAAGATAACTAAAGCTCAATTAAAAGAAATAGCTGAAACTAAGATGCCTGATTTAAATGCTGCATCTGTAGAAACTGCTATGAGCATGATAGCAGGTACTGCTAGAAGCATGGGTATAACAGTAGAAGAATAATATATGTTAAATTAGTGGGAGGTATTCACCGCTAATACCACAAGGAGGAAAGAATATGGCAAAAATGGGTAAAAAGTATGCTGAAAGCATTAAATTAATAGATAAGAATGCTTTATATACACCTTCTGAAGCTATAGATCTTACTTTAAAAACTGCAAAAGCTAAATTCGATGAAACTATAGAACTTTCTATAAGACTTGGTGTTGATCCAAGACATGCAGATCAACAAGTTAGAGGAGCAGTAGTACTTCCTCATGGAACAGGAAAGAAAGTTAGAGTTTTAGTATTTGCAAAGGGAGATAAGGCTAAAGAAGCAGAAGCTGCAGGAGCAGATTATGTAGGAGCAGAAGAATATTTAGATAAAATTCAAAAAGAAAATTGGTTTGAATTTGACGTAGTGGTAGCTACACCAGATATGATGGGAGTAGTAGGAAGATTAGGTAGAGTATTAGGACCTAAGGGATTAATGCCTAACCCTAAATCAGGAACAGTTACATTTGATGTTGCTAAAGCAATAGCTGATATCAAAGCTGGTAAAGTTGAATACAGACTAGATAAAACTGCTATAGTTCACGTTCCAGTAGGTAAAAAATCTTTTGGAAATGAAAAATTAGCAGAAAACTATAATGTATTAATGGAAGCTATAGTTAAAGCTAAACCAGCAGCAGCTAAAGGTCAATACATTAAATCAGTAGCTATATCAAGCACTATGGGACCAGGAGTTAAAATTAACCCAGCAAAAGTTTTAGGTTAATGTTGACAACTTAATTTGAATTTGATATAATTCAAAAGGTTCTATTAATTAGATAAGATAATACTCCGCAGACAGTAGGTGCGAAAGCATAACGGGGAACCAACCTACCGAGGATTTAAATATTCGGTATTTTGGATATATTAAGCCTCTTCGTGTCTGGAAGAGGCTTTTAGTTTTTGTTAAGGAGGTGGCTACGGTGGCAGGTAAAAATAGACAAATAAAAGAAGCTAAAGTACAAGAAATAAGAGAAAAATTAGAAAAAGCTCAATCAGTTGTATTAGCTAGCTATCAAGGACTTAATGTTGAAGAAGATACAGAACTTAGAAAACAATTAAGAGAAGCTGGAGTAGAATACAAAGTTTACAAGAACACATTAGTAACTTTAGCAGCTAAAGAATTAGGTATGGAAGGTATTGTTGAATACTTAGAAGGACCAGTATCTTTAGCAATAGGTTATGATGATGCAACTGCACCAGCAAGAATACTTAATGATTTTGCAAAAGATCATAAGAAATTAGAATTAAAAGCTGGAGTAGTTGAAGGGAAGGTATTTGACGAAGCTGCAATTAAGGAGCTTGCAACAATACCACCAAAAGAAGTTCTTATTGCAAAATTACTTGGCAGCCTAAAAGCTCCAATGTCAAATTTTGTTTACTTATTAAATGCTATAGCAGAAAAAAATGGTTCTGCTGAAGAATAAGAAATAGAATATAACTTATAGAGTTCAAAATAATATGGAGGTGCAATTATAATGACAAGAGAAGAAATGATTCAAGCTATAAAAGAAATGTCAGTATTAGAATTAAACGAACTAGTAAAAGCATGTGAAGAAGAATTTGGAGTAAGTGCTGCAGCACCAGTTGCAGTTGCAGGAGCAGTTGCAGGAGCAGGAGCTGCTGAAGAAAAATCAGAATTTGATGTAGTTTTAGCTAACTCAGGTTCTCAAAAGATTAAAGTTATAAAAGCTGTTAGAGAATTAACAGGATTAGGATTAAAAGAAGCTAAAGAAATAGTTGATGGAGCTCCTAAGACACTTAAAGAAGGCGTAGCTAAAGATGCTGCTGAAGAAATGAAAGCAAAACTTGAAGAAGTTGGTGCTACTATAGAATTAAAATAAGACTTTTATATAATAAAAAGGCACTTATATAAGTGCCTTTTTTAAATGCAACGAACTATCTTGTATATTGACACTTGAAAACTATTATGATATTATAATTTAATGCATGAAAGTATAAACCATAGTGTAATCAGTAATTAACAATTATTGAATGAATATAGTTTTTTTGGTTATACTAACAGGATGAGCGTGTGTGTTCTAGGAATATAAGTTCCTAGAGTGTTACATTTTTTGTTATTCTTATGCGAGGGGTGAAAATTTTAATGGTACATCCTATTCAAATTGGTAAAAGAACGAGAATGAGCTTTTCAAAAGTAAAAGAAATGTGTCCTATGCCGAACCTTATTGAGGTGCAATTAAATTCCTACGATTGGTTCTGGAAAGAAGGGCTAAATGAAGTATTTGATGATATCAATCCAATACAGGATTATACAGGCAATCTTATCTTAGAATTTATAGATTATAATTTAGATAGAGATGCTATTAAATATTCTGTAGAAGAGTGTAAAGAAAGAGATGCAACTTATGCTGCACCTTTAAAAGTTAAGGTAAGATTACTTAACAAAGAAACTGGAGAAGTAAAAGAACAAGAAGTGTTCATGGGAGACTTTCCGTTAATGACACAACAGGGTACGTTTGTGATTAACGGAGCGGAAAGAGTTATAGTAAGTCAGCTTGTAAGATCACCAGGAGCTTACTATGGTTATGATGTAGATAAGACAGGTAAAAAATTATTCTCAGCTACAGTTATACCTAATAGAGGAGCTTGGCTAGAATATGAAACAGATTCTAACGATATCATATATGTAAGAATCGATAAAACAAGAAAACTTCCAATTAGTATTCTAATAAGAGCACTAGGTCTTGGAAGTGACGCTGAAATTATAGAATGGTTCGGCGAAGAAGAAAGATTAAAATCAACTATAGAAAAAGATAACACAAAGACTAGGGAAGAAGCATTGCTTGAGATATATAAAAGGTTAAGACCAGGTGAGCCACCTACAGTAGATAGTGCAGTTTCTCTTATAAATTCTCTGTTTTTTGATGCTAAGAGATATGATTTATCTAGAGTTGGTAGATATAAATTCAACAAAAAGTTAGCTATTTATATAAGATTGCTTAATCAAGTAGCAGCGGAAGATGTTGTTAACCCATTTACTGGGGAAATTATAGTACAAAAAGGTGAAACTATTGAAAGAGATAAAGCATTAGAAATACAAAATTGTGCTATAAATGCTGTAAATATTCAAGTTGAAGATAAAATTATAAAAGTAATAGGAAATAATTTTGTTGACATACATAATTTTGTGGATTTTGACATTTCAGATTTGAAAATAAAAGAGCATGTACATTATCCTACATTAAAGAAAATTCTTGATAATTATACAGATGAAGAAAGTATAAAGGAAGAAATAAGAAAGAATATACATGAATTAATTCCAAAACATATAGTTGTAGATGATATTTACGCTACTGTTAGCTATGAATTAGGATTACCTTATTCAGTAGGAACTATAGATGATATAGATCACTTAGGAAATAGAAGATTAAGATCTGTTGGTGAATTATTACAGAACCAATTTAGAATTGGATTATCAAGAATGGAAAGAGTAGTCAAAGAAAGAATGACTATTCAAGATCAAGAAGTTATAACACCTCAAGCATTAATTAATATTAGACCAGTGGCAGCTGCGATAAAGGAATTCTTTGGAAGTTCTCAGCTTTCACAATTCATGGATCAAACAAATCCTTTATCAGAATTAACTCATAAGAGAAGATTATCAGCTTTAGGACCAGGAGGACTTTCAAGAGAAAGAGCTGGATTCGAAGTTAGAGACGTTCACCACTCTCATTACGGTAGAATGTGTCCAATAGAAACTCCTGAAGGACCTAACATAGGTCTTATTAACTCACTTGCATGTTATGCTAAGGTTAATGAGTATGGTTTTATAGAAACTCCATATAGACTTGTAGATAAAAAAGATGCAAGAGTAAAAGAGGAAATTGTATACTTAACAGCAGATGAAGAAGATCATTATTTAGTAGCTCAAGCAAAAGAGCCATTAGATGAAGAAGGTCACTTCCTTGAAGATAAGATAACAGTTAGAACATTAGAAGATGTTATAGTTGTATCAAAACATCAAGTTGATTTAATGGATGTTTCACCTAGCCAAATAGTATCTGTAGCTACAGCTATGATACCTTTCCTTGAAAATGATGACGCCAGCCGTGCACTTATGGGATCTAACATGCAACGTCAGGCAGTTCCGTTATTAAAACCAGCAGCACCGATTGTTGGAACAGGAATAGAGTTTAAAGCAGCTGTAGACTCAGGGGTATTACCTAAGGCTGAACATGATGGTGTAGTTGAATATGTAAGTTCAACAGAAGTAAGAATCAGAAGAGATGCTGATGGTGGACTTGATAGGTGTAAACTTCTTAAGTATAAGAGATCTAACCAAGGTACATGTATAAATCAAAGACCTATAGTAAGCAAGGGTGAAAAATTAAAAGCTGGAGATGTTTTAGCTGATGGACCATCTACAGATTTTGGTGAAATTGCATTAGGTCAAAATATACGTATGGGATTCATAACTTGGGAAGGATATAACTACGAGGATGCTATGTTAGTTTCAGAGCAACTTGTACGTGATGATATATTCACATCTATTCATATTGAAGAATATGAATCAGAAGCTAGAGATACAAAACTAGGACCAGAAGAAATAACAAGAGATATACCTAATGTAGGAGAAGATGCTCTTAAAAATATAGATGAACGTGGAATAGTAAGAATTGGTGCAGAAGTTAGATCAGGAGATATATTAGTAGGTAAGGTTACTCCTAAGGGAGAAACAGAACTTACAGCTGAAGAAAGACTTCTAAGAGCTATATTTGGAGAGAAGGCAAGAGAAGTTAGAGATACTTCATTAAGAGTTCCTCATGGAGAAGCAGGAATCATTGTTGATGTAAAAGTATTTACTAGAGAAAACGGTGATGAATTACCTCCAGGAGTGAATGAACTTGTAAGATGTTATATAGCACAAAAAAGAAAAATATCAGTTGGAGATAAGATGGCAGGAAGACACGGTAATAAGGGTGTTATTTCTAGAATATTACCAGAAGAAGATATGCCATTCTTACCAGACGGAAGACCACTTCAAATATGCTTAAACCCTCTAGGTGTACCTTCTCGTATGAATATCGGTCAGGTGCTTGAAGTTCACTTAGGATGGGCAGCAGGAGAAATGGGATGGCATATAGCAACACCTGTATTTAATGGTGCATTCGAAGATGAAATTGTAGATTTATTAAAAGAAGCTGGATATAATGCTGATGGTAAAACTGTTTTATATGATGGAAGAACAGGAGAGCCATTTGACAATAGAGTAACTGTAGGATACATGTATATCTTAAAACTTCATCACTTAGTTGATGATAAAATACATGCAAGATCTACAGGACCATATTCATTAGTTACTCAACAACCGTTAGGTGGTAAAGCACAATTCGGTGGTCAAAGATTTGGAGAAATGGAAGTTTGGGCACTTGAAGCATATGGTGCGGCACATACACTTCAAGAAGTTTTAACAGTTAAATCAGATGATGTCGTTGGTAGAGTTAAAACTTATGAAGCTATTGTTAAAGGAGAAAATATTCCAGAACCAGGAGTTCCAGAATCATTTAAAGTACTTATAAAAGAACTTCAAGCTTTATGCTTAGATGTAAAAGTATTAAGTGGTGATAATGAAGAAATCACAATAAGAGAATCTGTGGATGAGGAAATGGAAGATTTAGGTGTGAACATAGAAGGAAATGAAGATGAGATCATTTCAGTTACACAACAATCAAAAGATGATAGTGAAGAAGCTATAGAGGATATGAATGACATTGATGAATTTGATGAAATGAAGTTAGAATACAATGATCTACCATTGGATGAATTTGAAAATGGTTTAGAGTTAGAAGATTTTAATGATGAACATTAATGTGGAGGGAGGATTTACCCTTGATAGAGTTAAATAATTTTGAGGCATTACAAATTGGTTTAGCTTCACCAGAGCAAATAAGAGAATGGTCAAGAGGGGAAGTAAAAAAACCTGAAACTATTAACTATAGGACTTTAAAACCTGAAAAAGATGGGTTATTCTGTGAAAGAATATTTGGACCTATAAAGGATTGGGAATGTCACTGTGGTAAATACAAAAGAGTAAGATATAAAGGTATAGTATGTGATAGATGTGGAGTAGAGGTAACAAAGTCTAAAGTAAGACGTGAAAGAATGGGGCATATAGAACTTGCAGCCCCTGTATCTCACATATGGTATTTTAAAGGAATACCATCTCGAATGGGTCTTATACTTGATATGTCACCTAGATCTTTGGAAAAAGTATTATATTTTGCATCATATGTTGTTTTAGATCCTAAAGAAACTCCACTATTAAAGAAACAACTACTAAGCGAAAAAGAATATAGGGAAAGTGTTGAAAAATATGGAGAAGAGGCTTTTGTAGCTGGAATGGGTGCTGAAGCTGTAAAAAATCTTTTAGAAGAAATAGATTTAGAACAATTATCTCAAGAACTAAAAGAAGCTTTAAAGACTAGTACGGGTCAAAAGAAAGTAAGAACTATAAGAAGATTAGAAGTTGTTGAATCATTTAGAAAATCTACTAATAAACCTCAATGGATGATAATAGATGTTATTCCAGTAATACCCCCAGATTTAAGACCAATGGTTCAATTAGATGGAGGAAGATTTGCAACATCTGATTTAAATGATTTATATAGAAGAGTTATAAATAGAAATAATAGATTGAAGAAGCTTTTAGATTTAGGAGCTCCTGATATAATAGTAAGAAATGAAAAGAGAATGTTGCAGGAAGCTGTAGATGCTCTTATAGATAATGGTAGAAGAGGAAGACCAGTTACTGGTCCTGGAAATAGACCTTTAAAATCATTATCTGATATGCTAAAAGGTAAACAAGGAAGATTCAGACAAAACTTACTTGGAAAACGTGTTGACTATTCTGGACGTTCAGTTATAGTTGTAGGACCAGAGTTAAAAATGTATCAATGTGGTCTTCCAAAGGAAATGGCTCTTGAGTTATTTAAGCCATTTGTTATGAAGAAACTTGTTGAAAGTGGAGCGGCTCATAATATTAAGAGTTCTAAGAAAATGGTTGAAAGAGTTATGCCTCAAGTATGGGATGTACTTGAAGAAGTTATATCTGAGCATCCTGTATTATTAAACCGTGCTCCTACGCTTCATAGACTTGGAATTCAAGCATTCCAACCAGTTTTAGTTGAAGGAAGAGCAATAAAACTTCATCCATTAGTATGTACAGCATATAATGCGGATTTCGATGGAGACCAGATGGCTGTCCATGTACCTTTATCAGTTGAAGCACAAGCAGAGGCTAGATTCTTAATGCTTGCAGCAAATAATATTTTAAAACCTTCAGATGGTAAACCAGTATGTGTTCCTACTCAGGATATGATATTAGGTTCATATTATTTAACAATAGATAAAGATGGCGTTAAAGGAGAAGGCAAAGTATTCTCAAATCCAGATGAAGTTATGATGGCATATCAAACTGGTGCTATAGATATACATGCTAAGATAAAGGTTAGAATGACAAAAGAAAAAGATGGTGAGGTTATAAGTGGAATAATAGATACTACACCAGGAAAGTTAATCTTTAATGATTCTATACCACAAGATTTAGGATTTATTGATAGAAGTAATCCAGAAAATGAATTTAAATTAGAAGTTGATTTCCTAGTAACTAAGAAAAACTTAGGAAAGATAATAGATAAATGTTACAATAAATACGGTCCAACAGAAACATCAACTATGCTTGATAAGATTAAGGCTAGAGGATATCATTACTCAACTATTGGAGCTGTAACTATATCAGTATCTGATATGACAGTGCCTGAATCTAAAAATAAACTACTTTCTGATACTGATTTAGCAGTAGAAAAAATAGAAAAGATGTACAGAAGAGGTTTTATATCTGAAGATGAAAGATATGAAAGAGTAATTGAAAAATGGACTCAAACAACAGAAGAGGTTGCAAATGCTTTAATGGATAACTTGGATAGATTTAATCCAATCTTCATGATGGCTGATTCAGGGGCCAGAGGATCTAAGTCTCAGATTAAACAGCTTGCTGGTATGAGAGGACTTATGGCTAATCCATCTGGTAAGATCATTGAGTTACCAATTAGAGCGTCATTTAGAGAAGGTCTTGATGTACTTGAGTATTTCATATCTACTCACGGTGCTAGAAAAGGAAACGCCGATACAGCTCTTAAAACAGCTGACTCAGGATATTTAACAAGAAGACTTGTTGATGTAAGCCAAGATGTTATAGTTAGAGAAGAAGACTGTGGATCACAGTATGGATATGAGGTTTCTGAAATAAAAGAAGGAAATGAAGTTATTGAAACATTAACAGAAAGACTTACAGGAAGATATTCAATAGAAGATATCTTAGATCCTAATACAGGAGAAGTTATAGTTCCAGCGGATACGTATATGGATGTTGATTTAGCTGAAGAAGTTGAAAAACGTGGTGTTAAAAAAGTTAATATAAGATCTGTATTTACATGTAAATCAAAACATGGTGTTTGTGCAAAATGTTATGGTATGAACATGGCTACAGCTAATAAGATAAATATTGGGGAATCTGTTGGTATAGTTGCAGCACAATCTATCGGAGAACCAGGTACACAGCTTACAATGAGAACATTCCATACAGGTGGAGTTGCCGGTGCGGATATAACTCAAGGTCTTCCAAGAGTTGAGGAATTATTTGAAGCTAGAAAACCAAAGGGTCTTGCTATAATAAGTGAAGTGGCAGGTACTGTTAAAATAGAGGAAACTAAGAAAAAGAGAATTGTTCATGTAATAGATGATGAAGGTGTTGATAAGAGTTACGATATACCATTTGGTTCAAGAATAAAAGTTATAAATGGTAGCAGAATTGAAGCCGGAGACGAAATTACAGAAGGTTCTGTTAATCCACATGATATCTTAGCTATAAAAGGACCTAAGGAAGTTAAAAATTATTTATTATCAGAAGTGCAAAAAGTATATAGACTTCAAGGTGTTGATATCAATGATAAACATCTAGAAGTTGTTGTAAGACAAATGACTAGAAAAGTTAAAATAAAAGAATCTGGTGATACAGAATTTTTACCAGGAACTTTAGTAGATATATTTGATTTTCAAGAAATTAATGAAAAGGTACGCGAACAAGGTGGAGAAGAAGCAACTGGAGAAATTGCTTTACTAGGAATAACTAAAGCAGCTCTTGCTACAGATTCATTCTTATCAGCGGCATCATTCCAAGAAACTACACGAGTACTTACTGATGCAGCAATAAAAGGTAAAATAGATCCATTGCTTGGATTAAAGGAAAATGTAATAATAGGTAAATTAATACCAGCTGGAACTGGAATGATGAGATATAGATCTATAAAATTAAATACAGATAAGGAAGAAATTCCGGAAGAATTAATAAATGTTGATGAAGCTTAGTATTGATTTTATTGACATGAGAAAATTAAAATGATAAAATACATTTTGTGCATATAGATTATGATTAGAGACACGTTTTAAAGCCTGTCTCTAACATAATGTTTTAAGGGGGTCCTTAAATGGTTAGCAGAATTGAAGGGGAGAAAGTTGTTGGCCTGAAGCAGACTATGAAGTATATTCAAAACAATAAAGGTAAATGTCTTTATGTAGCGAAAAATGCAGATGGAAAATTGACGGATCCAGTAGTAACGTTAGCCAAGAAAAGATTGCTTAAAATAATATATGTAGATACTATGAAAAATTTAGGCATGTTTTGTGGAATAGAAGTAGGAGCAGCAGTTGCATTGCTTATATAATAATTATGCTATAACTAAAATTTATATAGTTTCATAAAATAATCAAGGAGGTGAAGACATGCCAACTATTAACCAATTAGTAAGAAAAGGAAGAAAGACAGCAGAGTACAAGTCAAATTCTCCAGCATTAAAACAATGTCCTCAAAAGAGAGGAGTGTGTACAGTTGTTAAAACAAGCACACCTAAAAAGCCTAACTCAGCGTTAAGAAAAGTAGCTAGAGTAAGACTTACAAATGGTTATGAAGTTACAGCTTACATTCCAGGTATAGGACACAACTTACAAGAACACAGTGTTGTTTTAATAAGAGGAGGAAGAGTAAAAGACCTTCCAGGTGTTAGATACCACATAGTAAGAGGAGCATTAGATGCTGCTGGAGTAGCTAACAGAATGCAAGCAAGATCAAAATATGGTGCAAAAAAACCAAAACAAAAATAGTTAATAAAACAGTGCTATGTCTTCAGCATTGATATATAGATTATATACTTATATTTTGCAGAAGAGAGCACTTTACGGTAAGGTTACCGAGTACCTATGAATTAAATATGAAATGTTAAGGAGGGAAGAAAAGTGCCAAGAAAAGGAAATACACCTAAAAGAGATGTACTACCAGATCCATTATACAACAGTAAAGTTGTTGCAAAATTAATAAACGGCATAATGCTAGATGGTAAAAAGGGAGTAGCACAAAAAATATGCTATGACGCTTTTTCTATCATAGGAGAAAAAACAGGAAGTGAACCATTAGAGGTTTTCGAAACTGCAATGAATAATGTTATGCCATTACTTGAAGTAAAAGCTAGAAGAATTGGTGGGGCAACTTACCAAGTTCCAATGGAAGTTAGAGCTGAAAGAAGAGAAACATTAGGAATTAGATGGATTGTTGACGCTTCAAGAAAAAGAGGCGAAAAATACATGAGAGAAAGATTAGCAGGAGAATTAATGGATGCTGCTAATAATACAGGATCAGCTGTTAAAAAGAGAGAAGATACACACAAAATGGCAGAAGCTAACAAAGCATTTGCTCATTACAGATATTAATAAAAATTCAATCTTGATTATAAAACTGTTTTGGGTTTCCCAAAACAGTTTTATCCAATTGTAAAATTAAAGATTGTTTCTATAGGACTTATTCATTGAGAGGAGGAAAAGGAATGGCTAGACAATATCCGTTAAACAAATTTCGTAACATCGGAATAATGGCACATATAGATGCAGGTAAAACTACATCAACTGAGCGTATATTATTCTATACTGGAAAAACTCATAAAATAGGAGAAACTCATGAAGGTGCAGCAACAATGGACTGGATGGTTCAAGAACAAGAAAGAGGTATAACAATTACTTCAGCTGCAACTACTTGTTTTTGGAAAGAACACCAAATTAATATCATTGACACACCAGGACACGTAGATTTTACTGTTGAGGTTGAAAGATCTTTAAGAGTACTTGATAGTGCTATAACTATTCTTGATGCAAAGGGCGGGGTTGAACCTCAAACTGAAACAGTATGGAGACAGGCAGATAAATATCAAGTACCTAGAATGATTTTTATAAATAAAATGGATATCTTAGGTGCTGATTTCTATATGTCAGTTCAAACTGTTAGAGATAGATTACGTGCAAATGCAGTGCCAATACAAATTCCAATAGGAAAAGAAGATGACTATCAAGGTCATGTTGATCTTATAAAAATGAAAGCTGTTATCTTTGATAAAGAATTAGGAGTACACTATGATGAAGTTGAAATTCCTGATGAATTAAAAGATAAAGCTGAAGAATATAGATCAGCTATGATAGAAGCTATTGTTGAAACTGATGAAGAATTAATGATGAAGTATCTTGAAGGTGAAGAAATTTCTGAAGAAGAAATACATACAGCTTTAAGAAAAGCTACAATAGCTAATGAAATAGTTCCAGTACTTTGTGGTACTGCTTACAAAAATAAAGGTATTCAACATTTATTAGATGCAGTTCTTGCTTACTTACCATCACCATTAGATATACCTTCAATTAAAGGTGTTGATGAAGATGGAAATGAAGTTGAAAGACATGCATCTGATGATGAACCACTAGGAGCATTAGCATTTAAGATAGCAACAGATCCATTCGTTGGTAAATTAGCTTTCGTAAGAATTTACTCTGGTATAATGAAGGGTGGAAGCTATGTATTAAACAGTAACAAGAACAAAAAAGAAAGAATCGGAAGACTTGTTAAAATGCATGCTAATCACAGAGAAGAAGTTGAAGAATTATATGCTGGAGAATTGGGTGCAGTTATAGGATTAAAAAATACTACAACTGGAGATACTTTATGTTCAGAAGAAGCACCAGTTATACTTGAAAGTATGGAATTCCCAGAACCAGTTATATCTGTTGCAATTGAACCTAAAACAAAAGCTGCTCAAGAAAAAATGGGTATAGCTCTTGCAAAACTTGCAGAAGAAGATCCAACATTTAAAACATATACTGACCAAGAAACAGGCCAAGTAATTATCGCTGGTATGGGTGAACTTCACCTTGAAATCATAGTTGATAGATTACAAAGAGAATTTAAAGTAGAATGTAATGTAGGTGCTCCACAAGTTGCTTACAAAGAAACTATTAAAAATGCTGTTAAAGCTGAAGGTAAGTTTGTAAGACAATCAGGTGGTCGTGGACAATACGGACATTGTTGGATAGAATTAATACCTCATGAAGGTGAATATGAATTTGAAAATGCTATAGTTGGAGGAGCGATTCCAAGAGAATACATTCCTGCTGTAGATAATGGAATTCAAGAAGCTTCTCAAAGTGGTATATTGGGTGGATTCCCAGTTATAAACTTTAAAGTTAGATGTTATGATGGATCATACCACGATGTTGACTCATCTGAAATGGCATTTAAAGTTGCTGGTTCTATGGCATTCAAAAATGGTATGGCTAAAGCAACTCCAGTATTACTTGAACCTGTAATGAAGGTAGAAATTGTTGTACCTGAAGAATACATGGGAGATGTAATGGGAGATGTTAACTCTAGAAGAGGTAGAATTGAAGGCATGAACCCAAGAGGGGGAGCGCAAGTAATATCTGCATTCGTACCATTATCTGAAATGTTTGGATATGCAACAGTTTTAAGATCTAGAACACAAGGTAGAGGAACATATAGCATGGAATTTGCTAACTACGAAGAAGTTCCAAAGAGCATAGCTGAAAAAGTTGCAGGAGAAAATAAATAATAAAATTAATTTAAATATAATTTAAATATAAATATTGAGATTAAAAGTGAACAGGAGGAATAAACAATGGCAAGACAAAAGTTTGAAAGAAATAAGCCACACGTAAATATAGGAACAATAGGTCACGTAGACCACGGTAAGACAACAACAACAGCAGCAATCACAATGACATTAGCAAAAGCAGGTGGAGCAGAAGTACAAAACTACGAAGATATCGATAAAGCTCCAGAAGAAAAAGAAAGAGGAATCACAATCAACACAGCACACGTTGAATATGAAACAGAAAACAGACACTATGCACACGTTGACTGCCCAGGACACGCAGACTATGTAAAGAACATGATTACAGGAGCAGCACAAATGGATGGAGCTATCTTAGTTGTATCAGCAGCAGATGGTCCAATGCCACAAACAAGAGAACATATACTACTAGCATCAAGAGTAGGAGTTAACCACATAGTAGTATTCTTAAATAAAGCAGACCAAGTAGACGATCCAGAATTATTAGAATTAGTAGAAATGGAAGTAAGAGAATTATTAAGCGAATACGGATTCGATGGAGATGAATGCCCAGTAGTAGTAGGATCAGCATTAAAAGCAATCGAAGAAGGCGACGATCAATGCATTCTAGACTTAATGGCAGCAGTAGATGCATACATTCCAACTCCAGAAAGAGCAACAGATCAACCATTCTTAATGCCAGTAGAAGATGTATTCACAATTACAGGAAGAGGAACAGTTGCAACAGGAAGAGTTGAAAGAGGAGTACTACACGTAGGAGATGAAGTACAAATCGTAGGAATGAAAGAAGAAATCGGAAAGACAACAATCACAGGAGTAGAAATGTTCAGAAAGATGTTAGATGAAGCAATGGCTGGAGATAACATCGGAGCATTATTAAGAGGAGTACAAAGAGATGAAATCGAAAGAGGTCAAGTATTAGCAAAACCTGATTCAGTAACTCCACACAAAAAATTCGTAGGTCAAGTATACGTATTAAAGAAAGAAGAAGGCGGAAGACACACTCCATTCTTTAACGGATATAGACCACAATTCTACTTCAGAACAACAGACGTAACAGGATCAATCGCTTTACCAGAAGGAGTAGAAATGGTAATGCCAGGAGACCACATAGACATGACAGTAGAATTAATCACACCAGTAGCAATGGAAAGCAACTTAAGGTTCGCTATCAGAGAAGGTGGAAGAACAGTTGGTTCAGGAGTTGTTACTACAATAATTGAATAATTTAACTGATTGTTAAGTTTTAACAAGTTAATATAAAATGAATTAAGTTATTTGCAAATATAAAAAAGGCCTTTGAATAAAAGGAGAGGGGGACGCCCTTCTCCTTTTGTTTGTAAAAATTCAGATTATAAAAGAAATTTTTATAATAAATAAAAAATACTTGTCAAAACAAAAAAAATATTATACAATATAATAGTTGTGACACAGAAAGAGCGATGAAGCAAGAGGTTGCTGGAGATTTCCGGGTCATTCTTCGCTGAGCATGCTTTGATCTTGAATCAGGCGACGGTATTATGAAATGTGAGGTAGTGTTGCTTCGGAGATGCAACACCTGGAACAGTTTACATAATGCTGATGTTACATTTTGAATTATTGAAGTATGAAAAGGAGGGAAATTTAATGGCAAATCAAAAAATTAGAATTAGATTAAAAGCTTTTGATCACACAATATTAGATCAATCAGCTGAGAAAATAGTTGAAACTGCAAAAAATACAGGAGCTAAAGTAGCTGGTCCAGTACCACTACCTACTGAAAAAGATGTAGTTACAATCCTAAGAGCAACACACAAATACAAAGATTCTAGAGAACAATTTGAAATAAGAACACATAAAAGATTAATCGACATATTAAGTCCATCACCAAAGACTGTTGATGCTTTAATGAGATTAGACTTACCAGCAGGTGTTGATATCGAAATAAAACTTTAATAGGGTAATAATTAGGTATTATGATCGTTAAACGATCCGCTAATATTCTAGGAGGTGCAAGGAGAATGAAAAAAGCTATAATAGGAAGAAAAGTTGGGATGACTCAAATTTTCGATGAAAATGGAAAAGTTATTCCAGTTACAGTTGTAGAAGCAGGTCCATGTGCTGTTCTTCAAAAGAAAACAGAGGAAAAAGATGGATACAACGCTATACAAGTTGGATTTGAAGATATAAGAGAAAAATTAGCTAACAAACCTAAGAAAGGACATTTTGCAAAAGCAGGTGTATCTTTAAAGAGAATAGTTAGAGAATTTAGATTAGAAAATATTGATGAATATGAAGTTGGAAGTGAAATAAAAGCAGATGTTTTTGAAGCTGGAGATAAAGTTGATGTAACTGGAGTTTCTAAAGGAAAAGGATTCCAAGGAACAATCAAAAGATGGAACTTCCATAGAGGACCTATGGCCCATGGTTCTAAATATCATAGAGCTGTTGGATCAATGGGAGCTGCATCAGATCCATCAAGAACATTTAAAAATAAAAAAATGCCAGGTCATATGGGACACAAAAAGTCAACTGTTTTAAACCTTGAGGTTGTAAAAGTAATGGCTGACAAGAACGTTATTTTAATAAAAGGTGGAATACCAGGACCAAACAAGGGCTACGTTGTAATTAAAAACACAGTGAAAGCTTAATGTTTTTGAGAAAGGAGGATAAAGAATGCCTACAGTAGATTTATATAACAGAGAAGGTCAAAAAGTTGGAGATTTACAATTAGCAGAAGCTGTATTTGCAGTAGAAGTTAATGCAGATGTATTACATCAAGTTGTAGTTGCACAACTTGCAAATAAAAGACAAGGAACTCAATCAGCTAAAACAAGAGCTGAAGTTTCTGGGGGTGGAAAGAAGCCTTGGAGACAAAAGGGAACTGGTAGAGCAAGACAAGGATCTATTAGAGCTCCACAATGGATACATGGTGGTATAGTATTCGCTCCAAAGCCAAGAGATTATAGAATGGCTATCCCAAAATCAATGAAAAGAGTTGCTATGAAATCAGCGCTAACTAGCAAAGTAAATGATCAAGAATTAGTAGTTCTTGAAAACTTAGAGTTAGAAGCGCCAAAAACTAAAGAAATGGTTAAAATGATTAATGCTTTTGAAGCTAAGAAACCATTAATAGTAGTAGCAGAAAGCAACGAAGTTGTTTACAAATCAATAAGAAACATAGAAGGTGCAACTGTAGTGCCAGTAAACAATATAAATGTTTATGACATCTTAAAACATGATAAATTTATCATAACAAAAGATGCAGTTGCTAAGATTGAGGAGGTGTATGCATAATGTTAAACAGTTACGATTTACTAAGAAGACCAGTAATAACTGAAAAAAGCATGGCTGCTATGGCAGATAGACAATACACCTTTATAGTAGACATACGTGCTGACAAAACTCAAATCAAAAAAGCAGTTGAAGAAGTGTTCGGTGTAAAAGTTGAAGAAGTTAGAACTGCAAGATTTGAAGGAAAAGTTAAAAGAGTTGGAGTACACGTTGGAAAAAGAGCTGACTTCAAAAAAGCAATGGTTAAACTAACTGAAGATAGCAAGACTATTGAATTCTTTGAAGGAATGTAATTTTATACAAAGCAGTTATTGGCGAAATGCCAGATAAGCTACAGAAGGAGGGAATTTAAATGGCAGTTAAAAAATTTAGACCCATCACACCTTCATTAAGACATATGACAGTTGCTACTTTTGAGGAAATTACTACAGATCAACCAGAAAAATCACTTCTTGTTTCATTAAAGAAGAAAGCTGGAAGAAATGCTCAAGGTAAAATAACTGTACGTCATCGTGGCGGTGGAGCTAAAAGAAAATATAGAATAATAGATTTTAAGAGAACTAAAGATGGAATACCTGCAAAGGTAGCATCAATAGAATATGATCCAAATAGAACAGCATACATAGCACTTGTAGTATATGCTGATGGTGAAAAGAGATATATAATAGCACCAGTAGGATTAAAAGTAGGAGACGTTGTAATGTCTGGTGTAGGATCAGATATTAAAGTAGGAAACGCTCTTCCACTAATAAATATACCAGTAGGTACAGTAGTTCACAATGTAGAATTACAAGCAGGAAAAGGTGCTCAATTAGTAAGAGCAGCAGGTTCTTCTGCACAACTTATGGCTAAGGAAGGAAAATATGCTATATTAAGACTTCCAAGTGGAGAAATGAGATATGTTAGAAGTGAATGTAGAGCTACAGTAGGAACAGTTTCTAACTTAACTAATGACATTATCAACATAGGTAAAGCAGGTAGAAAGAGACACTTAGGTTTCAGACCAACTGTAAGAGGTTCTGTAATGAACCCTAATGATCACCCTCACGGTGGTGGAGAAGGTAAATCTCCAATTGGTCATCCAGGTCCACTTACTCCATGGGGTAAACCAGCACTTGGATATAAAACAAGAAAGAATAAGAAATACTCTGATCGCATGATCATTAAGAGAAGAGGACAAAAATAATTAAATAAATTATAAGAAGAGAATTCACATTCTCTTCCTAAAATTTTTACAATGTATGAAGGGAGGACGTTCACTTGAGTAGATCACTAAAAAAAGGACCTTTCGTTGCTGATTCTTTAATGAAAAAAATAGAGGAAATGAACGAAAAAGGTGAGAAAAAAGTTATAAAAACTTGGTCAAGAAGTTCAACAATATTCCCTCAAATGTTAGGTCATACTATAGCTGTTCATGACGGTAGAAAACATGTTCCAGTTTATATAAGCGAAGATATGGTAGGACATAAACTAGGAGAATTTGTATTAACAAGAACATTCAAAGGTCACGTAGACAAAACAGAAAAGGGATCACGTGTAAAATAGTAATAGGAAGGAGGAACTATAATGGAAGCTAGAGCTATAGCAAAATATGTAAGAATATCTCCAAGAAAAATTAGAGTTGTTCTTGACTTAGTTAGAAATAAGAATGTAAATGAAGCTTTTGCTATATTAAAATATACTCCAAAGGATGCAGCTACTGTAATTTTAAAAGTATTAAAATCAGCTGTAGCTAATGCAGAAAATAATTTTAACTTAGATGTTAATAAATTATATGTTGCAGAAGCATATGCAAACCAAGGACCAACACTAAAGAGGTTCAGACCACGTGCACAAGGTAGAGCATATTCAATAATGAAGAGAACTAGTCATATTACACTAGTAGTTAAAGAAAGAGCATAGAAGGAGGGAAATAGAGTGGGACAAAAAGTACATCCACATGGCCTCAGAGTCGGCGTTATAAAGGATTGGGATGCAAAATGGTATGCTAATAACCAAAACTTTGCGGATAACCTAATAGAAGATGATAAAATCAGAAAATTTATAAAGAAGAAATGTTTCTCAGCTGGTGTTGCTAAAACAGAAATAGAAAGAACACCAAAAAGAGTTAAGATTAATATTCATACTGGTAAACCAGGAATGATTATAGGTAAAGGCGGTAAAGGTATAGAAGAGATAAAATCTGAAATACTTTCAATGGTAAGAGAAAAGAACGTAATAATTAACATAGTTGAAGTTAAAAGACCAGAAACAGACGCTCAATTAATGGCTGAAAACATTGCTCAACAACTTGAAAAGAGAATATCTTTCAGAAGAGCTATGAAACAAACTATTCAAAGAGCTATGAGATGCGGAGTTAAAGGTGTTAAGACTGCTTGTTCAGGAAGACTTGGTGGAGCTGAAATAGCTAGAACTGAGCAATACCATGAAGGAACTATTCCACTACAAACATTAAGAGCAGATATCGATTATGGATTTGCTGAAGCAGATACAACTTATGGAAAAATAGGTGTTAAAGTTTGGTTATATAGAGGAGAAGTTCTTCCTGCAAAGAAAGTAAGAACACAAGAAATTAGCCAATAAGGAAGGAGGAATTAGGTATGTTGATGCCAAAAAAGGTAAAACATCGTAAAGTTCAACGTGGCAGAATGAAGGGAAAAGCAACTAGAGGAAACTTTATTGCTTATGGTGATTATGCTATACAAGCAACTGAATGCGGATGGTTAACAAGTAATCAAATAGAAGCTGCCAGAATAGCTATAAATAGATATATAAAAAGAGGTGGAAAACTTTGGATAAAAGTATTCCCAGACAAACCAATAACTGAAAAGCCTGCTGAAACTCGTATGGGTTCTGGTAAAGGTTCACCAGAATATTGGGTAGCTGTTGTAAAACCTGGTAGAGTTTTATTTGAGTTATCTGGAGTAGCAGAAAATGTTGCTAGAGAAGCTATGAGACTTGCTTCACATAAGCTTCCAATGAAGACTAAATTCGTAACAAGAAAAGATTTCGAACAAACGGGTGGTGAAGTAAATGAGGGCTAATGAATTACAAGAGTTGAGAGTAAATACTGCTCAAGAATTGTCAGCTAAATTAAATGATTTAAAAGCTGAGTTATTTAATTTAAGATTTCAATTAGCAACTGGTCAACTAGAAAACCCAATGAGAATAAGACAGGTAAAGAAATCAATAGCTCAAGTTAAGACAATACTTAGAGAAAAAGAATTAAATGTGATTGAACAGTAGTATACTGAAAGGAGGTAATCCTGTGGAAAGAAGTAATAGAAAGACTAGAATAGGTAGAGTTGTTTCTGACAAAATGGAAAAAACTATTGTAGTTGCAGTTGAAGGAAAAGTTCGTCACCCATTATATGGAAAGACAATTAACAGAACTAAAAAGTTCAAGGTTCATGATGAAAATAATGAAGCTAGAATTAATGATAGAGTATTAATAATGGAAACTAGACCATTATCTAAAGATAAGAGATGGAGATTAGTACAAATCGTTGAGAAAGCTAAATAATTTCAATGATTGAAAGGAGGCATTTATATGATACAGCCACAAACTCGCTTAAAAGTTGCAGATAATACTGGAGCAAAAGAGATTATGTGTATAAGAGTTTTAGGCGGATCCAAGAGAAAGTTTGGAAACATTGGAGATGTAATAGTTGCTAGCGTTAAAAGTGCAACACCAGGCGGTGTTGTTAAAAAAGGTGAAGTAGTAAAAGCCGTTATAGTTAGAACTAAAAGAGGAGTACGTAGAGCAGACGGATCATACATAAAGTTTGATGAAAATGCTGCTGTTGTTATTAAAGATGATAAACAACCAAAAGGAACTCGTATTTTTGGACCAATAGCAAGAGAGCTAAGAGAAAAAGATAAAGAGTTTAACAAAATATTATCATTAGCACCTGAAGTTCTATAAAAGGGAGGTGGCTGTGATGGCTAAAGTTCATGTGAGAAGAACAGATAAAGTTGTTGTTATTTCAGGTAAAGATAAAGGTAAAGTAAGCGAAGTATTAACTGTATATCCAAAAACTGGTAAAGTATTAGTTAAGGATGTAAACATTGTTACTAAGCACGTGAAACCTAATAGAGAAAATATGCAAGGCGGAATAGTTAAAAAAGAAGCGCCAATCAATAGTTCGAAAGTTATGCTATACTGCACAAATTGCAATTCTGCAACAAGAATTAGCAAAAAACTTTTAGAAGATGGAACAAAAGTAAGAGTTTGCAAAAAGTGCGGAGAAATACTATAGACTTTGAAAGGAGGGTTCACTGATGAGTAGACTACAGGAAAAATACAATAAAGAAGTAATACCGGCTCTTATGGAGAAGTTCGGATATAAAAATATAATGCAAGTTCCAAAACTAGAGAAGATAGTTGTAAACATGGGTGTTGGAGAAGCTAAAGATAATTCTAAGGTTCTAGAGTCAGCAGTTGCTGATTTACAACAAATTACAGGACAAAAGCCAGTAATAACAAGAGCAAAGAAATCTGTAGCTAACTTCAAGATTAGACAACATATGCCAATCGGTTGTAAAGTTACATTAAGAAAAGATATGATGTTTGAATTTGCAGATAAATTAATGAATATCGCTTTACCAAGAGTTAGAGACTTTAGAGGAATATCTGCTAAGTCTTTTGATGGTAGAGGAAACTATGCTTTAGGAATTAAAGAACAAATCATATTCCCAGAAATAGAATATGATAAAATTGATAAAGTAAGAGGAATGGATATAATATTTGTTACTACTGCAAAGACTGATGAAGAAGCAAGAGAATTGCTTAGATATCTTGGAATGCCATTTGCTCAATAATAAGGAGGGGAAAACATGGCACGTAAGGCGATGATAGAAAAATGGAAAAAGACTCCTAAGTATTCTACTAGAGCTTATACAAGATGTAGAATATGCGGAAGACCTCATTCTGTTTTAAAGAAATATGGAATATGCCGTATTTGCTTTAGAGAATTAGCATACAGAGGACAAATCCCTGGATGTAAAAAAGCTAGTTGGTAAAAACATAGAGATTAGAAAGGAGGCATACTAAATGGTTATGACAGATCCTATTGCAGATATGCTAACTCGTATAAGAAATGCAAACATAGTTAGACATGAAGTTGTTGAAGTACCGTCTTCAAATGTAAAAAAATCTATAGCTAATATATTAGTTCAAGAAGGCTATGTTAAAGATATAGAAGAATATGCAGATGGAGCAGTTCCAATGCTTAGATTGTCTTTAAGATATAATGGAAAAGAAAGAGTAATAACTGGGCTTAAGAGAATATCTAAACCAGGTTTAAGAGTTTACTGTAAAAAAGATAATACTCCAAAAGTATTAAACGGACTAGGAGTTGCTATTATATCAACTTCTAAAGGAATAGTTACAGATAGAGAAGCAAGAAAATTAGGTTTAGGTGGAGAAGTTATTTGTTACGTTTGGTAATTTAATTTAACGCGAATGGGAGGTGCAATTATGTCAAGAGTAGGAAGACTTCCAATAGAAATACCTAATGGAGTAAATGTTACAGTAACACCAGAGAACGTTGTTACTGTAAAAGGACCAAAAGGAGAATTAACTAAGGCTATGCACGAAGATATCAACATAGCTATAGAAGATAATAATATAGTTGTTACAAGACCAAGTGAAAATGCTCAACATAGAGCATTACACGGATTAACTAGAGCGTTAATCAACAATATGGTTATTGGTGTAACAGAAGGATATCAAAAGACACTAGAATTAGTTGGTGTTGGATATAGAGCACAATTAAAAGGAAAAGATTTAGTATTAAATCTTGGATATTCACATCCAGTTGAAATAAAAGCTGTTCAAGGCGTAGAATACGCAGTTCCAGAAGCAACTAAAGTTGTTGTTAGCGGAATTGATAAAGAATTAGTTGGTTCAGTTGCAGCTAATATTAGAGTATGGAGAAAACCTGAACCTTATAAAGGAAAAGGAATCAGATACGCTGGAGAAGTTATAAGACGTAAAGAAGGAAAAACTGGTAAATAACAGAACTAACAGCAGAAAGGAGTGAATTTCATGTTTAAGAAGGAAAATAGACAAAGAGCTAGAGTTAAACGTCACTTAAGAGTACGTAACAAAATTTCTGGTACAGCTCAAAGACCAAGATTAGCTGTTTTCAGAAGTGAAAAGAATATATATGCTCAAATTATTGATGACGTTGAAAGAGTAACTATAGTTTCAGCATCAAGTCTAGACAAAGATTTCGCAGGTAAAATCGGAAGCAATAAAGAAGCTGCTAAGGCAGTTGGAACTATGGTTGCTAAAAAAGCCATGGAAAAAGGTATAGAAGAAGTTGTTTTTGATAGAGGCGGATATGTATATCATGGAAGAGTAAAAGAACTTGCAGAAGCAGCTAGAGAAGCAGGTTTGAAATTCTAAAGAAGGAGGGAAAATAATGAGAATAGATCCTAGCACGCTTAATCTCAAAGAAAAAGTTGTATTTATAAACAGAGTAGCTAAGGTTGTTAAAGGTGGTAGAAACTTTAGATTTAGTGCTCTTGTTGTTGTTGGAGATGAGAACGGACACGTTGGCGTAGGAATGGGTAAAGCAGTTGAAATACCTGAAGCTATAAGAAAAGGTATTGAAGATGCTAAAAAACATTTAGTAGAAGTAGCAATGGTTGACACTACTGTTCCTCACATAATCGAAGGTGAATATGGTAGAGGAAAAGTGTTAATAATGCCAGCTACTGAAGGTACTGGAGTTATTGCTGGTGGTCCTGTTAGAGCCGTATTAGAATTAGCAGGATTAAAGGATGTTAGAGCTAAATCATTAGGTTCTAATAATCCTAAAAACATGGTCGGTGCAACAATTAATGGATTATCAAGATTAAGAACTGCTGAACAGATTGCTAAATTAAGAGGCAAGACTGTAGAAGAGATTTTAGGTTAGGAGGGGATCAACCTTGGCTAAGCTTAAGGTGACACTAACAAAGAGTATCATAGGTAGAAAGAAAGACCATATAGCTACAGTGAATGCTCTTGGATTAAAGAAAATAGGCAAGAGTGTTATGCACGAAGATACTCCTCAAATTAGAGGTATGATAAACAAAGTAAGTTATCTTTTAAATATTGAAGAAGTATAGTTGAGAAATATTGTTAAGAGGAGGTGTATTACATGAAACTTCATGAATTAAAACCTGCTATGGGTTCAAAGAAAGCTCCTAAAAGAGTTGGTAGAGGAAACGGTTCTGGATTAGGTAAAACTGCTGGAAAAGGTCATAAAGGACAAAACGCTAGATCAGGCGGTGGAGTTAGACCTGGATTTGAAGGTGGTCAAATGCCTTTATACAGAAGAGTACCTAAAAGAGGATTCACTAACATATTTGCAAAAGAATATGTAGAAGTGAATGTAAGCAGATTAAATATATTTGAAGACGGAACTGAAGTTACACCAGAAGTATTAAAAGCAAATGGTGTAATCAGCAAAGTTAAAGATGGAGTTAAGATTTTAGGAAATGGCGCTTTAGAAAGAAAGTTAACTATAAAGGCAACTAAATTCACTAAAGGTGCTGTTGAGAAGATAGAATCTATGGGAGGAAAAGCAGAGGTGATATAAAATGTCAACCTTACGTAACGCTTGGAAAGTTCCCGAATTAAGAAAGAAAATTTTATTTACATTATTTATGGTAGCAATTATCAGGATGGGAAATCATATTCCTGTTCCTGGAATTGATACCGGTGCATTAGCTAACATAACAAAAGCGGGGACGTTATTTAGTTTTTATGATTTGATGTCAGGTGGTGCATTAAGTAATTTTAGTATTTTTGCTATGGGTGTTATACCTTATATTAACTCATCAATAATATTTCAATTACTAACAATTGCTATTCCTTCATTAGAGCAATTGTCTAAAGAAGGAGAAGAAGGAAGAAAGAAAATCCAGAAGTATACAAGATATACAGCAATTGTTTTGGGAGCACTTCAGTCATTTGGTACTTATGCATTAATAAGGAACCAAGGAGTTGCAACTAATTTAGGTAAGTTTGATATATTCTTAATGATTCTTACGTTAACTACTGCATCAACATTTTTGATGTGGTTAGGAGATCAGATAACTGTAAAAGGTATAGGTAATGGTATTTCACTAATAATATTTGTTAATATAATTTCAAGATTGCCAGAAAAAATATTGAAAATTAACAGTCTGCAACAAAATCAGAGTGTTAGCATAGTTCAAGTAATATTCTTGATAGTGTTTACAATATTAATGTTTACTGGGGTTGTTATAGCTACTTTAGCTGAAAGAAGAATACCTATTCAATATGCAGCTAAGAATTCTGGTGGAAGAATGTTAAAAGGTCAATCAACACATATACCTATAAACATGAACTCATCTGCTATTATAGCTATAATTTTTGCTATGTCAGTAATGCAATTTCCAACAACTATAGGAAGTTTTTGGCCTGAATCTGCTTTTAATAAGTTTATAACTATGAGCAAGTACAGTGTATTTAAAATGAATACATGGCCATATGCCGTTATTACTGCAATATTAGTTATATTTTTTACTTGGTTTTATACTGAAGTTACTTTTAAACCAGATGAAATGGCAGAAAATATACATAAATCTGCTGGATTTGTTCCTGGTGTAAGACCTGGAGAAGCTACAGCAAGATTTATAGAAAAAGTATTAGTGAAAGTATCAATACTAGGAGGAATATTTGCTACAGTTATAGCGTTAATTCCAATGGTATTTGAATCAGTTGGTGCATTTAAAGGAATATCTTTAGGAGGTACAGCTTTATTAATTGAAGTTGGAGTTGCTCTTGATTTTATGAGAGTATTAGAATCACAATTAGTTATGAGACACTATAAAGGATTCCTAAAATAATAAATATTAATTGGGAGTTGATATGTATGAGAATGATTTTGTTAGGACCTCCTGGAGCAGGTAAAGGTACGCAAGCAAAATTAATAAGTGAGAAATACTCTATTCCTCATATATCTACAGGTGATATATTTAGAAAAAATATATCAGAAAAAACACCTTTAGGCGTAAAAGCTAAGGAATATATGGATAAGGGACAATTGGTTCCGGATGAATTAACTATAGATTTAGTTAATGATAGATTGACACATGAAGATTGTAAGACTGGCTTTTTATTAGATGGATTTCCTAGGACGGTAAAGCAAGCAGAGGCTTTAGAAAATTTCTTAAATAAGAATAATCAAAGTTTAGATACTGCATTGCTTATAAATGTTCCTAGTAGTTTTATACTTGAAAGAATGACAGGAAGAAGAGTTTGCCCATCATGTGGTGCAAGTTATCATATAAAATTCAACCCTCCTAAAATTGAAGGAATATGTGATGTTTGCAAAGCTGAAGTTATTCAAAGAAAAGATGATACTGAGGAAACTGTAAAAGAAAGAATCGAAGTGTATGATAGACAAACTCAACCATTAGTAGATTTTTATGCGTCTAAGGATCAATTATTTGTGGTTGATGGTACACAATCAATTGATCAGGTTTTTGAAACCATTTCTAATCACATAGAAGGCGATAAATAGATGATAACTATAAAAAATTCCAGGGAAATCGAATTTATGCGACAAGCTGGAAAAGTAGTTGGTGAAACCCTAGCTCTTTTAGAGAAATCTATAAGACCAGGAATAACAACTAAAGATTTGGATAGAATAGCAGAAGAATACATAAGAAAATGTAATGCTATTCCATCTTTTAAAGGATACTATGGTTTTCCTGCTTCAATATGTACTTCTATTAATGAGGAAGTTGTTCATGGAATCCCAGGTAATAGAGTTCTTCATGAAGGTGACATAGTAAGTGTTGATTGTGGAGCTATATTAAATGGGTATCATGGAGATGCAGCAAGAACTTTTGCTGTAGGAAATATATCAAAAGAAGCTGAAGACTTAATTAAAGTTACTAAAGAAAGTTTCTTTAAAGGAGTAGAAAATGCTATAGTCGGTAATAGACTAACTGATATATCATTCGCAATTCAGCAATATGCTGAATCTCAAGGGTACTCTGTAGTCAGGGATTATGTAGGTCATGGTATTGGAACAGCAATGCATGAAGAACCTGAAGTTCCTAACTTTGGGAAGGCCGGAAAAGGACCCAAATTAGTGGAAGGTATGGTTTTAGCGATCGAACCAATGATTAATGTTGGGGAACTTTATGTGGAAGTTTTATCAAATGATTGGACAGTAGTTACTAGAGATAGAAAATTATCAGCTCATTATGAAAATACCGTGGCCATATTAAAAGATGGGCCTGAAATATTGACTTTAGGTTAATTTGAGGTGACAATTGTGAAATATAATGGACTTATAGGAAGAGTTGTATGCTCCAAAGCTGGAAGAGATCGAGGAAAACAGTTTATAATATTAAACGTAATTGATAATGAATATGTTAATATTATAGATGGGGACTTGAGAACAGTAGGAAGACCTAAAAGGAAAAAGATGAAGCATTTAAAAATTACTGATGAAGTAATAGAAAATGCAAATGAGCTTTTAATATCTAATGATAGTAGTATTAATATAAAAGTAAAAAAGTTTTTGAAAAATAGGGACGCTATTAAGGAGGGTTAAGTACCTTATGTCAAAAGATGATGTAATAGAAATGCAAGGTACAGTGTTAGAAGCTTTGCCTAATGCTATGTTTCAAATTCAGTTAGAAAGCGGTCAAACAATATTAGCGCATGTATCTGGTAAATTAAGAATGAATTTCATAAGAATTTTACCAGGTGATAAAGTAACAGTTGAGCTTTCTCCATATGATTTAACAAGAGGTAGAATAACTTGGAGAGCTAAATAGCAAGGAGGGTTAGGAATGAAAGTAAGACCATCAGTAAAACCTATTTGTGAAAAATGTAAAGTTATAAAGAGAAAAGGTAAAGTAATGGTTATATGTGAAAATCCTAAACATAAGCAAAAACAAGGTTAATATAAACATTAAAAAAGTTATCAAAAATAGTTGATAAATTAATAAATTTGCAATATCATGTATAAGTATGATATTAAAAATTGAAAAGTTTATATGCGGCTGCTAATATAAATTAGGATAAAGTTGAAAATTAGGAGGTGTAAATTAAATGGCTAGAATAGCTGGTATTGACCTACCAAAGGAAAAAAGAGTTGAAGTGGGTCTAACTTACATCTACGGGATAGGAATAAACAGATCTCGTCAGATTCTTAAAGAAACAGGAGTTAATCCAGACACTAGAGTTAAAGATTTAAGTGAAGAAGAAGTAAATACAATAAGAGATTTCATCGGTAAGAACTTTGTTATCGAAGGAGATTTAAGAAGAACAATAGCTCTTGATATAAAGAGATTAGTTGAAATAGGATGTTACAGAGGAATCAGACATAGAAGAGGACTTCCAGTAAGAGGACAAAAGACTAAAACAAATGCTAGAACAAGAAAAGGCCCAAAAAGAGCTATTAGTGGTAAGAAAAACAAATAGTAAGGAGGGATGAGAAGTGGCTAAGGCAAATACAAGAAAGACTAGAAGAAAAAAGGAAAGAAAAAATATAGAGCACGGTTGTGCACATATAAAATCAACCTTTAACAATTCAATAGTTACAATAACTGATGCAGTTGGTAATGCACTATCTTGGTCAAGTGCGGGAGCTTTAGGCTTTAAAGGATCAAGAAAAAGCACACCATTTGCAGCTCAAATGGCTGCTGAAACAGCAGCAACAAGTGCAATGGAACATGGTCTAAAGAGCATCGAAGTATATGTAAAGGGACCAGGAGCTGGTAGAGAGGCTGCTATAAGATCACTACAAGCTGCAGGACTTGAAATTACTTTAATAAAAGATGTTACACCAATACCACACAACGGTTGTAGACCACCAAAGAGAAGAAGAGTTTAGTATATAGAAACAGGAGGTGTTACTTGAATGGCTAGATACATTGGAGCTACATGTAGATTATGTAGAAGAGAAGGTATGAAACTATTTCTAAAAGGAGATAGATGTTATACAGATAAATGTGCATTTGCAAGAAGAAGCTATGCACCAGGACAACACGGACAAGGTAGAAAGAAGCTTTCTAACTATGGAGTTCAATTAAGAGAAAAACAAAAAGCTAGAAGAATCTATGGAATTCTTGAAGCACAATTCAGAAAATACTACGAAAAAGCTGAAACAATGAGAGGAATCACAGGTGAAAACCTATTAAAACTTCTTGAAATGAGATTAGATAACGTAGTATATAGATTAGGATTTGGAAGTTCTAGATCAGAAGCTAGACAATTAGTTACACATGGACATTTCTTAGTAAATGGTAAAAAAGTTGATATAGCATCTTTCAAAGTAAGTGCTGGAGATGTTATAACTGTTCGTGAAAAGAGCAGAGGTACTGAAAAGTTTAAAACTTTTGCTGAAAATCCAAAGACATTACCAGCTTGGTTACAAGGAAATGTAGAAAACTTTGAAGGAAAAGTTATTGCTGAGCCAACTAGAACTGATATTGATGTTCCAGTAAACGAAACATTAATTGTTGAGTTATATAGTAAATAAGATTGGTAATTAGATGGAATCAGTTGCCCTCAGTATGGTATAATTCATTGAAGGAGGGTTCGTATGTTAGAAATAGAAAAACCCAAAATAGAGTGTGTTGAAGCATCTGAAGACGGTACTTATGGTAAATTTGTTATAGAACCTTTAGAAAGAGGATATGGAATAACTTTAGGTAACTCACTTAGAAGAATTCTTTTATCATCTTTACCAGGGGTTGCTGCAAATTCAATCAAAATAGATGGCGTTCTTCACGAATTTTCAACTGTAACTGGAGTTAAAGAGGATGTTACTGAATTAATTCTTAATATTAAAGGATTAGCGCTAAAGATGAATGGCGAAGGACCTAGCACTATATACATAGAAGCACAAGGTCCTGGAGAAGTAACAGCAGCAGACATTATTTCTGATGGTAACATAGAAGTAATGAATAAAGATATGCATATAGCTACATTAGACGATGATGGAAAACTTTATATGGAGATTAACATAGACAGAGGAAGAGGATATGTTACTCAAAATAAAAATAAGAAGGATGATTTACCAATAGGTACTATACCAGTTGATTCAATTTACACTCCTGTAAAGAGAGTTAATTTCACAGTAGAAAATACTAGAGTTGGTCAAATCACTGATTATGATAAATTAAGTATAGAAGTTTGGACTAATGGAACTATACAACCAGAAGAAGCTATAAGTCTTTCAGCAAAGATACTTATAGAACATTTCAAGTTATTCATGACTCTTACAGACCATGCTGATAATGTTGAAATAATGGTAGAAAAAGAAGAAGATAAGAAAGAAAAAGTTCTTGAAATGACTATAGAAGAGTTAGATTTATCAGTAAGAAGTTATAACTGCTTAAAAAGAGCAGGTATAAACACTGTACAAGAGCTAACAGAAAGAACTATAGATGATATGATGAAGGTTAGAAATTTAGGTAAAAAATCCCTTGAAGAAGTACAAGAAAAACTTGCTGCTTTAGGATTAGGCTTAAAGAAATCCGATGAGTAAAGGAGGATGAAACATGGCACAACAACGTAAGTTGGGATTACCAACTGATCATAGAAGAGCTATGCTAAGAAATTTAGTAACTAGTTTCTTAAAAAATGGTAAAATAGAAACTACTATAACTAGAGCAAAAGAAACTAGAAACATGGCTGAAAAAATGATTACTCTTGCAAAAAGAGGAGATCTTAACGCTAGAAGACAAGTGTTAGCATATGTAACTGAAAAAGAAGTAGTTAATCATTTATTTGCAGAAATCGCTCCAAAGTATGCAGAAAGAAATGGTGGATATACAAGAATGTACAAAATGGGACCAAGAAGAGGCGACGGAGCTGAAGTAGTTATACTTGAGTTAGTATAATACTGTAAAAGGGGATTAAGGATTTCTTACTTAGTCCCCATTTTACTATATCCTTTAATAAGAGTTTAAAAGGAGTAACTATCTTATATGAATGAAAACATAATTGAATGTAAAAATGTTGTATACAGATATGAAAAAAGTGAACAACAATCTAAAGTTGCTGTAGATAATGTTAATCTTAATATAAAAAAAGGTGAGTTTTTAGTAGTGCTTGGACATAATGGATCAGGAAAATCCACTTTATCTAAACACATGAATGCACTTTTGCTTCCGAGTGAAGGCACTGTTTATGTATCCGGAATGGATACAAAAGATGAGGAAAATGTGTGGAAAATTAGAAATACTGCTGGAATGGTATTTCAAAATCCAGACAATCAACTTGTCGCTACAATTGTAGAAGAAGATGTTGCTTTCGGACCAGAGAATTTAGGAATACCACCAGAAGAAATAAGAACTAGAGTAGATGATTCATTAAATAAGGTAAATATGTATGATTATAGAAGATATGCACCACATTTGTTATCAGGTGGACAAAAACAAAGAATAGCTATAGCTGGAATATTAGCTATGAGACCTCAATGTATTATTTTTGATGAACCTACAGCTATGTTAGATCCTTCTGGAAGAAAAGAAGTTGTTAATACTATAAAAGATATAAATTCGCGTTATGGTATCACTATTGTGCTTATAACACATTATATGGAAGAAGCTGTAGAGGCAGATAGAATTGTAGTTATGGACAAAGGAAGAGTTGTTATGGAGGGTACTCCAAAACAAATTTTTAGTAATGTTTCAGTCATGAAGAATATAGGACTTGATGTTCCACAGATGACAGAACTTGCATATGAACTTAAAAAAAGTGGAGTAAATATAGCTTCAGATATATTAACTATAAATGAGATGGTGAATGCATTATGTCAATTGAAATAAAAAATTTAACACATATATATATGCCTGGATCACCTTTTGAAAGAAAAGCTCTTGATAACGTAAACATAATAATAAATGATGGAGAGTTTGTGGCTCTTATAGGACATACAGGATCAGGAAAATCTACATTAATCCAACATATAAATGGATTATTAAAACCATCTAGTGGCAGTTTAATTGTAGATGGTATAGATATAACATCCTCAAAAACTAAATTAAATGCAGTAAGAAAAAAAGTAGGACTTGTATTTCAATATCCAGAATATCAATTATTTGAGGAAACTATAGAAAAGGATATTGCATTTGGTCCTAAAAATTTAGGTTTAAATGAAGAAGAAATATCTAAAAGAGTTAAAAAGGCTATGAATATAGTTGGATTAGATTATGATTTATATAAAGATAAATCACCCTTTGATTTGAGTGGTGGACAAAAACGAAGAGTTGCAATAGCTGGGGTTGTTGCAATGGAACCTAAAGTGCTAATATTAGATGAACCAGCCGCAGGATTGGATCCTAAGGGTAGAGAAGATATATTAGAAAGAGTTAAAGAACTTAGAGAAGAATATAAAATGACAATAATATTAGTATCTCATAGTATGGAAGATGTAGCAAAAATAGCTGATAGAGTTTTAGTTATGGATCAAGGAAAGTGTATTTTAGATGGTGCAACAAGAGATGTATTTAAAAAAGTGGATATATTAGAAAATGTTGGATTAGGAGTTCCTCAAGTAACTTACTTAGTAAAGGCGTTAAGGGAAAAAGGATTTAGTATATCTGAAGATATATTTACTATAAATGAAGCTAAGGTGGAAATTCTAAAATTATTAAGGGGAGCTAATAGCCATGATTAAAGATATTACTATAGGACAATATGTTCCAGGAGAATCTTTTATTCATAAATTGGATCCTAGAGTTAAAATATTGTTATCAATAATATATATAATAAACTTATTTATAATAAATAATTTTAAAGGGTATGCATTTGTTATAGTTTTTACAGCTATTGCTATAGTTGTTTCAAGAGTACCTTTTAAGTATATATATAAAGGATTAAAGCCTGTATTTATATTGCTAATTATAACGGCTTTATTAAATATATTTATGACTGGGGGTAACTCCGGAGAGGCTCCACTTTGGCAGTGGAAATTTTTAAGAATATATAAGGCTGGCTTAGTATTGGCTGGTTTTATGATTGTGAGATTAGTATTTTTAATAGTAGGAACATCCCTACTTACTTTAACAACATCACCTATAGAACTTACAGATGGATTAGAAAAGCTATTAAATCCATTTAAAAAAATAGGATTACCAGCTCATGAATTAGCAATGATGATGACTATAGCTCTTAGATTTATTCCAACTCTTATGGATGAAACTGATAAAATAATGAAGGCGCAGATGGCAAGGGGTGCTGATTTTGAATCAGGTAATTTAATTAATAGAGCGAAGAACTTGATTCCTCTTTTAGTACCATTATTTATAAGCTCTTTTAGACGAGCTGAGGAACTTGCTATGGCTATGGAAGCAAGGTGTTACAGAGGTGGAGAAGGAAGAACAAGAATGAAAGTATTGAAATTAGATAAAAGAGATGCATATGCAACAATTATAACTATAGTTTTAGTTGCTTTATCTATTTTAACTAGATGCTTTTATTATATATAAAACAACAATTTTGCCGGAGTGATTATTATGAAAAGAAATGTAAAACTTATTATAGAGTATGATGGAAGTAATTATTCTGGATGGCAAAAACAAAAACATTCAATAACAGTTCAGCAGAAGGTAGAAGAGGCTATTTCTGAAATTACAAAAACTGATACAGAGATTATAGGGTGTAGTAGAACTGATGCTGGAGTACATGCAAGAAACTTTGTAGCAAATTTTATTACGGAGAGTAGTGTTCCACCGTCAAAGTTTAAATATGCCATTAACAGTAAGTTACCTAAAGATATTGTAATAAAAAAATCTAGTGAAGTTCCATTGGATTTTCATGCTAGATTTCATAGTAAGGGTAAAAAATATGTTTATACTATATTAAATAGAGAAGAACCACCAACCATTGATAGAAACGTTATGTATCATTTTAATAAGGATTTAGATGTAAATGCTATGAAAATGGCTAGTAAGTATTTTATTGGCTCACATGAATTTGATTCTTTTTATAAAAAATCAGGAAGTTCAGTAAAATCTACTCTTAGAACCATATATTATTGTGATGTTACAAAATGTGAAGACGTAATTAAATTTACTGTTATAGGTGAGGGATTTTTATATAATATGGTTAGAATAATGGCAGGTACCTTAATAGAAGCTGGTATAGGAAGAATAAGACCAGAGGACATTAAGGCTATCATTTTAGCTAAGGATAGGGAGAAAGCCGGAAGATCACTTCCGCCTCAAGGACTATGCTTACAAGAAGTATTATATTAATATACTAAAAACTTAAATATTTTTATGTTTTAGATAAAGTGTGTTGACACGCCAGGCTGATTGTATTATAATATGTATTGTTGTAAATTTCAGTATATAAGACCACAGCCCCGGTCTTGATATAGAAGAAAAAAATACAAGATCAGTTACTCAATAGGGAAAGTTCAAGGAGGGAAAACGATGAAATCATATCTTGCAAAAGAAAATGAAGTTCAAAGAAAATGGTATGTTATCGACGTTGAAGGAAAACCGTTAGGAAGAGCTGCTAGCCAAGTTGCAACAATTTTAAGAGGAAAGCACAAACCTACATATACTCCAAACGTTGATACTGGAGATTTTGTTATCATATTAAATGCTGACAAAATAGCATTAACAGGTAAAAAATTAGATCAAAAAATGTTAAGACATCATTCACTTTACCCAGGTGGATTAAAAGAAATATCTTACAAAAAAGCTTTAGAAAGCAAACCAGAATTTGTTTTCCAAGAAGCTGTAAGAAGAATGCTTCCACAAGGACCTTTAGGAAGAAAGATGCTTAAGAAATTAAAAGTATACAGAGGTTCAGAACACAATCAAGAAGCTCAAAAACCAGAAGTTTTAGAGTTAAGATACTAATATTTGAAGCTGAAGGGAGGATACATATAGATGGCTAAAGTTCAATATTTTGGAACAGGAAGAAGAAAGAAATCAATAGCAAGAGTAATACTTGTACCAGGAGACGGTAAAGTTACAATAAATAAGAGAGACATTGAAACTTATTTTGGATTAGAAACATTAAGATACATCGTTAATCAACCTTTAGTTTTAACTGGAACTAAAGAAAAGTTTGATGTAATTGTTAATGTTAATGGTGGTGGTTTCACAGGTCAAGCAGGTGCTATAAGACACGGTATTACTAGAGCATTAGTTAAAGCTGATGAAACTTTAAAACCAGAACTTAAGAAGGCTGGATTCTTAACAAGAGACCCAAGAATGAAAGAAAGAAAGAAATATGGTCTTAAAAAAGCAAGAAGAGCACCACAATTCTCAAAGAGATAATATTATATTTTATAAAAAACAAGAAAGGCATACCTTTCTTGTTTTTTTATTTATATAAAAATAAATTTTAAATAAATATGGAATAAATACATAATTTTTTATTTGAGTTATTCAAGTAAAACATAGATAAATAGGACAAAATAATTTATGTACTTCTAATTTAGGAGGGATAAATATGTTAAAAAAAAGGTATGTAGTAAGAAGTATAATAATGTTTTTATTATTTATATGTTTCATAAACATAAGGACTATTACTTGTAATGCATATAATAATAAAGAAATATCAAATTCAAAAAAGATAATTTTAATTGATCCTGGTCATGGAGGTATGGACGGTGGTGCTGTATCTAAGAATGGAACATTAGAAAAGGGGATTAATTTAGAAATATCTAAAAAATTAAAGCAGTGTTTAGAAAAAAAAGGGTTTAAGGTAGAAATGACCAGAGAAGAAGATAAAGGGCTTTATTCTAATAAAGGTAAAGTTAGAGATAAAAAAAACGAGGATTTAACTAATAGATGTAAGATGAAACTTACTACTAATTGTGATTTGTTCATTAGTATACATTTGAATATGTTTACTCAAAGTAAATATCATGGAGCTCAAGTATGGTATTCAAAGGAAGGAGAAAGTGCAGAACTTGCACATATAGTACAACAAAATTTAAAGAAAGATTTAGACAAGAAGAATAATAGACAAGAGAAGTGTGCTAAAGGAGCTTATAAGATATTAAGATGCAATAATAGTATTCCGTCAATTCTTGTTGAATGTGGATTCTTATCTAATCCAGAGGAAGAAAAGAAATTAAAAGAATCAGCATATCAAGATAAAATAGCTAGTTCTATATGTAGTTCTATTGAAGAATTTTTTAAAATAAAAAATTCTCGTTAAGATAATATAATAAATGTTTTATAAATATATAGTAAGTATTAATTTATATTTAAAATTTCATGGTTATTTAATAAAAAATATTTAAAGATTTTTTATTAAATAACCGTATACTTTATAAAGTATACGGTGGAGGCTGTTAATAAACATAATTTGTTAACAGCCTTTTTAAAAGTTAATGAATAAAATTATAGTAATATATTATCCTGTAATTAAAGAAACATTTAATGAACTTAATACAGTTTTTATAGGAGTAAATATACTTTTCTTAGAAGAGGCTCCTACCAATTGTCCTAGTGCAAAATGCTTTGAGTCTAATAATATAGCACCTGAATCGCCTTCATCACTCATTCTATCAGTAATTATTTGATTTATGAGAATGTATTTCATAGTAGAAGATACTTTTAGAAGAGTTACAGCATTCATTTGAGATATTTTACCTTGGGTAAGTGCAGATGTCCGTCCGACTTTCATTACAGGTTGAGATAGTGATGCATCTTTTACACCCTTTGGAGGACCTACTAAAGCTATATTAGGATTGGCTATACTAGGTGAAGTTACCCTAGCTATAGCTGAATCTACCAAATTATTTTTTCCTTGAAAATCTAGAGGGATAAATTTACTTAATGTGGCTACAGTACTTACACCTAATACTCCACCATCACCTTTACTAGGCTGGAGTATAGATGATCCTATTTTAGCTTTATTTGATGATGCTAAAATATGATTGTTTCCTAAAATATATTTGTATTTTCCATCGGTTACCAAACAACCAAGTGTTCCTGTTCTTGAAAATTCCTCATTGCTGATACTATAACCACCTAGTGTTGGTCTAACTCTTTCAGTTAGCGATTGTACATAAAAAGCACCTGATTCATATACATCTGTATATATTCCTTTATAATATTTAGGAATTTGATCAAATGGATTTAGTTCATTTAAAGGAAGTTTTTCTTCTACAAATACAGTTATACATTTCATGTTAGTATTAATACCATTTACTTCTTTATATCCTAATGCTACACCTACTACATTACATTTAGATAAAAAATAACCATAGTCACATAAGCATATACGTGAAATTTTATAATCTAATGATAAATTATTACATACATTATTGACTATACATTTATTCATAATAAACACCTAAAGTTTATATAATATTTTAATATCATTTATTATATATAATATTCTTAAGTATATATATTGTTACAGTATACTTTTACTATAATAAGTAAGTAATTATTTTTGAGAATGTTTTCAAGTTCAGTTCATAGTGAATTGTTTATTTTTAATGTATTATAAAAATAATAATCCCAATAAGCATAGAATGTATGTTAGTATATACATTTACTTATCAGGATTTGATATTTTTTATAATAGTTTATTAATTTTGTTCAAGTACCATTTGAGATATATTATTTGAATGGTCTCCAACTCTTTCAAAGTTTGTAAGTAAATCCACAAATATAGAGGCGCTTACAGCATTACATATTCTAGTATTAAGTCTGTGAACATGTTCCTTTCTTAATTGTGTTTCAAGAAGGTCAATATTACGTTCTATCTTAATAACCTCATCAGCAGTTTCACTATCAAATTTTTCTAAAGCAAATATAGTTTTAGTTACAGCTAATTTTGTTAATTCATACATGTTTTTTATATCATATAATGATTCATCAGAGAATGGTAAGTTATTATTTATTTTAATTTCAGCTAATTCAGCTATATTATCGGCATGATCACCGATTCTCTCTATATCACTAACTACGTGAAATAAAGATGTTATAAGTTCTGATTGTTTTACTGATAAATTAGTATTTGATAAAGAAACCATATAATCTGTAATTTCTCTATGTAAGAAATTTATTAAATTTTCATGTTCTTCTACAGATTGTATTAAAATTTCATCATTATTTAAGAAACAAGACATAGCATCTTCTAAATTATTCTTAGCTATTTTACCCATTCTAGTAATTTCCTTAATTACTTGACCACAAGCAATGGATGGAGTTTCTAAAAGTCTCTTATCAAGATATTCTAGGGTAAGTACATTTCCATCAGTATCTTCCCCAGGAACTACTTTGTTTACAAGCTTAACCAGTAAAGGTATAAATGGAGCTTGTATCATAACATTAGCTATATTAAATAATGTATGTGCATTAGCGATTTCTCTTTCAAGATTACCTCCAAATAAAGGAACTATTCTTAAAACTAATCCAAAGGCTGCCATAAATATTATAGTACCTATGGTATTAAAGGTAAGATGTATAATTGATGCACGTTTAGCATTTTTATGAGTTCCTATACCTGCAAGAAGTGCAGTGACACATGTTCCAATATTATCACCAAAAAGAATTGGTAAGGCTACAGCAAGGCTAGTTATTGATCCACTATGAACAAGAGCCATAAGGATACCTATAGTAGCACTACTACTTTGAACTGTTGCAGTCATACCTAAACCTACAAGAACACCTAATAATGGATGTTTGGCTATAGTAAGCATTAGATTAGAAAATTCTGGTAATTTAGATAATGGAGTCATGGAAGTTTCCATTAAAGACATACCTATAAATAATATACCAAATCCAAGAATTATATCTCCAACATCTTTAGTTTTTTTCTTTTTAGAAAATAAAACAATAGCTGAGCCAATAGCAAGTATTAATGGTGCAACATCAGTTAGATTAAATGCTATAAGTTGTGCTGTCATGGTTGTACCAATATTAGCACCCATAATTACTCCAGTAGCTTGAAACAAATTCATAAGACCTGCATTAACAAACCCAATAGTCATTACTGTTGTAGCGCTACTACTCTGAATTATACCAGCTACAACTGCACCTACAAGTATGGCAAATATAGTTTTACTAGTTAAAGCTTCTAAAATCTTTTTAAGCTTGTCACCAGCAGCTTTTTCAAGGCCATCACCCATAAGTTTCATACCATAGACAAATAATCCAAGTCCTCCTAGTAATCCAAAAATCATTTTGTAGTCCATATGCAATCTCAATCTCCTATCAAATTTCTTTTAATTTTTGATATTGAATTTAAAAAAATTTATAATAAAGTCATTATAAGTTTATATTAAAAATACAAAAAAATAAAGAACATATATTTAAAAATATAAAAAAAAATTTGAAAAATACAAAAAATCAAAAAAAAATGAAAAATTGAACTTAATAAATAATATAAAATTACAATAAAATAAAAATATTTACAATAAAAGTGTATTACAAATATAACCTTTTAAATTATAACATAAAATGAGAAATTTTTATAATAAATATAATATATACAATATATATAGAAACATTACTTAGGAGAATTATGAAAATAAATAATGTGTATTATATATATTCTATTAACAAATAATAATCATGATTATAAGATTGCATTAAATACGCATTTTTATTTGCATAGTATATAAATTCTACAAATTAGCGGATATTATTCATGATTTATTATTAAATTTAAAATTTTAATAGAATTATTATTTATGATTTATTATAAAAAATTAATAGGAGGAAAATACATGAAGAGAGGTATACCTGCATCTAAAGGATATGCTATTGGAAAAGTTTTGTTGAAGGAAAATAAGGAAATTAATATAGTAGAAAAAGTTATAGATAATTTAGAAGAAGAAAAGAGAAGACTACAGTTAGCTATAGATAATTCAAAAAATCAATTAAAAATAATAAAAGAAAAGGCTAAAAAGGAACTTGGAGATGAAAAAGCAGCTGTATTTGATAGTCATATGATGTTTTTAGATGATCCAGAATTTATAGGAGCTGTTATAATAAATATAGAATCAAATAAGATTAATGCAGAAAAAGCATTAAGTGATGTAATTGACATGTATATGGGTATATTTGAATCTATGGAAGATGAATATATGAAAGAAAGAGCAGCTGACGTTAAAGATGTAGGAAATAGAATACTTAACAATCTTTTGGGAAATGGAGAAAATGAAGAAGTTAATTTGAAAGAAAATACAATTATAGTTGCACATGATTTAACACCATCAGATACTGCTCAAATAGATAAAAGTAAAGTTATAGGTTTTGTAACTAACATAGGAGGAAGAACATCTCATAGTTCAATAATGGCAAGAACATTAGAAATACCAGCTGTAGTTGGTCTTAAAGATATAACACGTAATGTTAAAAATGGTGATGTAATAATAATAGATGGAAATAAAGGTGAAGTCATAATAAATCCTGACATGGCTGTTATAGATAAATATGCTAATAAAAAATTAGAATTTGAAATGGAAAAACAAGAATTAAAGAAGTTAATAAATATAAAGACTGTTACAAAAGGTGGAAAACATATAGAAGTATGCGGTAACATAGGAAAGGCTGAAGATATAGACAAAGTATTACAAAATGGTGGAGATGGAGTTGGTCTTTTTAGAACAGAGTTTTTATATATGGATAGACAAGATATGCCTACGGAAGAAGAGCAGTTTAAGGCTTATAAATATGTAGCTGAAAAAGGAAATGGAAAACCTATAATAATAAGAACCCTTGATATAGGTGGAGATAAAAAATTACCTTATTTATCATTGCCAGAAGAAATGAATCCTTTTTTAGGATATAGAGCTATACGCCTTTGTTTAGATAGAAAAGAAATGTTTAAAGTTCAATTAAGGGCTTTGTTAAGGGCATCAGCTTTTGGAAATATAAAAATAATGTTTCCTATGATTTCATCATTAGATGAATTTAAAGAATCCAAGGAACTTCTTAAAAAATGTATGAATGAGTTAAATAAAGAGGGAAAAGAATTTAATGAAAATATAGAAGTTGGTATAATGATAGAAATACCAGCGGCAGCTATATGTGCTGATGAATTTGCAAAATATGTAGATTTTTTTAGTATAGGTACCAATGATTTAATTCAATATACATTAGCTGCTGATAGAATGAATGAAAAAGTATCATATCTTTATAATCCTAAGAATCCTGCTATATTAAAGTTAATAAAAATGACAATTGATGCTGCACATAAAGAAGGGAAATGGTGTGGTATGTGTGGAGAAGCAGCAGGAGATGAAGAAATGATACCTATTTTAGTTGAATATGGATTAGATGAATTTTCTATGAGTGCTACATCTATACTAAAAGCAAAGCAAATTATAATGAAAAATTAATTAAAATTTATCAATAATATATAATGTAATGAATAGTCAAAATAAGACATTAAATATAATAAAACACATGGTGTTTATAATAAAATTAAAACACTATGTGTTTTATTTAATATAAGGTATAATTATATATAATTAGAATTATATTCATTGATATCATAAATATAGTTAAAATTAATTATTAACCATGGTTGGGAGGAGTTATTATGAAGTTTAATATAACAAATTTAAAGAAGAAAAGAGTATATTCTTTATGTGCACTTATGACAATTTTTGCAGTAGGCTTTACAGGATGTTCAAGTAGTAAAAAGAATGTGAAGAAACAAGATTTTAGTATGGAAACAAATAAACAAGAAAATATAAATAATAATGAAAATATAAAGGATGAAATAAAACAAGTAAAACCTAATAAGCAACAAAAACCTTTAGGTAAAGATTTAACTAGTGAATCTAAAGAAATAAGTGATATAAAATTTATAAGAAAAAAAATAAATGAAAAGACAGAACCTAAGTTCTCTACAAGTTGGAAAAAATCAAGTGAAGTAAGTGCTTGTATAGAAGGTAAAGGACCTGATGCTGAAGAAGAAGGCGTTGGTGAAATATATATTAAAAATTTAAAGAATAAGGAAATGTGGTCATTGAATCTTTTTCAAAAGCAACAAAAGGATACTCCTAAATATATAGAATGGTTTGATGATAATAATTTGATGGTAATAATCGGAAATGCTCATGGTACAGTTTCTCAAGGTGGAAATTTATATAAACTAGATATAAATACAGGTGAAACTAATGAAATTTATAATACAAAAGATAAAAAGAAACAAGTATTATCTGTAAAGAGGCATGGAGATAAATTAAATCTTAATATACTAGTATATGAAAATGATGATTTATTAGATTCACATAAAGAAAGTAAAACTATTGATATAAAATAATATTTAGGAGGAAAAAAATTATTAGAAATGAGCAAGATAAAAAAGCTATATACAAAAGCATTTACTAAGTATGAACGAGGATATATAGATGATGCTATTGATGTATGTGAAGAAATAATATCGTTAAATATGAAGCATAGACCATCTATAAATCTTAAAGGGTTATTATATTATTTTAAGGGGGATCTTCAAAGTGCATCAACACTTTGGAAATTAAACTATGAAGTTAATGATGATCAGGTGTCTAAAAAATATTTAGAGGGATTAAAAGAAGATGAAAAAATATTTTCAGTTTATGTATCAGCTATAGATTATATGAGAAAAAATAGATTTAAGGATGCATTATATTTACTTATAAGATGTAAAGAAAGTGATTATAATAGAATAAATGTAGATAATAATATTGCTACGTGTTATATAAAACTAGGAGAATACAAAAAAGCTGTTGAGTATGTAAATAGAGTTTTAGAGATTGATGTAAAGAATTCAATAGCAATTAAAAATAAGAAAAAATTAATAAAACAAGGTATAAGGAAAAATTTTGTAAAACATAATAAAAGTAACTTAGTTTGTATATCATCATTATTAGTTTTATTAATAGGTGTAGGTATAGCTAATAAAGATTTTTTTGTAAAGAATATAAAAAAAATATATATAAATTATGCTAAAGAAGAAAACATACTAAATAGTAAACCTAAGCAATTGAAAAATAAAGTTATAGATAAAAATGCTACAAAAGTTATTATTAATGAAAAATTTCCTATTGATGAACTAAATAAAGCTTTAGAGATTAAAGATTTTAATAAGATTTATCTAATTGTAAGGTCATGGAAAAATAAAAAACTTGATATAAATGAAAAAACAGTTTTTAGCAAGGCAGAGGATATTCTTAAAGATGAAGGGGTTAAGTATTTTTATAATACAGGTAGAGAATATGTAGAAGCTAATAGTAAGTGGGATGTAGCTATAGATAATTTTAAAAAGGCATATGACTATGGTAAGGATAGTTATTTATATGGACATATATTATTTATGTTAGGTGTATCATATCAAAATGAAAAAGATGTTAAAAATGCATTAAAATATTATATAGAGTATGATAATAAGTATCCTAATGAAAATTATATACAAGAGGTTCTGTATAGAACTACTATTTTATATAAAAATGTAGATTTAAATAAGGCTAAGGAATATGGTAAAAAATTATTAACAAATTATCCAGAGTGTGAGTATTCTAATTCTAAAATTAAAGCTATAGTAAGTAAATAATATATTTGAACAAGTACGGTATACAATATAGCATTTGTATATCGTATTTTAGAATTAAATTATGGGAACGATAATAGAGGAATGTCAATATAATAATAGGGGCAATATTGAAGCAATTAATAATAATTATTATTTAACAAAAATACTTGACTAAATATGAAAAAAGATGTAAAATTTTATCATACCCTATAAGGGTATATCTAAATTGTTTGTGGAGGGATAAAAATGATAAAAGAAATCGGACAATCAAACTTTGCAAAGGAAGTTATAGATTCAGAAGAAGCAGTAGTAGTAGATTTCTGGGCTCCATGGTGTGGACCATGTAAGATGCTAGGACCTGTAATGGAAGAATTAGCACATGATATGGGACATAAAGCTAAATTTTTTAAAATAAATGTAGATGAAAATCCTGAAATTGCTCAAAAACTTCAAATATCTAGTATACCTAATGTAATGGTATTTAAGGAAGGTAAAGTAGTAGAAAATATGGTTGGGTTTAGACCTAAGAAAGATTTTAAAGAAGTTCTTGAAAAACATATTTAGCAGATTACACCGACAATACATGTAATAGTGTTGTCGGATTTATTATATACAGGTGGTGAAGAATATGAGTGAAAAATACGATATAGCTATTGTTGGTAGTGGTCCAGCTGGACTTGAAGCTGCAATAAATGCTAAGATAAGAAATAAAAACATAATTATATTTGGAAGCAAAGATTTTAGTCCAAAACTTTTAAGAGCACCTAAGATAAATAATTATTTAGGTTTTTATGATATAAGTGGAAGTAATCTTAAGAATAAATTTCAAGAACATATAGATTATATGGGAATAAAAATAGTTGAAGAAAGAGTTAATGCTATATATGCAATGGGAGAATATTTTTCCTTAATGATAAATGATAAAATATATGAGTCAAGATCAGTAATACTTGCAACTGGTATTGAATATGGAAAATCTTTAAAAGGAGAAGAAGAATTTCTAGGTAAGGGACTTGGTTATTGTGCTACATGTGATGCTCCTCTTTATAAAGATAAAATAGTAACTATTATTGGTTATAATAAGGAATCTCAAAAAGATGCCAATTATGTAAGTGAACTTGCATCAATAGTATATTATGTACCAATGAATAATGAAGAGTTAAATTTAAATGATAAAATAAAGATTATAAGAGATATTCCTAAAGAAGTAATAGGTAATAATAAAGTAACAAAGCTAGTTTTAAAGAATGAAGAAATTGAAACAGATGGTATATTTATATTAAAGGATAGTATATCACCTAATCAATTAGTACCAGGTTTAGAAATGGAAAGTGACCATATAAAAGTTGATAAAAATATGAGAACTAATATAGAAAGATGTTATGCAGCTGGAGATTGTGCAGGAAAGCCTTATCAGTATATAAAGTCAGCAGGAGAAGGTCTTATAGCTGCATTAACAGCAGTAGAAGAATTATAGTAATTATAAATATAATATTAATAATAAAAAGACAGTTCCAGATGCTATGAACTGTCTTTCACTATAAGGGTTAAATCATAGATATTATTTTACTATAAAAAAGACATGATTACCTATTCTTTTAACGTTATGTTTATTTATATTTTTCATCCAAGTGGATGTAGCTATCTTGGGATTATAGAAAAAAACAGCATTATTTGTAGGGTCTTTTCCTTTAAGTGCATCCATAACTGCATTAAAACAATGTTTATCAGGGATTACATTGATTTTCCCGTTTCTAACACAGGAGAAAGCAGCTCTTTGTTTTACTACGCTTTCTATGTTATTAGGAAAATGTGAATCTTTAAGTCGATTTAATATAACTGAAGCAACAGCTACTTTACCTTCGTAAGGTTCAGCACAACTTTCTGCATATACAATTTGAGCCATCAAGTTTATATCGTTTTTAGTTATGGAGAAATTATTCCCCTTAGAATTAAAGACAGTTACAATTTGGGATTCTTCTTTATATAAGTTTTTAGCTTCAGAATCCTGTATTACCCTTGCGTTAGCATAACAAAATGAAGATGTTAATAATGAAGTTAATGTTATTATGCTAACAAGAATTTTTTTCATTTCTACTATCCTCTCCTTTTAAAATTTGTCGAGTTTAACTTTAAATGGGTTAATGATATTGTTCCCATATTAAAAAAAATAATTCATGAATTTTTATATTCATCAAATAAATCTAAAAATTTTCTATAATCTTTTTCAACATTTTCAAAATCCTCTCGAGAAGATTCATATAATTTGTTTATGGAGTCTTTTTTTATAATATCACTAGAATAAGTAAGTTGTTCTATATTTAAGTTGTACTTAAGATTTTCAATATAAGAATGATAGCTTTCAAGTGTTTTTATAAATGCTTCGTAAGTAGGAGTTCCGTCTTTAGGTATAGTTAATATTGATAAGTTAGCATTTAAAGCATTTAAAGAACTTTCGTTTTCGGCTATATCATTTAATAAAGAAGTATATCCTTTGGAGATAAGTTTAGATTTTATATTACTAATATAATCTGTTTTTAAATTATTAAATTTTATTACTATATCATTTATATAATCTATAAAATTAGTAGTTTGTTTCTTAGATATTTCATTATCTATGTTATTTTTAATTAATTTTTGTATATGTTTTTTAAAATCAGTTAAAAAATTTATAGTTTCCTCTGGTAAGTTTATTTTTATTTTCTTAATAGAAACAGATGAATAATAATTTATAGTGTCACTTTTATATTTTTCAAGGGTGTGTAAAAATGAGTTTAAGTTTAAGCTTTCTTTATTTTTTAATGTTGATATTACTTGTTTATATATTAGTATGTTATTTTCAACACCGTTTATTAAATTTTTGTGATCATTAGTATATTTTTCAGTGGGATTTAAATTTCTAATATTATGTAAGTTACTTTGTAATGAGGATATATTTTTTTGCATATTATTTATTATTTCTTCAGTATTAAATTCATTAAGTTTTATGAATTTTTCTACTGAAACATTAACTTTATTTATGCGCTTTATTTCAATATTTAAGTTATCTCTATATATTTTAAGTGACTTATACATAAAAAAATAGTAACTTGCAAAAAAAACAGCTATACCTATGATAATAATAGAAAGAATGATACCTAATATATTAAAATTTTTATCTTTAGATTTTTCCAAGATATCAACTCCTTTAAATTAAAAAACTTATAGTATATACTGAGGATATTATTCTACTATTTCTGAAAAATATTACTTCTTTTTATAAATTTTAAATTGGAGAATAATAAAAAAATGTTAAATAAATAATCCACATATTATGAATAAGTAAACTATAGTGTATAATTAATAATGAATGTTTAAGGTAAGAGGTGAGAGGTATGGATTTTATAAATATAGTTACCAATACAGTTAAAAATATTACCGTATTTTCTGTATTAGATATTTTAGTGGTATCATATATGTTTTATAAATTTTATATGTTAATGAATGAAACACGTGCAGAACAATTATTAAAAGGAATTTTATTTATAATTTTACTTATTCCTATAAGTAGTTTACTTCATTTAACCATGTTAAATTGGATTCTTGAAAAGACACTTACTATAGGAGTTCTTTCTCTTATAATTATATTTCAACCTGAAATCAGAAAAGCTTTAGAACATATAGGAAGAAGTGCTTTTACAGATAAGCATATATTAGAAGATAAAGAAAAAATGGATGAAGTTATAACAGAAATAGTAGATGCTGTAGAAAATCTATCTAAGTCAAGGACAGGAGCACTTATTATAATAGAACAGACAACAGGACTTGGAGATATAATAAGTACAGGAACTAAAATAGACTCTATTGTTTCTTCTGCATTGCTTGAAAATATTTTTGTTGTAAATACACCTCTTCATGATGGGGCATCTATTATAAGAAATGATAGAATTGCTGCATCAGGATGTTTTTTACCTTTAACAAATAATACAGAAATCAATAAAAAATTAGGAACAAGGCACAGAGCAGCTATAGGAGTTTCAGAGGTTTCTGATGCATTAGTTATAATTGTTTCAGAAGAAACAGGGGTTATTTCCCTTGCTGTTAATGGAAACTTAACTAGACATTATACAAAGGAAAGACTTAAGGATATTCTTATAAAAATAATTACATATAGACAGACTAAACAGGTAACTTACAGAGAGAAGGTGAAGTCATGGATAAACAAAGCCAGCAAAAAACATTAATTATAAAAATTTGTTGTGTAATTGCAGCTTTTATTTTATGGCTATACACTTCTAATGATGGAAATACAATAAAAACAAATAAAATATCAAATATTCCAGTTGAAATTATAAATTCAGATTATTTAAAACAATCAGGATTTGTACTTTCACCAAATCAGGATTTTACAACTACCTTGAAGATAACAGGAAAACCAGCAGATGTATATGCTGTAAAACCTGAAAATTTTAAGTTGCAGGTTGATTTAAGCGTTTATGCACTTAAAAAGGGAGATAATAAAGTTCCTATAACTATAGTTAATAAACCTAATAGCAATGTTAGTATTAAAAATTATAATAGCATGTGGGTTAATATAAAAGTAGATAACTATAAAGAAAAAAACGTACCAATAGAAGTAATGGTAAATGGAAGTACACGACAAGGAACAAATAATAAGCCTATTTTAAAGATAGATAAAGCTGTAATTAGTGGTGCGGAAGAATATGTAAATTTAGTTGTGAAAGCTGTAGCATTTTTAAAAGAAAAAGATGTAAATAATGAAATTGATAGAGTAGTATCATTAAAAGCTATTGATAAAGATTATAAGGAAATTAATGAAGTTTCAATAAATCCTAAAAGGGTAAAAGTGTTCATTCCTGTAAACAAAGTTAAGCAAGTAGCAATAAATATAAAAACAATAGGATATCTTCCTAAAGATTATACTCTACAAGGACTTAAAGTACTCGGTAATAAGGTTACTATAACGGGGAATGCTAAAGCTTTATCCCAAATAGAAAAAATTGATACAGAGCCAGTGAATTTAAATAATTTAACAACAGAAAGTTCAACTATTAAAGTTAAATTAGTTGTTCCAGAGGGTATAAAAATAGATAGTAATATTGATACTGTAGATGTTGAAGTAAAACTAGATAAATTGAGTCAACATAATATCACAGGAAATTTAGAAATAAATAATTTATCAAGTGGACTTACAGCTAAGCTAGACAGAACGACAATATCTTTAGTTATATCAGGAGGTAGAAATACTATAAACGAATTAATTAGTAAGGGAATAAAATGTTATGTTAATTTAAATGGACTTGGAAAAGGAGAGCACAAAGTTCCTATAAATATAGATGTTCCAAAGAAAGTAAATATAGTTTCTCAAAGTCATAAGTTTGTTAAAGTGATAATTTCTGATAATCAAAATAATAGTGAAAATACAGGTAAAAACAATAATGAAGAAGATACTACTGAAACTAATTCATTTCCTATAAAAAAACATAAATAAAAACAGTGGAGGATAAAAATGACCATAAGAATAAACAATATAGTTTTAGATATAAATGAAGACCATGATGTTTTATATAAAAAAGCTGCTAAAAAGTTAAAGATAGATAAGACTCACATAAAGAATTTAAAGATAATTAAAGAATCAATTGATGCTAGGAAAAAGAATAATATAAGATTCACCTATAGTATTGAAATCAATTGTGATAATGAATCTAAAGTAGTTTCTAAAGTAAAAAGTAATGATATAAAAATTGAAAAAGAAGATATAGAAGAGAAATTTGTTTTTGGAAATAAAAAATTAAATAATAGACCAATTGTAATTGGAATGGGACCAGCGGGGATGTTCGCAGCTTTATTATTAGCTCGAAATGGATATAAGCCTATAGTTATTGAAAGAGGAGAAAAGGTAGAGGAAAGAACTAAGTCAGTAGAGGAATTTTGGAAAAGTGGAAAACTTAATTTAAACTCAAATGTTCAGTTTGGTGAAGGTGGAGCTGGAACTTTTTCAGATGGTAAACTTACTACGAGAATCAAAGATAAAAGATGTGATTTTGTTCTTAGAGAATTTGTAAAAGCTGGTGCACCAGAAGAAATAACTTATATGGGAAAACCTCATATTGGAACTGATATATTAAAAGATGTGGTTAAAAATATAAGAAATGAAATTATAAGTTTAGGTGGAGATGTGAAATTTAATAGTAAACTTGAAGATATAAAAATAAAAGATAATAAAATAGTATCAGTAATAGTAAATGGAGATGAAATACCCTGTGAAACACTGGTGTTAGCATTAGGACATAGTGCAAGAGATACCTATGAGATGTTATTTAATAGAGGAATTTTTATGTCTCCAAAAGCTTTTGCAATAGGAGTAAGAATAGAACATTCTCAAAGTTTTATTAATGAGAATCAGTATGGTAAATTTAAAGATCATCCAAGACTTAAAGCTGCAGATTATAGATTAGCTTATACTAGTAAAAATACAAATAGAGCAGTTTATAGTTTTTGTATGTGTCCTGGAGGAGAAGTTGTAGCAGCGGCATCAGAAGAAGGAAGACTTGTAACAAATGGAATGAGTTATTATAGTAGAGATAAAGAAAATGCTAATTCAGCTATAGTTGTAACTGTTGGAGAAAATGATTTTATAGGGGATACACCTCTTAAGGGAATGGAATTTCAAAGACATTATGAAAGTCTTGCATATAATTTAGGAGGTGGAGATTACGTAGCACCTGTTCAATTGGTAGGAGATTTTTTAAATGATAGGATTTCAACTAAATTAGGTAGTATAAAGCCAACATATAAACCAGGATATACTTTTAAAGATTTAAGAAAGTGTCTTCCAAATGGAGTTATTGATACTTTAAAAGAGGGATTAGTTGAATTTAATAAAAAAATTCATGGATTCGCAACTGAAGATGTAATTATGACAGGGATAGAAACAAGAACATCAGCACCAGTTAAAATAGAAAGAAATGAGAATTTAGAGAGTATATCAGTAAAAGGATTATATCCTTCAGGAGAAGGAGCAGGATTTGCAGGAGGAATAATATCAGCAGCTGTAGATGGGCTAAAATCAGCAGAGAATATAATGAAGGAATATTTACCTATATAAAATCAATATTTAGAATGGGGCGAATGGCTCCATTTTTTTTATTAGCTCTTTAACTATAGGGCATTGTAACTAAATGGTAGTTGTTATATTGTAAAATATGTAATATAATAAATTGGAATATGTGTTAATTAGGATAAAAACAAATAAAGAGAGGTACACAATATGAGTAGATTGTTTGGAACGGATGGAGTAAGAGGAATTGCGAATACAGAGTTAACAGCGGATCTTGCATTTAAACTAGGAAGAGCAGGGGCTTTCGTTTTAACAGAAGGAACTCATAAGCCTAAAATATTAGTAGGTATGGATACAAGAATATCAGGAGATATGCTAGAAGCTGCATTAGTATCAGGAATTTTATCCGTTGGAGCTGAAGCAATCTGTGTAGGAATTGTACCAACACCTGCAATAGCTTATCTTACAAGAAAGTACAAGGCTGATGCTGGAGTTGTAATTTCAGCTTCTCACAATCCAGTAGAATATAATGGAATTAAGTTTTTTAATAAAAATGGATATAAATTAAAAGATGAATTAGAAGATAGAATTCAAAGTATAATAGAAAACGATTTTGAAGGGGTTCCATCACCAACAGGGGAACACTTAGGGAAAAAAGTTGTATGTGAATCAGCAGTAGAAGATTATATAGAATTTGCAAAATCTACAATAGATATAGATTTAAAAGGATTAAAAATAGCACTTGATTGTGCTAACGGTGCATCTTACAAAACATCTGTTGAAACATTTAGAGAATTAGGAGCTGAAGTTGTTGTTATTAATAATGACCCAGATGGAGTAAATATAAATAAAAATTGTGGATCAACTCATCCAGAAGAATTAATGGATTATGTTGTTAAACAAGGTTGTGACTTAGGTCTTGCTTTTGATGGTGATGCAGATAGATGTCTTGCTGTAGATGAAAAGGGAAATCTTATAGATGGAGATTTCATAATGACTATATGTGGTAAGCATTTAAAAGAAAAAGGTAAGTTAAAAGATAATATGGTAGTTGTAACTGTAATGAGTAACCTTGGACTAAGTATAGCCTTTGATAAAGAAAATATATCTACTATAAAAACTAAAGTTGGAGATAGGTATGTTCTTGAAGAAATGGTTAAAGAAGGCTATAAACTTGGTGGAGAACAGTCAGGCCATATAATTTTCTTAGATTTTAATACTACTGGAGATGGACTTGTAACAGGGCTTCAAGTTGCAGCAATAGTTAAGGAAACAGGAAAAAAATTATCTGAACTTGCATCAATAATGACAAAACTACCACAAGTTTTAGTAAATGCAAAAGTGCCTAACAATATGAAGGATATACATGAAAAAGATGAAAAAATAGCTGAAGAAATAAAAAAAATAGAGGAAAAGTTAAATGGATCAGGAAGGGTATTGATAAGACCTTCAGGTACAGAACCATTAGTAAGAGTTATGTTAGAGGGAAAAGATCAAGCAGAACTTGATAAAATAGCACATGCTCTTGCCAAGATGATAGAAGAGAAAGCTAATGCTTAAAAATAAATAGTTAGGAGGAGTATTCCCAAAGTGGGAGTACTCTTTTTATTAATTAAAATAAAATACATCAAGTGAAACATAATTAATTTTATTGACGTATAATATAATGTAAAATATAATGTAGAGGTAGCTTATTTGCTACTATTAAAGTTTAAGGGGAAAAATAAAGAAAAATAGAGTTTATAAAGAAAATTAAAAGCGCCAGAACTTAAGAAAAGTTAAAGGGTTAAAGATTTAGAGTCTCACTTAAGTTGACGAGGATGGGGAGAATCGAGGATTCGGCGGATGTCCCACGGTAATTATGTACTACCGATAAAGGTTAGCAAAACTGAAAAGTAATTTTCAGTACAAATCTAGCTAGGTACATTTGAAAGTAAATTCCCTTAAACACACAAAAAATTTGTACAAAAGGGGAAGAGAATATGTGTGGAATAGTTGGTTATTTAGGAAACAAAAGTGCATCTGAGGTTTTAGTAGAAGGATTATCAAAGTTAGAGTACAGAGGATATGATTCAGCAGGTGTTGCAGTACTTCAAGATAATGAAATAATTGTTGAAAAACACAAAGGAAGACTTGCAAATCTTGAAACTGCACTTGAAGAGAAAAAACTTCATGGTAGTATAGGAATTGGACATACAAGATGGGCAACTCATGGAGCTCCATCAGATACAAATTCGCACCCTCATACTAATGAAAAAGGAACAATAGCAGTTGTTCATAATGGAATAATCGAAAACTACATACTTTTAAGAGATTGGTTAACTTCAGAAGGATATAAATTTAAATCAGAAACTGATACAGAAGTTATACCTCACCTAGTTGATTATTACTATGAAGGAAATTTATTAGATGCAGTTATGAAAGCTGTTAAGAAAATGGAAGGTAGTTATGCAATCGGAGTAATATGCAAAAATGAACCTAACAAATTAGTAGCCGTAAGAAAAGATAGTCCATTAATAGTTGGAGTAGGTAAAGATGAAAGCTTCATAGCATCTGATATTCCAGCTGTTTTAAATCATACAAGAGAAGTATATTTACTTGAAGATAATGAATTTGTTCTTATGGAAGATGGAAAAATTACATTATTTGATGAAAATAAAAAAGAAATCGAAAAAGAGATATTTCATGTAACTTGGAATGCAGATGCAGCTGAAAAAGGTGGATATGATCATTTCATGTTAAAGGAAATACATGAACAACCAAAGGCTATAAAAGATACTTTAACTTCAAGAATAGTTAAGGGAGAAAAAGTTAACTTAGATAGCATAAACATTACAAAAGAACAAATAAAAAATATAGATAAAGTTTATATAGTAGCTTGTGGAACTGCTTATCATGCAGGGGTAGTAGGTAAGGCTGCAATAGAAAAGCTTGCAAAAATACCAGTAGAAGTAGAAGTTGCATCAGAATTTAGATATAGAGATCCACTTATAACTGAAAGAACATTAATGATAGTTATAAGCCAATCTGGAGAAACAGCAGATACATTAGCTGCATTAAGACTTGCTAAAGCACAAAATGCAAGAGTTATAGCAGTTACAAATGTAGTTGGAAGTTCAGTTGCAAGAGAAGCTGATGATGTATTATACACATGGGCAGGACCTGAAATTGCAGTTGCTTCAACAAAAGCTTATGTAACTCAACTTGTAGCAATGTATATAATAGCTTTATACTTTGCTGAAAATAAGGAAAGTGTAAGAAGTACAGAAATAGAAAAAATCAAATCAGAGCTTTTAAACCTTTCAGAAAAGGCTGCTGAAGTTCTAAATGATAAAGATAAAATAAAAGAGTTTGCAAAAGAAGTGTTTGAAGATAAAGATATGTATTTCTTAGGAAGAGGACTTGACTATGCAGTAGCTATGGAAGGATCTTTAAAACTTAAAGAAATATCATACATTCATTCAGAAGCTTATGCAGCTGGAGAATTAAAACATGGACCAATAGCTTTAATAGAAGAAGGAACAACAGTAATTGGTCTTGCAACTCAAGAATATTTATTTGAGAAAATGTTAAGTAACATAAAAGAAGTTAAAACAAGAGGGGCAAAAGTTATAGCAATAGCTATGGAAGGACATGACATAGTTGAAAAGACAGTTGATTCAGCTATTTATATTCCAAGAGTTATGCCAATCATAGCACCAATACTTTCAGTAATACCATTACAACTTTTATCTTACTATGTATCAATAGAAAAAGGTTGTGACGTTGATAAACCAAGAAACCTTGCAAAATCAGTAACTGTTGAGTAACCAATAAAAATATTTGAGAATCTCTGTAAAAGGAGATTCTTTTTTTATACATGGGTTTACTATAGGAAATATTAATATGAAGTTTAGAGAAAAATAATTTAATCTATATATAATTAAAGAGTATTGCACTAATATGAATAAAATATTAATATATACCTGTAAGTCGTATAACGAGGTATAGGTGGTGATGAGGTGGATAAGGAGATAATGAAGGGAAGTATAGATATATTACTTCTTTCCATTATAAACAAAAATGATACATATGGTTATGAAATTGCTAAATGTATTAAGGAAAAAAGCAGTAATATGTATTCCATGGGAGAAGGTACTTTATATCCAGCACTTAAAAGATTGGAGGGAAAAAAATTAATAGAATCTTATTGGGAAAAAAGTAGCTTAATAGGTAGGAGGAAATATTATAGAATAACTGAATTAGGAAAAGAGGTTTTAGAAGAAAAACTTGATAATTGGAATAGTGTAACAAAATTAATTAACATGTTTAAGGGGATGTAAATATGAAGGAGTTTGATAAGTTTATTAATAATCTATTAGATATAAGAGGGATAAATGATTTTGATAAAATGGATTTAAAAGATGAGATACAAGACCATTTAATGCTTTTAAAGTTGGATTATATAAATAAGGGATATAGCGAGAAAAACTCTATAAAATTAGCTATAAGAGACTTTGGAGAAGAAAATTTTATTGGAAAAGAAATAAAAAAAATTTGCCATCTAAAAATAAGACAAAGGTATTTCAGAAAAAATATAAAATTAAATGTATATTAGGTATGTTTTTATCATATTATATATTTATATTTTTATCAGAGGTTATTTTTAAAATAGACCATATAACATTAATGTTTAATATATTTTTAGCTACTATTCCAAGTTTAATTGGATTTATTTATATTAACATGAAAATTGTAAATCATAAGAATAAAGTTTATAATCTTAATTTTATTTTACTATTATACTTTGTAATTGAAAAGATAATAATCAGTGGTTTAGTTTTAATGTATTATTATATAAAACCCAATGAACTTTATTTAAGTACATTACTTAAAAATGCATATATATTTAATAATGTATATATAAGTTCTTATATAATATTTTATGTTATTCTTATACTAATACAAATATATATAGACAAAAATAAAAGCATAAGTATAAAAAATCCATATGATTCAAGCATTAGTTCAGCAATAATAGGAAGTTTGTCTATAATATTAATGATAGTATATTTTTTATTTCCTAATAGATGGTACTTATTGCATTGTATAATAGAAAAGATTATACAATGTAATATTAAAGTAGTCAGTAAAAATATAATTTTTATTCTTATTAATAACAACATAGTAATACCTAATTTAGGATTAATATTGTTTATATTTTTAATTCTTAGAAAAACTAAGAAAAGATAATATTATTATATATATTACGTTAATAAAAAATGTATTATAATTTATTTTCAATAAATTATAATACATTTTTTATTTTAAATATTAATTATTAAAAAATAAATGTTCATTGATTTTTTTAAATAAATATAGTTCTTAATGAAAATAATCAAGATCATTTTTTATAGCTTCACTTATGTCATTTAATGAGAAAGATATACTAGATAATAAATTTAATTTTTCAGATTGAACATCTAATTTTTTATTAATACATTTAGAAGAGTTCATAGTATCATTTATATAATGAACTACTTTAGTTAATGATTCTGTACTATTTTCAATTCCAGTACTTTGATTTTCAATTATTGATATGATTTCTTCAACTGAAAGCTGAGAATTAAAAGCTTTATCTTTAATATCATTCATTAAGGTGGTAGTAAGTTTTATATTTGTAACTAAATTTTTAAATTTATTATTCATATCATCAAGAATATTTGAGGTTGATAATATTTCATGTTGAATATTATATAACAAGTTATCAATATTTTTAGATGCTTTTGAACTTTGTTCGGCTAACTTTTTAATTTTTTCAGCAACAATTGTAAAACCTTTTCCATATTCTCCAGCTCTAGCAGCTTCAATGGAAGCGTTAAGAGAAAGGAGATTAGTTTCTTTAGCTATAGAAGTTATTACAGCTAATAATGAATTTATTTTACTTGATAAGTTTGTTAGATTATTAATTTTAACATTTATATTTTTTAATGAATTAAAAGATTCATTAAGTGTATATTCCATATTGGAAGCATGATGAGCTCCTTTTTGTGCTGAGGAAGTAGAGGCATTTACTGCTGAATGAAGATTTTCTAAATTTAAGTTTACATTATCAATACCTTCTGAAAATTGTTTTAATATATTTAAATTTTCTTCTAAAGATACTAAATTTTCATTCATTTTAGTGTTAACATCATTTATCATATTAGTTATATCTAGCTGATTAGTTTTATTATCTTGTATAGTTTCTTTTAGATTATTAGAATAAGTATTTAAGTTTATAGCATTTTTTTTAAAGTTTTTAATTATAGTTTTTATTCTTTCAGAAAATACATTAAAACTTTTACTAAGTTGAGAAAATTCATCATTTCTTTTTAATAAGGTTTTATCTATAATAAAATTTAAATTTCCTTCAGAGAATTTCTTTAATGTTATAGACAGGTTTGTAATTGGATTAGTTATTCTGTCTGTAAAGTTTTTAATGAAAATTAAAGATAGTATCATAATAAATATTAAAATTGCTAATGCTATTAATGAATAAGTATAAATACTATTAGTTATACTTGAGTAAGGAACAGCTATAAGTAAATTGAGTCCATAGTCTTTTAAGGACGTATAGCTAGTTAATGCTTTAGTGTTATTCAAAATAAATTTTCCACTACCAGATTCATTATTAATCATTTTTTGAACAGGTTCTAGATTTGATAAATTTATTATTTTTTTTAATTGAGACAAAGTTGAAGATTTATCATTTAATTTGTCAATTAATAATGAGTCTTTTTTATTAGTTAGTAATAATGCTCCATGATTGTCTAATAAACCAAAGGTACAATTTAAGTTTTTAGTTGTTAAATTTAAAGAACTAGATAAACTATCAATTTCTAGTATAGAAGATAAGGTACCTATTATATTTCCTTGGATTTTGATAGGAGTACAATAAATAATAATAGCTTCGCCGGTTATGGTAGAGATTATAACTGGGGAAAAATTACCTTGACCTTGTATAGCTTTTTTAAAGTAATTTCTATTAGCAATACTAACATTTCCTATGTTTGGGTATTTAGCAATTTGCATTCCATCAGCTTTAGTTATAAAAGCTCTTTTTATAAAGGTATTATTACATACTAAGTTTTCAATTGTTTTTTCTTTATTTTGATCTTCGATATTATTTAATGTTCCCAATGTGTTAGCTAATAAGTCTGTTGAGGATTTAACAGAATCTATAGCATGTACTATTAGTTCTTCAGAGTCCATAGAAGTTTGTTGTAAATATCTAGTATTAGTTTTTGACATATAATTAATATGTAAGTATATAAATACAAAAGTACATAATACAAGAGATATAAACAAAATAATGCTGGATTTTATTGTCAAATCTCTTTTGAAGTTTTTTTTCAATGTTTTACCTCCTAATATACAAAATTTAAACAAATACTTTAATATTATACAATTTTATATCAAAAAAGTACATAAATCGAAAGAAAAAAATGTATAAAAATGAATTAAATTAAAAAATATCATTATAATTATTATATTTCAATATAAACTATGGAAATATTAAATTTGTTGTATTATAGAAAAAAAGTTATAGGATAAATATAAGTAATTTGAAAATAATAAATTAAGATACATATATTTATTATAAAGTTAATAGGAGTGGTAATATGCAGAAATATATTTGTGATGTATGTGGATATATATATGATCCATCAGTTGGTGATCCTGACAATGGAGTAGCCGCTGGAACGTCTTTTGAAGATATACCAGATAATTGGGTGTGTCCACTTTGTAATGTAGGTAAAGATCAATTTTCTAAAACTGAATAGTACAATGTTTAAAAATTAGAAATACCTATGTATATAATTAAATATGCATAGGTATTTTTATTATGAAATGGTTATTATGATTATGATAAAGAAGATATTTTACTAAAGGCAAGAGGTGCAAAGACAGTAACCCATATACCTAATACAAAGTATCTTATAAATTCTCCTAAATTATTTTGAGGTAAAAAATTTTTAAGTAAAATTTTTATTATAAGAGCTATACTAATACCTAAAATATATTTTATTATCTGAATATTGAAAGGTTGTCTAACTTCAAAGTTTATATATTTAGTCTCTATAAAAAATCCTAATATAAAGCTACAACATATGCCAGCTGCTTTAAAATAATCTGGGGAATTGCAAAATATGCAACCAATTATAATAGGGATTAATAATAAAAACAAAGTATATTGTTTATTATGCTCTGCATAACTCATTATTTTGTTAGCTATTACTGCCCACACAACTCCTAAAATTAATCCACCTGATACATCCATTAGTGTATGAACCCCTAAGTATAGCCGTGATATAGCAATTAATATTATAAAGATAAATCCTATTATATAGAAATAAATTTTGTTTATATTTAGCATTAAAGTTGTGAAAAAACTTGAGGAACCTTGAGTGTGACCACTTGGAAATGAGTATCCAGTAGCGGTTTTAGTTCTTAAAGATTTTATTCCATCTTTATTAAAGGGTCTAGGAATTTTAAAAATTTCTTTAATAGCACCATTTAAAACCATGCTAGTTAAATATGTAAAAGCTAATCTATAGCCAACTTTTTTATTTATACACCAATAAATTAAAGTAATACTTCCCACTAAAAAAACTTCTTCACCAAACATAGTTATAATTTGAAAAATTATATCTAAATATGGATTGGAGAAAGATTGAAAGAATTTAATAGCATCCATGTATGTACCCCCTTATAATTAAGCGAAAATTATACCATAATAATTTTAGTTTATGAAATGAGTTTTTATAATAGTATAAAAATTAAATAATAATAAGATTTTTATAATTAAATTAGCATTTGTATAATGTGATTTTTAACATGAAAATAATGGAATAAATATAATTAATAATTAAAATTACAAATTTCTAAAAAAGCTATTGCAAGCACAAGTAAATAAGACTATAATAAGAAAGTTGGTCAGACCAAACGGTTTTAATTACAGTTTAAGAAGGAGTGAAATACGTGTTAGTTCCTAAATTATTTACGTGCATGAAAGGATATACAAAAGAACAATTTTTAAAGGAACTTATTGCAGGAATTATAGTAGCAGTAATAGCATTACCTTTATCTATTGCCCTTGCAATAGCATCAGGAGTATCCCCTGAAAAAGGATTATACACAGCTATAATTGGTGGATTTATAGTATCCTTTTTAGGTGGAAGTAGAGTTCAAATTGGAGGACCTACAGGTGCTTTTATAATACTTGTTTATGGAATTGTACAAAAGTATGGTATAACGGGGCTTACTGTAGCAACAATGATGGCAGGTATATTTTTAATTATTATGGGAGTACTTAAATTTGGGAAGGCTATAAGATACATACCATATCCAATAACTACTGGATTTACTAGTGGTATTGCAGTTTGTATATTTTCAACTCAAATTAAAGACTTTTTAGGATTGAATATAGAAACTGTACCATCACAATTTATACATAAGTGGGCAGCCTATATAAATCATATAAATACTATAAATATAGAAACAACATTTATAGGGATTTTATCTATATTAATTATATTTATATGTCCTAAAATAAATAAAAAAATTCCCAGTACATTAGTGGCTTTAATTGTAACAACATTAATAACTATGATATTTAAACTAAATATAGAAACTATAGGAAGTCGTTTTGGAACAATATCTTCTGCACTTCCTAAAATAGCTATTCATAATATTAATATGCAAATGATAAATGAATTAATTTTTCCAGCTATGACTATTGCAATATTAGCTGCAATAGAATCACTTTTATCAGCAGTAGTTGCAGATGAAATGATTGGAGGACATCATCGTTCAAATATGGAACTTGTAGCACAGGGGGTTGCTAACTGTTTTTCAGGAATTTTTGGTGGAATACCTGTTACAGGTGCTATAGCTAGAACGGCTGCTAATATAAAAAATGGAGGGAGAACTCCAATAAGTGGAATTGTACATGCTATTTCTTTATTACTAATAATGCTTGTCTTTATGCCACTTGTGAAGTTAGTACCTATGGCTTCACTTGCAGCCATACTAATAGTTGTGTCTTATAATATGGGTGATTGGAAAGAATTTATTGAACTTAGAAAAGCTCCTAAAAGTGATGCGGTAGTATTTTTAATAGCATTTTTATTAACAGTAATATTAGATCTTGTAATTGCAATAGGCATAGGAGTTGTTTTAGCTTCATTCTTATTTATGAATAGAATGGCTGATAATACTGAAATAAAGTATTTGTTGGATGAAAAAGATGATGGATGTAGCTGTAAAATTTTAAATAGAGTAAGTGATGTTACTAGAGTAGCATTTTATGAGATTAAAGGACCATTTTTCTTTGCATCATCAGAAAAGTTTAATGAAATATCAAATAGATTAAAGAAAAAATGCGATGTTTTAATAATAAAAATGAATAAAGTACCTACAATAGATGCTACAGCATATCGTAAGTTTGAAAGTTTATATGAATTATGTAATAGCAATGGGAAAAATGGTACTGAGCTTATTATAGTAGAAGCAAAAGAAAATGTGTTTAATGTACTAGATAAGTATGGATATGTAGATAAAGTTGGAAGAAGAAACTTCTGTGGAAGTATTGATGAAGCTATAGAACTGAGCAATGAAGTATTGGAAAATAAGAGAAAGATTAAAGATACACAAAAATTTACAGTTGATATTTGTAGTAGATAAAACTAAAATCCATATAAATTTAATAGAGACCTCGCTAGATGAGATGATTTCTAAAGTGTACCCTATGAAGTAGATAAAAAGTCTATTTCATAGGGTTTTTATTTGTAATTATTTACATATATAGTTTTATGGATTAAAATAAAAATAAAGTTTAATGCATAGATAACTTTAAAAACTTAGAATTAATGAAAGTAGAAAAGTAGTTAAAGAAAATAATGAAGGGAGTAAAAAGCACAATGAAGTATAGAAAATCAACAAAGAGAGTAATAGTAATTGCAGGTATTGTTATATTAGCATTGGTTGGAAGCTTAATGTCTAATGCTGAGATTAAGATGAGTGAAAATAAAAGAGTAGCGAAAAAAACTACTATAAGCAAAAACAATATAGAAAAGAAAATAGATAAAGAAACTGAAAGTAACATAAAGTTTGAAGATGTATGTAAAATAAAAGTTTATGATCGTATTTCTAAATATAACGAAGATCATATGAAAGATGGGTTATTAATGGATGCTGTTGTAGTGAAGGATAAGCAATTAATAAGTCAAATTATAAGTATGATAAAGGAATCTTCAATAAAAGCTGAAAATAAAGAGAGGGAAATAAAAGACTTAAGAGAAGATGGAGGAACTTTAGGAAGAGTAGTGTTATTTAATAAAAAAGGGGAGAAAGAAACTGTACCATTCTTTTATGATGATATAAGTAAATGGGGATATATAAAATATAGAAATAATAGAATATATCCTAAATATAATTTTTTTAATTATGTAAGTAGTCTTAAATTATTTCCAAATATTACTTCCAATGTAGATGGCGGAAGAGAATTTTTTAGAAAATATAATTATACTACCTGTTTTAAGATAAATTCCATTGAAAAAACTTTACCAAAAGAACTTAAATACAAAACAGGAGAATTTCCAGAAACATTATATTGGATATATGTAAATCAATTAAGTAAAGCTATTAGTCTTAATATAGAGCCTTATTTAGGTGAAAAGGTAACTTGTGAAATTTATTATCTAAAAGAAATATTTCCAAAGAAAGATGCGTATATGAATAGAGGAATTTTAATAAAATATAAAGAAAAAATAATTGGTGCATATATAGATAATGGAAGATTTCAAAGTAATAAAGGTGGCAGCTGTATATCTGTAAATGGAAAATCATATAAAGACTTAATGGGTAAAAAATTTAGTGAAGATATTATAAAGTATATTGATACTGAAAATGAACTTTATAAGAAAATAAGTAGTATGAGTCCTAAAAAAGTAATAAAAACTTATTATAAAGCAATTGACTATGATGATGAAAGAGTTAAATTAGCATGTATGTCTTGGGAAAATATCATGAATGATATGTCTATAAATATGGAGAGGGATGCGCTATTTAATGAAGAATTTGAAGAAAGTCATATAAAATCCTTAAAAGTAATAATGGTAAGAGGTATAAAAAACCAAAGTACAGATAAATCCAAATGGTATGATGTTAATTTTTTTATTAAAGTAAAGGATAATAAAACTTCTTTAGAAGATGGGTTAGATGGAAAATTTATAGAGGTAATAAAAGAAGGAGATTCATGGAAAGTAAACAGTGAGGCTACTGGATTTTAAAAACTATTACCAATATAATAATGGAATATAAAGAAGATATACAAAAAATTATTAACATTGTGGATAAGTTTCATGAATTACTACAACAAATATTTGGATGTAGTAAATACTTTTTTCAAATGTTTTACCTGTGTATATGTGTTAGATAGAGAAAAGAAAAAGTTTAGATATAGTTTATATAAAAAATAACTAGATTATATTGTAAGAAGTATTTATATTGCTAATATAATCTAGTTATTTTAAATTTTTAGGATTTTTCACATAACTATGAACTATACTTCCCAAATTAATACAAGTAACAAGTTGATATATTTAGTCACCAGTTACGATTTTAACTTTAAGACTATCTAATACAGCATCTATAGGATTAAAAAGTGATTGAGAATTAGATGCTCCTACAAGAAGTCCAATAGCATTTATATTTTTATCAAATAATACTGAACCAGAATCACCATCGCTAGACATCCTAGTAGTTATTATTTGGTTTACAAATAAATATTTTGCTTCATCTATAGTTAATTTAGCAGTTGCTCCTATGGATATAATAGAGCCCTTAGTTAGTTCTGAAGTTCTACCCACTTTCATAACATCATCTGATATATATGGTAAAGCAGTGCCTTTAGGACGACCTAAGAAGGCTATTTTAGTAGAAACTAAAGACCTTTTAGTAATTTTATTAATAGAGCAATCCACTAAATTTTCAGGACTGCTAGTACTTGTTTGTGGTTTTAATGGTATATATAGTGAGAGTTTAGCAATTTCATCTTCTATAGTTCCGCCATCTACTACAGTTGGTTGAATTATAGGCATTCCTATTTTTGTTATTTTTTTATCGACAATTATATGATTATTAGTAAGTACGTGATAGTATTTTCCATCTGTAACTAAGCAACCGAATGTTCCTCCAGGAGCTCCTTTTATTGGACCAATACTATATCCACCAAGAGCAGGACGTATTTTATTGGTGAGTGATGATGCAGTAATTGGTCCACTGTCTATAACATCAGTAATAACTCCATTATAAGTTGAGGGAATTATATCATTTGGCAAAAGTTCATGTAGGGAAAGTTTATTATTTACAAAGATACTAATGCATTCTTTAGAAGATATAATCCCATTTTTAACTTTATATCCAAGTCCTAAAGCAACTACATTTGATTTATTAAAAAAGTAAGTATATTCATATCTACAAATATAAAGAATTTTTTTTTGTATTAAAGAGTAAGGATACATTATATATCACCTAATAAATTATTTTATAGTTTATTATATGGAAATAATAATATTAAGCATACTAGAATGTTAAAAATTATTAACATTAACAAGAAAGGGAGAATTTATATTTCGGTTTTATAAGGATTTAGTGAACTACCCTCCACTTACTACGTTGAAGTGGGAGCTTCTTGGTCAATATTCCTAAGGGAACAAGTTTACCCAAGCTTACAAGATCGCACCGACCTCAGATAATTACCAAAATTATATTGCTAATTTCAGCAGATTTTTACTTGCATTTATATCTCTATCATGATGTATTCCACATTTAGGACATACCCATTCTCTAAGTTCTAAGTTTTTTACTTCTTTATTTTTGTAACCACAATTAGAACATATTTGACTACTTGCATAATTTGATGGTGCAATTATTAATTCTCTACCATACCAGTCAGCTTTATATTCTAGCATTGTTCTAAATTCATACCATGACACTTCACTTATTGCTTTTGCTAACTTATGATTTTGTAACATGTTTTTTACTTTTAAGTCCTCAATAACTATAGATTGGTTTTCTCTTATTAGTTTAATTGATAACTTATGCAAAAAATTTTTTCTTTGATTAGTTATTTTCTCATGTAATTTAGCCACTTTTAATCTAGCTTTACATCTGTTATTGCTTCCTTTTTGTTTTCTTGATAAGTCCTTTTGTAGTTTTCTAAGTCTTTTTTCTGATTTTCTTAACCATTTAGGATTACTAAAAAATTCTCCATCACTTGTAATTGCAAACTCTTTCAAGCCTACATCAATACCAACTTTTTTATCTACTTTAGGTAATTGTTTATTTTCAGTATCCACTAAAATTGATATATAGTATTTATTGCTTGGTGTTTTTGATATAGTACAGGATTTAATTAATCCATTGAATTTCCTATGTTGTTTTATTTTAATCATAGTTTTTAACTTAGGAAGTTTGATATATCCATCTTCAATGTAAACTGTTCCTTTTTGATTATTAGTAGTATAACTATAATAATTTGCCTTCTTACTTTTGAACTTAGGAAAGCCCATTGATTTATCTCGAAAGAAATTTTTATAAGCTTTATCTAAATTCATTTGAGCATTAGCTAAAGCTAAACTATCAACTTCTTTTAACCATGTAAATTCTTTTTTATATTGTGCAGGAGTTGGGTATTTTACTTTTTTAATATCTAAATCCTTATTTTCTTCATATAATTTAATTCTATCTGATAGCATTTTGTTATAAATAAACCTAGTACAACCAAAAGTTTTTGCTAAATATAATCTTTGTTCTTTATTAGGATAAATTCTATATTTATAAGCTTTTAACAACTCCCTCACCTCACTTTGTTCCTTGATTTTCAATATATTTCTTTATTACTTCTATTGGAGAACCACCAGTTGTAAGTAAACAATAACTTCTTGACCAAAAATATTCTTTCCATAATTTTTGTCTTATTTGTGGAAACTCTTTTTTTATAAGTCTACTACTAGCACTTTTATAAGCATTTATAAATTTTGATAACTCACTATTTGGATGTGCCTTGAATAATACATGAACATGATTATTGTCATGTTCCCATTCTTCAATGATTATATTATAATTTGGACTTATTTTCTCAAATATTTCTTTTAACCTAGTGCTTATGTCATTATTTATTACTTCTCTTCTGTATTTTATAACTAATACAAGATGATAATGTAATAAGAATACTGAATGATTATTTGTATCTAATTGTATTGTTATCACCTCTTACTATTATTTACTACTGATTATATTTTAACACAAAAAAAATAATAGAAGCAAGTTATATTTACGTATTCATCTCCCACTTATAGAAGATGGGAGACTTCTGCTAGTTACGTTAAATTACAAAATAATTCTATATATTGAAGGTAAAAAAGAATAAGAAGCCAAATTTACTAGAACATTTTTAAAGAAATTTATAATTTAGGTTGATGAAATTTAATTATAAAGAATTTGTAAAGAAAAATCCTATCTATGAAATTATGTTTTAAATATTAGAAATATAAGGTACAATATAAATAATATTAAATATTATGAAAAATATAAAATGGAGATGAAGCTTAAAAATGATTAAAATTGAGAATTTAACTAAAGAATATCATAAAGTATTAGCAGTAAATAATATGAGTTTTGAAGTTAACGATGGGGAAATTGCTGTTTTACTAGGTCCAAATGGAGCTGGAAAAAGTACAACAATTAAATGTATTAGTGGGTTACTAAGATACAAAGGAAGTATAGAAATTCAAGGGTATAAAAATAAGACATTAGAGGCAAAAAAATTATTTAGCTATGTACCAGAGACACCATCACTTTATGATATGCTGACTATATATGAACATCTTGAATATATAGCTAATGCTTATAAAATTGATAACTATGAAGAAAAAGCGAATATTTTATTAAAACGATTTGAACTTGATGACAAAAAGGACAAGCTTGGAAAAGAACTATCAAAGGGAATGCAACAAAAGGTAAGCATATGTTGTGGACTTCTTACAGAGCCAAAAGTTATATTGTTTGATGAACCTATGATAGGACTTGATCCTAAGGCAATAAAAGAATTAAAAAAAGTTTTTTTAGACTTAAAAGAAAGAGGATGTACTGTAATAATAAGTACTCATATAATTGATAGTATTGATGACATATGGGATAAAGCTATTATAGTTAATAAAGGAAACATAGTTTTTGAAACAACAAGAGAAAATCTTAAGAAGAAGGAAGAATCTTTAGAAGAAATTTTCTTTGAGGTTACGGAGGATTAATATGAAACCTTTATTTTATTTAATGAAAAAAAGTTTTAAAAATTATATGAAAGAATTAAAGAGAAAGCCAGCGGCACTTATAGGATATATAGTTTTCATTGTTATTATGGTAGCAGCTGTTGTAAACAGTTTAGATGGTGGAAGTTCAAATCATAAACATTTTTCAAATTATAGATTTGGATTTATAGCAGGGTTAGTATTAACAGTATTCTGTTATTTAACTATAAAAGAAGGAATAGATAAAGGAGGTTCGTTTTTTAGAACATCAGATGTTAATTTAGTATTTACGGCACCTATATCTCCTAAAAAAGTATTAGTATATGGAATTTTAAAACAATTATATCGTACATTTATAATGCTATTTTTTATAGTTATTCAAATACCTAATATGACTAACTGGTTTAATGTTAAAAAGTATGGAGCCATTATAATAATTTTATGTGTATTTATTTTTATGTTTTCAATGTCTATAATAAGTATTTTAATATATTCTATTGCATCAAAAAATAATAAAACTAGAGAATTATTAAAAAAGATATTACAAGTATCTTCAATAATATTTGTAGGAATTGCATTAGTCCAAGGAATAAAAATTAAAAATATAGCTTTAACAGGGGAGTTTATTTTTAATAGCAGGTATTTTTCATATATACCTATTTTAGGATGGAGTAAGGAAATTTTAATGGCCTGTGTAAATGGAATAAATATTAGTACATATATATATTGCATTATTAACATTATTGCTATAACTTTAATAATTTTTATTATATACAATGTAAATACAGATTACTATGAAGATGTGTTAGATGCTACAGAATTTAAGGAACAAATGCTTAGAGATAAAAAAGAAGGAAAATCATTAAACCTTACTAAGAAGGTTAGAAAGATAAAACAAAGTTATAATGGAACAGGGGCAAAGAGTATATTTTACAGACAAATATTGGAATATAGAAAATCGGGTTTCTTTTTTATAAACTTTCGCACTATAAGTATTGTTGTTGCAGGATTATTTTTTGGATTTTGCAGTGGATTTAGTAATATAATTACTGTATTATATTTTTCTGTTTATATGTTATTATTTTTTTCTATGCAAGGTAAGTGGAGTGATGAAATTAAGAAGCATTATATATATTTAATACCATCAAGTTCTTTTAGCAAGCTTTTTTATGCAACTTTAGCTGATAATATAAAGAATTTTATTGATGGACTTATATTATTTATTATTGTAGGATTTAAATTTAAAACAGAGCCTTTAATAATATTTTTATGTGCAATAACGTACACTACTTTTGGATCAATATATACATATATTGATGTGTTATCAAGGAGAATTTTAAAAATTGAAAGTAAAACTTTAGAATCTATAATTAAATTTTTATTTGCTATGTTTATAGTGGCTCCGGGAGTTACAGTTGCAGGATATTTATATATAACAAGTGAGAACATATATTTTATGAAGTACTTAATATATGTAGTTTTAATTATATATAATTTAATTATTTCAAGTATTATTTTGATTTTCAGTAAGGGTATTTTTCATAATTTAGAGATGCATTAAGAAAAAAGAACTTGTATAGATTGTACAAGTTCTTTTTAGTACATAAATAACATGAATTAGGGGTAAGCAAAAATGGAATATATAATGGGTGGAAATCTATGGGGGAATGATGTTAAAAAAGAAGGAGAATATAGACTTCAACAAAATATAGCAAGTAATTTGAGACTATTTAATAATCTAAAAAGTTAAATAAAAAATAAAAGCAACTTCTTAGTTTTTAGAAGTTGCGTAATCTTTTGAACAACCTGAACCATATGTTTTAAGGATATGGTTGTTACATTAAATAAACAGCTCGTATACTCCTAATAGTATAATAATAATAGATGATATTAATGGCGCAAATTTACCAAAAACTTTAGAAAAGTATTTTTTCCCTGTTATTTCTCCAAGTTTAATTGTTGTTATACTAGACAAAAAAGTAAAAAGTACAGTTAAAACTATATTTAGTCCAGCTATACTTGCGCCAAGACCTAGACCAAAGTTATTTATAGTAAGAGCAAGAGCAAGAGCAAAACTTTCTTTAGTATCGATAGAGCCGGATTTATCCACATCGGCTTGTTCAGGATTGTCCAAAATATTTGATGATGTAATGTTAGTATTATTATATGAAGGCTTTGTATTGTTAATATTATTTTCTTTAATAAAAAATTCAATTATTAACCAGATTCCAATTGCAATTAATATAACAGAACCAATTGTATTAGCTGATTTTACTGAGAGAAATTTACTAATAGCTAGTCCTATTGACATAGCTATAAATGTACCTATGCTTGTTATGGTTCCAATTAAAATATTAACGGAAGAAGTTATCTTTATCTTTTTAATACCGTAGGATATACCTACAGTAAAACTATCTAAATTAGCTGAAAGTGCAAATAAAACTATAGCTAAGAGATCCATTATATCCCTCCCACATACTCTGTATACTGTTTAATATATTAAGTTATAGACCATGATGTTACAAAAGTTCAATTAAAGCTATTAAAGAGATAACAGATTATATAAAATAGAAAATGTTAAATGGTACTATAAAAATTTTATAAAATTATATGTAATAGAAATATAAGGTTGAAATATAATATTGTTTATTAGATAATTTATTTAAAAAATTTACAATAGAACTTAAGATAAAAGAAAAAAACTTATAGATTTTATAAGTTTTTTTCTTTTATCTAATACTTATTAAAAAAATATGGATTTAATAATAAATCATGTATATAAAGGTTGAAATTTCTCGAAAATAAAAATACAATATAATATATGAACATGGTTGTTGGGAAATAATGTTCATACATAGGGTTTTTTATAAAATATATAACTTTGGAAAATATAGGGGGAATTTTAATGGTTTCATTAAAGCGCATCAGTGTAAAAAGAAAATTATCAATAAGTTTCTTTTTGCTAGCAATTTTAATTGCAATTTCGGGTACAATAGGAATTATTAATACAGGGAGATTAAATAATAATTCTAAAAAAATGTATTTCAAATCTTTAAAATCAATAGAGTATATTCAAGATATTAAAAATAATTTAGATGAAGAGAGAGCAGCTATATTAAATATTATTTATAACGAAGATATGAGTTTACAAGATAAAAATAATCTTTTAAATCATATTATTATAGAATTAAGAGATAAAAATATAAATCTCCTTAAAAAGTATGAGAATATACCATTTAATGAAAATGAAAGAAATAATTATAATGATTTTAAATTAGATTTAGAAAAATACAGACAAGCAAGAGCGGCATTGGTAGGATTAGTTCAAAAAGAAGATTTACAAAATGCTAAAACGGTATTTATATCTAACATTAAACCTATTAGAAAGGAAGTTGACAACAAACTTAATTCTATAATTGATATGAATATAGAATCAGCTAAACTTTCTAATAATGAAAATGATAATGTATTTAAGAATATAATAATAACTTTGTCTATAGTAGCTTTTTTAGGAATAATATTAGCTATTGTATTGTCAATAATCATAATAAAAGATATTACAGGATCTTTAATAAGAATAAGTGCATATGCAAGACGAATGGCAGAATATGATTTTTCTACTCCAATAGAGGTTAGAGGAAATGATGAATTATGTATGACGGCATTAGATTTAAATGTTGCTCAAGAAAATGTAAGTAATTTAGTTAAAGATATTCTTTCAGATGCTTCTAATATGGGAGCTATGAGCGAGGAATTATCAGCTACAGTTGAGGAAATTACAAGTAAAGTAACAACAATAGATGAAGCTACGAAAGAAATAAATAGAGGAACAGAAGAATTAAGTGCAAGTACACAAGAATTAAGTGCATCTGTAGAAGAAGTTAATTGTAGCATAGAGGAATTAGCTTGTAGATCAACAGAAGGAAGCAATAATTCTAATGTATCAAAACAAAAAGCTATGGATGTACAAAAATATGTACAAAAGGCTCTAGAAGAAACTAATTCAATTTATGAAGAAAGAGAAGAAAAAATATTAAAGGCAATAGAAGATGGAAAAGTAGTAGAAGAGATAAGAGTAATGGCAGATAGTATAGCACAAATTGCAGAACAAACGAATTTACTTGCATTAAATGCAGCTATAGAAGCAGCAAGGGCAGGAGAACAAGGAAAAGGATTTGCAGTAGTTGCTGAAGAAGTTAGAAAACTTGCAGAACAATCTGCTGAAACAGTTTCAACCATACAAAATACAATAATAAAAGTTCAACAAGCTTTTAGTAATTTATCTGAAAATGGAAATGATTTATTAGATTTTATGAATACTAAGGTTAAAGAATTATTAGATAGTTCATTAAAGGTAACTAATCAATATTATGAAGATTCGGATTATGTAAGCAGTATGACAGAAAATTTTGCGGCTATGACAGAAGAAATAAATGCAACAACTAATCAAATAAGTGAAGCAGTTCAAAATATGGCTACAGGAGCACAAGATTCAGCTGAACATACAAATGATATTTTAAAAAGTATTGATGAAACTACAAAAGCAATGAATGAAATTGCCAAAACATCAGAGAGCCAAGCTGAAATTGCTCAAAAACTTAATGAGTTAGTAGGAAAATTTAAAGTTTAAAAATCTTGAATAAAAGAGGAGAGTTTTATATCTTCTCTTTTATTTTATACAAAAATCAGAGTATTTAAAATTAATTAAGAAACATTGGTATTGACAGTAAAATAAAAGTGGTGTATCCTATTAATGAGAATGATTATCATTTTAAGGGAGTGGGATATGATGAGTGCTTTAATAATAGGAGGAGATAGACTAGGAAAAATAACTGATGAATTGCATAAAAAAGGTTTCACAGATATTAAACATATAACCGGTAGGAAAGGAGGAGAAAGAAAAATAAGGATTTATTCTCAGATAGAAAAAGCTGATTTAACAATAGTTTTAGTAGATTATATTAATCATGTTATTGTAAATAATTTAAAAAATAAAATTAATAAAAACAATAAATGTAATAATGTTATATATGCAAAAAGATCTTGGTCACATATGGAAAAATGTATAAATAATTTTATGACACATAAAAACGAAAATTAAACATAAAAATAAATTTATTTTTAAAGCTGCACATTTTATGTAGCTTTTATTTTTTTATATATTCAATTACAATTGACAATTAGTAGTAATTATCATATACTATATATGAACGTATGAATATATGTTCATATATAGGAGGGATAACTTTGGCTAATAATTTAAAGTATATTGAAAAATGTAGTTGTAATACAATACACGAGGATATTATAAATAAGGTAAAAAAAGGTATGCCTAAAGATGAAATTTTATATGATCTTGCAGAATTATTTAAGGTTTTTGGTGATACTACAAGAACAAAGATATTATATGCACTATTTGAGGCTGAGATGTGTGTATGTGATTTAGCAGCTTTGTTAGGAATGAGTCAATCGGCTGTATCACATCAACTTAAGGTGTTAAAACAAACAAGATTAGTTAAACCTAGACGTGATGGAAAAGTTGTATATTACTCATTAGATGATGACCATATAAAAAAGATATTTGATTATGGATTTGCTCATGTAAATGAAAAGTAGTTAGGGGATATAATATGGATACTAAGCTTAAAAAAGAAATTATATTAAATGGTTTATGTTGTGCAAATTGTGCAGGTAAAATAGAACGGAGCGTTAATAATATAGATGATGTTGATAATGCAACATTAGATTTTTTATCGAAAAAACTTATTATAGAGTTAAAAGATAAAGAAAAAATAGATGAAGTTTTAAATAAAACAACTAAAATAGTGAATAATATAGAGCCAGGTATAGAAGTTATTTATTCAAAGGATTGTGATAATAGCAAATACAATAATAATGGACATGACCATAGTCATTTACATGAAGAAAAAAATAATAAAAAGATTATAAGACTTGGAATAGGATCAATAATTTTTGTAGTTGCAACAATATTTAAATTTTCTTTTTATATTCAATTAGTTTTATTTGTTATAAGTTATATTTTAATTGGTGGAGAAATTATATTGACAGCATTAAAAAATATGATTAGAGGACAAGTATTTGATGAAAATTTCTTAATGACAATAGCAACAATAGGAGCATTTTTTATCAAAGAGTTTCCAGAAGGTGTTGCTGTTATGTTGTTTTATCAAGTTGGAGAGTATTTTCAAGACAGAGCTGTTGATCATTCAAGAAAGTCAATAAGTAGTCTTATGGATATAAGACCGGATTATGCAAATTTAAAGATAGAAGATGATATAAAGAGAGTTTCCTTAGAAGAAGTTAGTATTGGAGATGTTATCATAGTTAAGCCAGGAGAAAAGATACCCTTAGATGGAACCGTTATAGAAGGTAAGTCTATGGTGGATACCTCAGCTTTAACAGGAGAATCAGTTCCTAGAGATGTTCAAATAGGAAGTGAAATATTAGGTGGATTTTTAAATAAAAATGGAGTATTGACTGTTAAAGTATCTAAAGAGTTTAAGGAGTCTACAGTATCAAAAATATTAGATTTAGTAGAAAATGCAAGTTCAAGAAAAGCTCCTACTGAAAACTTTATAACTAAATTTGCAATGTATTATACACCTGTAGTTGTTATAACAGCCATGATTCTTGCAATAATACCACCATTTATAATTCCTAATACTACATTTTCACAATGGATATATAGAGCATTAGTATTTTTAGTTGTTTCTTGTCCGTGTGCATTAGTAATATCAATACCTCTAAGTTTTTTTGGTGGTATAGGATGTGCATCTAGAAATGGTATTTTAATTAAAGGTGGTAATTCCTTAGAAGCTTTAAATTTTGCAGAAACTGTTATTTTTGACAAAACAGGAACTTTAACAAAAGGGGTATTTGATGTAACGGAAATTTCACCTGTAGAAGGGATAAAGAATGAAGAATTATTAGGATATGCAGCATTGGCAGAAAGCTATTCAAATCATCCAATAGCAAGCTCTATTTTAAAGGCTTATAATAAAGAAATTAATAAAGATAAAGTGAAATCATATGATGAAATATTTGGACATGGTATAAGAGTTGAGGTTGAAGGAAAAGAAATACTTGTAGGTAATTGTAAGCTTATGACAAAAGAAAAAGTTAAAATTCATAAGAATCATAAGCTTGGAACAACTGTTTATGTAGCGGTAGATAAGAAATATTTAGGATATATATTAATATCAGATAAGATAAAAGAAGATGCCAAGAAAGCAATAAGTTCTCTTAAAAGTATAGGAGTTAAAAACACAGTAATGTTTACTGGGGATAGTAAAGTTGTTGGGGAAGAAGTTGGGAAAAGTATAGGAATAGATAAAGTATATGCAGAGTTGTTACCTAATGATAAAGTAGAAAAATTAGAATACTTTTATAAAAATAAATATTCTAAAGGAAAGATAATTTTTGTTGGGGATGGAATTAATGATGCACCAGTTCTAGCTAGAGCAGATATAGGAATGGCCATGGGAGGAATTGGTTCAGATGCTGCAATTGAAGCTGCTGATATAGTAATTATGACTGATGAACCATCAAAAATATATAATGCTATAAAAATAGCTAGAAAAACAAAAAGTATTGTAATGCAAAATATATGGATTGCACTAGGAGTTAAATTAATAGTATTAATATTAGGTGCTTTAGGAATAGCAAATATGTGGGAAGCTGTATTTGCTGATGTTGGTGTGGCATTAATTGCTGTATTAAATTCCATGAGGGTACTAAAAAATAGTATATAATAAAACAATATAAGGAGATTTTTAGGCGCCATGAAAAGTGGTGCCTTATTTTTATTTTTTGTAATTAAATAAGTAAATAATAGAGATAGTATAAATATTGACAATGGTTTACAATACATATTATAATTCACATAATATAGATTTTTGTCTAAATGAAAGATAATTTATTGGAAAGAGGGAAAAATGTGAAAAAACAGGAATTTAAAGAAATAATATGTAGGGTAATTGATGAAAATTCTCAAAAGATTATAGCTTTAGCAAAGGAAATAGAGGCTGAACCTGAGTTAGGTTATAAAGAGTTCAAAACCTCTAAGAAAATCGCTAATTTTTTTGATGAATTAGGATTAAGCTATAAAAACGAATTAGCAATAACTGGGGTGAAGGCTAATTTAAAGGAAAAGACTAATGGTCCTAATATTGCAATATTAGGGGAGCTTGATGGTGTAATTTGTTTTGACAGTCCTAAAGCTGATAAAGAAACAGGTGCGTCACACACATGTGGACATCATTTACAAATGGCAGCTATGTTAGGAGCAGCCCTTGGGTTAAAAAAATCCAAAATAGAAGATAATTTGGATGGTAATGTAACTTTTATGGCAGTTCCATCAGAAGAATATATAGAATTAGCTTATAGAAATAAGCTAAGGGAAGAAGGGAAAATTCATTTTTTAGCTGGAAAACAAGAATTGATTTATAGAGGTGAATTTGATGATGTTGATATAGCTATGATGTTTCATTCGTTAAAAAATTGTCCAGAGCCTACAGTTGCAATAGGTGAAACTAGTAATGGATTTCTAGGAAAGACAATTCAGTATAAAGGAAAAGCAGCTCATGCAGCAGAGGCACCACATGCAGGTGTAAATGCATTAAATGCAGCTATGATTGGTATTATGGGAATAAATGCATTAAGAGAAACCTTTAAAGATGAAGATTCTATAAGAGTCCATCCTATTATTACTAAAGGTGGAGATACTGTAAACAGTGTTCCTTCTGATGTAAGAATGGAGTCTTATGTTAGAGCTAAAAATATAAATGCCATGAAGGAAACTAATGAAAAAGTGGACAGAGCATTATTAGCTGGGGGATATGCTATTGGAGCAGAAACAACTATAAATACTATTCCAGGACATTTGCCCTTAAGATGTTCATCAATTATGAATAGTTTATTTGAAGAAAATGCAAAAGAGTTATTACCAAGTGAAAGGGTTATAGATGCAGGACATTTTACAGCTTCTACAGATATGGGAGATGTATCTAATTTAATACCATCAATACATCCATTTATAGGAGGAGTGTCAGGAAATCTTCATACAAAAGATTTTAAGGTGGAGGATTATAATGCAGCATTAATTCTTCCAGCTAAATTAATGGCAATGACTGTTGTAGATTTATTATTTGATAATGCAAAAATAGGTAATAAAATTATAGAAGATTTTAACCCTACTTTTAAAAGTAAAGAAGAATATATAGAATTTTTAGAAGGGTGTTTTGAGAGGAAGGTTAAGTAATGAAAAATTGGAAAAACCATATTATAGTTCTATTAATGGTTATTATATCTGAGGCTATAGGGGTAATTAAGTTTAAAGTAGGACCTGGAACGCTAGTATTTTTACCAATGCTTTATGCACTTATAATAGGAATGTTTTTAGGTCCTAAGTTTTTGAAGGTTGTAAATGAAAAAGATATGAAAGATGCTGGAGGGCTTATAACTATTTCATTGATGCTTTTAATGGCTAGGTATGGAACTACAATAGGACCAACTCTTCCTAAAATAATACAATCAAGTCCAGCACTTATTTTACAGGAATTTGGGAATATAGGTACAGTTATCCTTGGAATACCATTAGCTGTATTCTTAGGATTAAAACGTGAATCTATTGGAGCTGCTCATTCCATATCTCGTGAGCCTAATATTGCTTTAATAAGTGATATATATGGGTTAGAAGGAGATGAAGGAAGAGGGGTAATGGGAGTATATATTTGTGGAACTGTATTTGGTACAGTATTTTTTGGTTTGATTGCTACATTTTGTGCTGCGTATACTCCACTACATCCATATTCACTAGCTATGGCATCAGGTGTTGGAAGTGCTAGTATGATGACAGCGGCAGTAGGCTCATTAAGTGCAATGTTTCCTAATATGCAAGAAACTTTAACTGCATTTGGAGCTGCAAGTAATATGTTATCAGGGCTTGATGGATTATATATGTCTTTATGGGTTGCATTACCATTATCAGAATGGCTTTATAGAAAAGTTTATAAGATAAAGTATGGAATTTCAAATTCACAACCTCAAAAAAGTAATGAAGATTTCAAGGAGGTTTAGTATATGAAAATTACAAAATCTATATATATATTGGTTTTAATGGCAGTACTATCACTAGTAGGAAACTTAATTGGATCTAAGCATGGAATATTTGAGGCATTACCTGGAATGATAATACTTGTTATAATAGCTATTTTAGGAATTATATTATCAAAAGTTATGCCAGGCAAAATTCCTTCAGTAGCTTATATTGTAACAATAGGATGTATAGTTACTTATCCTGGCTTTCCAGTAGCTGAAAGTGTTACAAAATATATTACAAAGGTAGATTTTTTATCATTAACAACTCCTATACTTGCTTATGTAGGTATTTCCATAGGGAAGGATTTAGAAAGCTTTAAAAAATCTGGTTGGAGAATTATTGTTGTATCATGTGTTGTTTTCATAGGAACATATTTAGGCTCAGCTGTAATTGCACAGTTAATTTTAAAATCACTAGGACAAATATAAATATAAAAACTAAAAGACCGTAATTTAACGGTCTTTTAGTTTTTAATAACAAATAAAACTATCAATTTGTCTTAAGTCAATTCCGAAGTAAACCCAACGATATCTTATCCATCTAAAACCTGATATTGATTTTTTACCAACATAAGTTATATAGGACCAAAATGAGTTACCATTAGTTAACCAAAGATAAGTATATTTATATTTACAAAATCTTATAGAGCCTGGATCAACAGCCTTTACATTTATACCAGCTTTAGTTTCAGTTTTGGATGGAGTAAATGATGGAGGCGGTCCCATTGGAGGAGCCTCTTTGTTTCCAGGTCCAGGAAACATATTGCCACTACCCGGAAAACCAAAAGGTGGTGGACCAGGAGGAAATTGACGGAAACCAGGTCCGAAAGGTGCAAAGTAATTGTAAGGTATAAAGTCATTACAATAAGACATATTATTATACACTCCCTATAAATATTACATTATATATTATGTTTAAAATTGAATAATAGTTATAAAATTTTTTATAAGTTTATTAAAATTTTATTTTAAAGATATATAATAAGAATTTATTATGAAAATATTTTGAAATTAATTATAATGTAATTTTAGGGTATTTCTAATGTAATATCATTATATTTCAATATCGATAATAAAATGTAAAAAAAATTTGAACTTACTTTTATAATTGAGTTAAAATTATTATTGTAAATAAAAATGATGTTTTATTAATCGTTATGTATATGATTTTAAGGAGATTTAGGGATGAATACAAGTGTGAATGATTTTCAGCATATAGATGAATTTATACACGGAGATGAGGAATTTTATAAAAACTTAATAAGAATATTACCAGAGGCAGTGTTTTTTGAAAAGGATAAAAAAATTATATTTGCTAATGATGAAGGTATAAAACTTTTAGAGGGTATAGAAAGAAGTGATATAATAGGAAAAAAAATAGATGAATTTATTTATAGTAATTTTATAAAAATTTTGGATTTAAATAAAGAAAAAAAATTAAATAGCGACAATGAAAATGTAATAGAACAAAAAATAATTACATTAAATAATAAAGTTATAGATGTTGAGGTTAAATCTATTTATTTGTTTAATAAGAATAGGGAAAAAATTAAAGTTGTAATTGTACGAGATATTACAGAAAGAAAAAGATATGAAAAAGCTTTATGTGAGAGTGAATATTTACATAGAAAGTTAACCGAACTCTTACCCGTAGGAGTATCTATACATAATTATGATATGGTAGAGTTTGCCAATAAAACATGCTTAAATATGTTAGGTATTAAAGATGAAAAGGATTTAATTAATAACAGTATTTTTAAGTTTATACATGAAAGTAAAATTAAAGATTCTAAAGAGAGATTAAAAACTATATTTGAGTATGGTGGGAAAACACTTCCTGAATTTTACAATAAATTTATTCGTAAAGATGGACAAATTATAGATGTGGAAACTTGGTCAACAACATTTTACGATGAAAATAAGTTAAAAATATTATCCGTATTTAGAGATGTAACTGAGTACTTACAAATAGAAAAAATAAAGCAAAAATCAAATGAAAATAAAAAGTTATTAGATAAAGAACGTGAATTTAACAAAATTAGAACAGAGTTTTTTGCAAATTTATCACATGAATTAAAAACACCATTAAATGTAATTCTTAGTTCTCAACAATTATTAGCATTATATCTACGAAATGGAGAGTTTGCTGGAATTGATTATGAAAAAATAGAAAAACATTTAAAAACCCTAAAACAAAATAGTAATAGATTACTTAGATTAATTGATAATCTTATAGATATAACTAGAATTGATTCTGGATTTTTTAGTTTAAATTTAGAAAATCATAATATAGTAACAATAATAGAGGATATAACTTTAGCTGTAGTTGAATATATTAAAAATAAGGATATAAAATTAATTTTTGATACTGATATAGAAGAAAAATTAACTTTATGTGATGAAGATAAAATAGAAAGAATAATTTTAAATCTTTTATCAAATGCAGTAAAGTTCACTCCTAAAGGTGGTAAGATTAAGGTAAATATACATGATGATGGAGATAGTTTACGCATAACAGTAAGAGATAACGGAATAGGAATACCAAAAGATAAAATACATATAATATTTGATAGATTTAGACAAGTAGACAAATCATTTACTAGAATTTCAGAAGGTAGCGGTATAGGATTATCATTAGTTAAAGCCCTTATTGAGATGCATAATGGAACAATAAGTGTAGAAAGTGAATATGGAAAAGGAAGTGAATTTATAATTTATTTTCCTATAAATAAACAAATAATATCAAAGTCAATCAATGGAAATAATAATTTAGATAATAGTTTAAAAGAACATAAGTTAAAAAAGGTAGAAATTGAGTTTTCTGATATATACAATATTTAGCATTAACAAATCATCCTTTAAAATGGGAGAAGTATATGGATATTAATTTATTTTTATATTTTATAACTCACTTTGAAAAATATTTATATATTATAGTTGACCAATATGGTGCACTTACTTATATAATTATATTTTTTATAATATTTTGTGAAGCTGGTTTTATAATATTAGCATTTTTGCCAGGGGATTCTTTAATTTTCATAACTGGTACGTTGGCATGTATAAAAATTTTAAATATAAGTATTTTGCTACCTATACTAATGGTATCTGTAATATTGGGCGATGTTATTAATTATTATATAGGTAAATTTTTAGGAAAAAGAATATTAGGAATGAAAGAAGATTTATTTTTCAAAAAAGATTATATTAAAAAGGCTGAAGAATTTTATAATAAGAATGGAAGGATATCTATAGTATTGGGAAGATTTATTCCAATAGTTCGAGGATTCGTAGGTTTTGTTGCGGGAATTGTAAGTATGGATTTTAATAATTTTATATCATATTCAATAATTGGGGGAAGTCTAAGAGTTGGTATATTTTTATTTAGTGGATATTATTTAGGAACGTTTGAAATTGTCAAAAATAATCTTGAAATTATTATAGGAATTGTAATTTTAATATCTACATTACCTAGTATTTTAGGGATTATGAATAAAGGACTACACAGCTAAATAGTAAATTCATTTGATATTATAATTATCAAATGAATTTACTATTTAGTTTTTTTACATAATGTTAAAAAGGTATGTTTATATATATTTTCGTTGTTTAGAGTTCCATGGAGGTATTCTACAATTTCCCATTTGTTCATATCAATTTCTGGAAAGAAGGTATCACCTTCAAAAGAATGGTTTATTTTAGTCATATAAATTTTTGTAGCATGGGGTAAGAGTAGGGAGAAAATTTTTCCACCACCTATAACAAAATATTCTTTATGACTTTTTATAAGTTCAGTTAGTTTAGTAATATTGTATATTACTTTTACATTAGTATTATTAATTACGTAATTTTGATTTTCAGTTAGAATTATGTGTTTTCGTCCTGGAAGTACGTTAGGTAAAGCTTCAAAGGTTTTTCTGCCCATTATTATTGTTTTACTTTCTTTTAGTGTAATTTCTTTAAAATGTTTTAAATCGCAAGGAAGATGCCAAGGGAGCTTATTATTTTTTCCTATAAGATTATTTTTATCAATAGCAACTACAAAACTTAGCATATAACCACCTCTTTAAAAGTAAATAATATATATTATACATTATTTACTTTTAAAAATTAAATTTAAAAATTTTATAATTTCATATGCTATACCAGAAGCTATAAGTGGACCTACTGGAACACCACCTAAAAGAGATACACCAACAATAGAACCAAGTATTATACCAGTAATGGTGTCTGTGCTACCTTTAAGAAAACCAATTCCCTTAGATGCTAAAATTGCTACAATTAATCCTGAAAAAAAACACACTATTCCTTTTAAGGTTAAGGAACTTTTTATATTTTGTATAAACATAGGATTTTTTATTATAGGAATTAGCATCCATATCATTAAAAAAGTCATTCCAAAGTTCATAAAATGATTTTCCACGAAGCTAATACATTTTTTATCATTAAAAAAAGAAATAATAATTATAACTATTGAGGCTATACCAAGACTTTTGTTTTTTCCTAAGAAAGATAAAAAAATTAGTATTGATAAAATTATTTTAGGTGACATAATCTATCTCCTGAAAAGTTATATAATTTATAATACTAATTTTTATGTAATTTGTTATTTGCAATTTTATAAAGGAAGACTTAGACTTCTTCTTCTATACACACTTAAAATTATACCTATTGATAACATGTTAAATAAGTTTTCTGGGACTCCATAACTTATAAATGGTATAGATATGCCTGATAAAGGCAATAGATTAAAATTCATAAATATATTATATATAATTTTAACTATAAATATTGATGATAATCCACAAATTAATGATTTACCATAACTATTATTAATGAATTTTTTTATAGATAATAATCTAAATATAAATACAATAAATAAGAATATAATAATTATAAGAGTAATCCACCCTAAAGAATAAGTTATATAATTAAGAGCAAGTTCCTTATGCCCATCCACTAAAAATGAATTAGATTTACAGAATCCATTTCCAAAGGGTTTCATAAAATTCAATGTATTTTGCATTAAATTATTTAGATATCCGAAACCATGAGGATCATTTTTAAAGTATATAAAGGCCTTTAGTCTAGCACAATGATAGGGCTCTATAATAATTAAACCTGAAAGTAAAGAGGTAATAAAGAATATAGGTACTAGTATAAATTTTATTTTTATTTTACAACACATTAAAATCACAATAAATCCTACTACATAAATTAAAAGAGGAGTTATACATTCTGCTTTAATAAATAAAAATAATGGAATTGGACATAGTATAAGTAATTTTATAATCTCATATTTGTTTTTAAAATTTATTTTATGAAAGATTCCACATAAAGAAATTATAAATAAATATGGAGTTATAAATATTATCTGTCTAAAATTATCACCACATAAAATAGTAGATGATGGTGCTACATATCTAATAATATAGCTACATAAAAAAGTTAAAATAAGAGATCCTATAAATATATGATGAGAATATTTTTGGAGTTTTCGATAATCAAAATAAAATAAAATAATTATTAATAAAGTACCTATAATAGAGGTTTTTAAAGTATTACAAAATAGTCTATTAGAGTTCTCCAGAATATTATTAGATTTTATAAAATACATAAAAATAACTCCGGTGTTAACTAAGATTAATGTCAAAATTAATGTTATCCAATCAGGAGAACCTTTATGTGCCATATTTAATTTTGTGCCGATTTCATGGGGATTTCCCATACGTTTAATTGCTTTATCTAATGCAGTACTAGGAGATTCACCCTGTTCAATATATTCATCATAAATATCTTCTATATGGGAACGGAGTTCTTCTTGAACCTCATGATGACATTCTTTATATTTTATATAAGAACAAACATCCTTTATGTAGTTAGCAATTAAATTGTTGATTATTGACATACTATGGCCTCCCCCAAAATATGATTCACTGTTGAACTAAAAATATCCCATTCTTTCTTCTTATCTTTTAATTCTAAAATACCTTTTTTAGTTATTCTATAGTATTTTCTTTTGCGTTTTCCATTTGTATCATCCCAATAAGATTCTACAAAATTGTTGTTTTCTAATGAATGTAGAATAGGGTACAAAGTTCCTTCTTTAAATGAAAAAGTATTATTAGATTTTTTTTCAATTTCTTTAATCATTTCATATCCATACATAGATTTTTCATTTAATAATTGTAGAATTAAAATTACTGTACTTCCTTTTAATAGTTCTTTATTAATATTCATAAATAGTAGCTCCTCCTTAATAATATAGATTTTAAAATATATAGAATAACTATACATAGCATATCTATGTATATATTATAATAATTTATTTAAAAAATCAATATAATATTATAATAGTTTTTATTTGTTAAGTTATTAAGTTTATAAATAATAAAATTTAATAAATCTATGATACATTTAATTATTTATTTTCATATGTTATATTGTGGTGATATATATGAATTTTATTAAAAATATGTATTGTAATAAATGTTTATGTCATATTTTAAATGAAAGGATTAATTATATTTGTAGAAATGAATATGAATTTTTTTTTAGGAAGGTTAATGTAGTAGGAGTAGGATTAGGGTATAAAACAATTAATGGTATTTGCAGTTGTAGACCTTGCATTAAAGTTTTTGTATCTAATAAGAGAAATTTTAGTAGCTTAAGTAATAATGATTTGATTCCTAGGGTATATAAAGGAATAGAAACTGATGTAGTAAAAGCTAATGTTTCTATTCCGTATTCCTTAACACATAAGATACGTCCAACATTATGTGGTTATAGTGTGGGACCTGAAAAATCTACTAAAACAGGATCAATAGCGTGTTTAGTAACTGATGGATTTAGTAGATTTTTATTAGGAAACAATCATGTTCTTGCAAAAACAAATTCTTTAGCTATAGGTACACCTATAATTCAGCCTTCAGGTGAAGACAAAGGAAAAGCTAAAGTTGATGTTGTTGCCCACCTAGCTAAATTTATTCCTATAAAGCTTGGAGGCATTTTTAAAAAAGAAGAGAACTATGTAGATTGTGCAATAGCAAGATTAACTGAAAAATCTATTGCATCACCTAAAATTGCTATAATAGATATGTCACCAAGAGGAGTTACCACTCCAAAAGTAAACCAGACAGTTAAAAAAGTTGGAAGAACCACAGGACTTAGTATAGGAAAAATTTTAGCTATAAATGCAACCCAAAAAATAGAATATGGTATGAAAAGTGCTTTATTTAAGAATCAAATAGTTACAACACCAATGGCTGAAGAAGGTGATTCGGGAGCTTTGTTACTAGATGAAAATAACTATGCTGTAGGACTTTTGTTGGGTGGAAGTGAATTGTGTAGTATTTATAATAATATAAACGATGTTTTATCATTATTAAGTATATCAATTATTACAAACTGAAATATATAAACTAATAAAATGCCGTCTTTTCTAGACGACATTTTATTAGTTTATATGATCACTTTTAAATCCTTGTCTTTTTATAGAATGTTTTTTTAATGTTCTATTATGATTTTTTCCTTCATTACTAGTTATGGGTGTTTGAAAATTACATTTTATCATTCTAGCCATTTTGTTATCTGGCTGACTGTCTTTTGCCATTAATAATCCCTCCATTCAAATATAGTTTGGATTAATGAGAGATTATTATTTATGGGAATTAAAGAAAAAAAGTTAATATATACATAAAATTTTATTACTTAATATAATAAAAGAGATAAGCCTTTGGCGCTAAAGCTTATCTCTTTATAACGATTTGACAATTTTATATTGTCAGGCGCCTAGTATTCTAGGCATAATTTATTTTAATGGGGGAATTATGAATAATGTTTGTATAAACTACAACTTATTAAAAGTATTTACAATATAAAAAATTTTAAACAATAACTTAGCAACTTTTTAAGATAGTTTAGTAAATCCTTGTCCTTGAACTTCTGATGTATCTGTTATAGATATAAATGCTTTATCATCAATTTCTACTACAAGATCTTTAATTCTTGGAACTTGCCTTGGAGATACTACACAATAAAGTATATTTATTTTTTCTTTTGTATAGGCTCCTTCTCCATAAAGAAAAGTAATTCCTCTATGAAGTTTATGCATTATAGCACAAGCCATTTCATGTTGTTTTTTTGTAACTATTATAAGCATTTTTTGTTTACTAAATCCTTTAAGTACTCTGTCTGTAAATGCACCAGTAATGTACATCATTATAAGTGTATAAAGTCCAGTTTCAATACCTAAAAATGAAGAACCAGCTGATACAATTATAAGGTTTAAAACAAAGCTTCCAAATCCTACATCTATATTATATTTTTTTTTAGCAATCATACTTATTATATCTATTCCGCCTGTTGATCCATCATTTGAAAATATTATTCCAATACCAAGTCCGCTTAAAACTCCACCATATACAGAATAAAGTAATCTGTTAGTGGAAGAAGACACGAGAATTTTAGTAAGTGGCTCTGTAATTATGATTATTAAAGAGAGGGATATTGTGCCTAATAAAGTGAAGAATGTAAATTTTTTATCTGTTTTAAAAAAGCATAAAATTAAAAGTGGAATATTTAATAAAAGTAAGGATACACCTACAGGAAGGTTAAAGAGATAGAGTAATATTAAGCTTATTCCAGATACTCCACCACTAAGTAAATTACTAGGTATTAGAAAAAGATTTACGGCTATGCCATTTAATAAACTACCCAAAATTATTAAGATAGTTTTTTTTGAAAGTTCTTTTTTAGACATATTCAAAAATTTAACAATCATTTATGTTATCCTCCTATAAAATATATATTTTAGTATGCTCATAAAAATCATATAAATTAAATTTGAATAATTTTAGATGATATTATACAAAATATAACCACGAATATCAATTTATTACAAGAAAAACATGGGAGAAGATAGTATGGTTTTAACATATATTCATTATATGTATTTGATGATAATTTCAATAATAATATTAGCTATAATATTTAGAAAAGATGTTACTTTAATATGTATTTTAGGAGTTGGAATAATTGGAATTATATCAACTCATAGTTTACTTGAAGGAATTAAAGTAATGTATAAATCTATAGTAATTTCAGGTAAACATTTTATTGATGTAATAGTAATTATATCTATAGTAAATTCTATGGCTAAAGCATTAAGTGATATAGGGGCTGATAAAGTTATAATTTCTCCTATTAAAAAATTTATGACTAATAAAACCTCAGCTTTTTTTGTTTTAGGATTCACTAATATTATAATGTCATGGTTTCTTTGGCCTACACCAGCTGTTGTATTTGTAGGTACTATTATGGTGCCAGCAGCAGTGGAAGCTGGATTACCTATAATATGGGTAGGGGTTGTAATGTCATTGTTTGGAAAGGGTGTGGCATTTTCAAGTGATTTATTTATACAAGGAACACCCTCTATAACTGCTAGAAGTGCTGGAATACCAAATACATTTAAAATTATAAAAGAAAGCATTCCATTTTGGTTAGTGATGAGTATTGTTACTATAGTAACTACATTTATTCTTATGAAAAAGGATACTAAATATATTGAAGTAGAGAAAGATACAAAAAAAGAAATATCCAAAGAATTATTAGGGGATACAAATGATAAATTAAAAGGAGCTAAGATAGTATCTTTATCAACAATTTTTGGATTTTTAATAGATATTATAATTATAAGTTTTTTTAAGATAAGTGGAGATGATGCTACAGCGTTAATAGGAAGTACATCAATATTAATATTAATTTTAACATGTTATATAAATTATAAATTTGAAAATATGTTTGAACATTTTACTGGTTATGTGAGAGAGGGATTTATATTTGGTATGAAGGTATTTTCACCAATTATTATTATAGGAGCTTTATTTTTTCTTGGAAGTAAAAATACTGCACAAAATATATTAGGGTTAAATGCAACGGGGCTCTTAACTGATATAGTTATATATATATCTAAAAAAATACACTTATCTAAGATTACTGCAATAATAGTTCAAGGGTTTATAAGTATATTACTTGGAATAAGTGGTTCGGGTGTTGGAGGAATTCCTTTAGTAGGAACTTTAGCAGATACTTTTTCTAAGACTATTGATATTGATTTAGCAAAAATAGCAGCATTTGGGCAAGTAATAACTGTATGGATAGGAGGAGGAACAATAATTCCATGGAGTGTATTACCGGTATCTAGTATTTGTAATATAAGTCCATTTGAACTTGCAAGAAAAAATCTTATTCCAGTTATTGTTGGAGTCATTGTAACATTTTTATTTGCATTAGTATGGATATAGCCTTATTTAGTTCCATAAAATCTATATAATAATATTGAATATTTTATTTTAAATGGAATATACATATAATTTTTCTAGTAACTCTTTTTACTTTATCAGTAAAAATAAATTTATAATAACTTTAATAATTTGGGAAAAAATAATCAATATAAATTTATACTAGGAGGATGAATATGTATAACAAACAGTTATATAAAGTTTTTATAGCATTAACTATTTCACTTATACTTATTGGATGTGGAATAAGAACTAAACATGATAATGATGATAAACAAAATGCAGTTTTTACAACAAAGTCTATGGCAGCTAGGGGAGCAAAAGGAGCAAAAGAAGAAAAAAATTTAAATCTTGAAAAAGTATTAAATTATGCATTAGAAGATGAATATATGGAACGTACAAGATGTGAGATGATAAGTGATAAATACGGAGAAGAAAATAATATAGCAGAGATAAAAATGGAACAAAATACTCATATATATAAATTATTAAATTTAATGAAGAAAAATAATATACCCTTACCTGGAGATAAATCCAGAGAGTATTTAGGTGGACTTCCTAATACATTATCACAAAGTTACAAATTATTAGTAGAAAGTAAAAAAGAAAGTATTGAAATGTATGAAAGATTTTTAAAAGAGTATGAGTTACCAGAAGATTTAAAAAAAGTCTTTGAACAATTACAACTTGATTGTAAAAAACATATGGATATGTTTTCGGAGTATATAAATAAAGTATCAAATAAAAAGGATAATTAAATATGATTACAAGATTATTTATAATTGCAGTAATTCCTGGAATAATATTTTCTTTATTGGTATATTTAACAGATAGATATGATAAAGAACCTGTTAAAGTCTTAATTAAAGTATTTATAATGGGGGCACTTTCAGTAATTCCAACGGCATTTGTGGAGAAAATTTTGTTTTCGTTATTTTCTTTTCATAGTTTTTTTAAAGTTGTATTTAGTTCATTTATAGTAGCTGGATTAACAGAAGAATATTTTAAAAGAGAAGTTGTAATAAAAACCGTATTTAGAAAAGATGTTTTTAACGAAAAATTAGATGGAATAATATATTGTATATTTTCAGCACTTGGATTTGCAACTGTAGAAAATATAATATACGTAGTTTTTAAATTTTCAGCTAATTATTATGTAGGATTATATAGGGGAATATTTTCCGTACCTGCTCATTTATTATTTGCTATAACTATGGGATATTATATGTCTTTAGGTAAGTTTTCCTTAAAATACGAAGTTAAAAAAATTTTTATGGTGAAATCTTTAGTAGTGCCAGCTATATTACATGGAATTTTTGATTTTATTCTTATGGCTCAGAAAGAATTTTTAGCAGTACTTTTCTTACCTTTTGTAGTATATTTGTGGTTGACGAATTTAAGAAAGTTAAATAAATATTATTTGGAGTCTAGAAAAGATTTTCAGAAAAAAACAAATGAAAAAATATCTAAAAGCAAATCATAGATAAGAGTTCTAAAATCATATAAAAGATTATAAAATATTATAGTTAGTATTTTTATAAGAGGGGTATAAGACATTGGTTAATAAAGATGTTATTCCTTTATATGTAAATGACAATTTAATAAATAATTTATTTACTGTTGTTGTACAAGAATTTAAAGAAACTATGACTTTAACTACAAGAAGTCATCAAGTTGTTAAAATAGATACTCCTTTAGGTAATGTTATTAAAGGAAAATATGTTCAAGGAAGATTTAATGTGGAATTATTTAATGAATATTCAAGGCAAATGACAACTGAAAGCATATCGGTAATTGTATGGGCTTTTCTTCAAACAAGAGATATATTAAATGAAAATAATTTGTTAAAGCATATAGTAAATTCCAATGATGTTTCAAGTATAAAACCTGAAGATTATATAGAAGTTAAATGTAGGTTAAATAAAAATCCACAAATAAGACAAATAGAAGATTTAATCCAATGTTTAAAAATGAAACAGATATTTGATTGTGATTCAAAGGTTAAATTTTCAGAAGTTATACCTGTATTATCAGATTACTTGCAACATTTAAAACAGGAACATTGTTTAAAATATTATACAGATGGTATTTGTGGTACTGATTTTAGGGGAATAATCCCAATACAGATGAAGTATATGCAAGATAATATAAATTATTTAAATGATTTCGACGTTACTATAATGGGAAAAGTATTAAAAACAGCAAAAAAAGGTGATGATCATAATATAAATTTATATGGCGGTACATGTTATGATTATCTAACGCAAAAGTATATTGAAGAATTTAAGAAGAAATATTTAGAACATACAGATTTAATGGATGAGAAAGTTGACAGAAAAATTATAAATGAATGTTGTCCTTTAATTGAAATAGTTCCCTTAGCTATGTATATATAAGTACTAAAGTAATTTTATTTTTATATATATGAAAGCTTATATAGATTTTATTCATTAAAAATTTATGATATAATTTTTGAGTAAAATAAATTTTATTCTAAAATAAGGGGTTTAATTTATGAAATCAGAGGATAAGCAAAGTTTTATTATAAGACATGGGATATTACAATGGGCAATTCCCATTGCAATAATATATTCCTTTATAATGTCATTTACTGAGAAAGATTTATATAAGGTAGCATTTATATCAGATTATTTTTTGGACAATTTATTAATATCATGTTTTGGATTTTCCATAGGTGGCTATTTTTTAGGATATTTTATGTGGAGAAGATATATAAAAAATTTTAAAAGCAAAGAAGATAAAATAAAAAAGTAAGATGAATTAGGATGAAAAATCATTCTAATTTATTTTATTTTTTGTATAAAATTTATAAAATAACTTAAAATACTATAGGATCTATAATAAATTAGGTAACTTAAAAGAAAAAGTTCATATACTATTTTATATAGAGGATTTTGTTATATAATATAAACTAAAAATAAAATACTTGATATAGATTAAATATGATAAAGACCTTGTAAAATCTATGGTTTTAGTGGTTTTAATTGCAAATAAAATATACTAATATATTAAGAATTATATGCCATAAATTTTATATGGGTATAGTTCTTTTTTTATTGAATAATATAAATTTATCATATAAAAATCCAAGTTAAAAAATTTTTATGTGAATTTATAAAAATTGTTGATTTTTAAAATTTATATTAGTATAATATATGAGGAAAAAGTTTAGTAATTATAAACTTCATGTTTAGTATTAGGCGAAATAAAGAAGGGTGAAGTTATGAAAATAGGCGAAAAGCTTAAGCAACTAAGGATAGAAAAGGGTCTTACTCAAATGGATCTTGCTAGTAGATGTGAGTTGTCGAAGGGGTTTATATCTCAATTAGAGAGAGACCTTACATCACCATCTATAGCCACTTTAGTAGATATTTTAGAATGTCTTGGTACAAACTTAAAAGACTTTTTTAATAATGATGAAGAAGAAAAAATAGTATTTTCTAAAGAAGATATATTTGAATCAGAAGATAATGAATTAAATTATAAAATACAGTGGGTAATTCCTAATGCACAAAAAAATATGATGGAACCTATATTATTAACTCTAGAATCAAATGGTCAATATAAAAATGATGAGCCACACGAAGGAGAAGAGTTTGGATATGTTCTTGCAGGAGCAATATATATTCATCTAGGACATAAAAAGTATAAGGCTAAAAAAGGAGAAAGTTTTTATTATAAACCTAGAAAAAATCATTATATATCTAATGCAGGTAAAGGTTCAGCAAAAGTGTTGTGGGTAAGTACACCACCATATTTCTAAAAATATTTAACAATAGAGTCTATGGGGGGTAAGGCAGATGGCAGAAAATATAATCGAAATAAAAAATGTTTATAAAGAATTTAATGGAGTACCTATTTTAAAAAATATAAATTTAAATATAAAGAAAAATGAGTTTATAACTTTATTAGGTCCAAGTGGATGTGGTAAAACTACTACATTAAGGATATTAGGAGGATTTGAAGAGGCTACAAGTGGTGATGTTATATTTGAAAATAATAAAATCAATAATGTTCCACCGTATAAAAGACAGATTAATACTGTATTTCAAAAGTATGCATTGTTCCCTCATATGAGTATCTTTGAAAATATTGCTTTTGGACTTAATATAAAGAAGGTTCCAAAGGATGAAATAAAGATTAGAGTAAAAAGAATGCTTAAATTAGTTGACCTAGAAGGATATGAAAAAAGATCTATAGATTCATTAAGTGGAGGTCAACAACAAAGAATAGCAATTGCAAGGGCTTTAGTTAATGAACCTAAGGTTTTATTATTAGATGAACCATTGGGAGCTTTAGATTTAAAATTAAGAAAAGAAATGCAAATAGAGTTAAAGAATATGCAACAACAATTAGGGATAACATTTATATATGTTACACATGATCAAGATGAAGCTTTAACTATGTCAGATAAGATTGTAGTTATGGAAAAAGGTGAAATACAACAAATGGGAACTCCAGAAGATATATATAATGAGCCTCAAAATGCTTTTGTAGCTAAATTTATTGGGGCAAGTAATATAGTTGATGGAGTAATGCTTGAAGACTTTTTAGTAGATTTTGCAGGAAGAAAATTTGAATGTGTAGATAAAGGTTTTGATAGAAATGAAAATATTCAAGTTGTAGTAAGACCAGAAGATATAAAAATAGTGGATAAAGAAAAAGGAATGCTCAAAGGAGTAGTTGAATCTGAAACATTCAAAGGTGTTCATTATGAAATGATAGTAAAAGAAAATAATAGGAAATGGCTTGTTCATAGCACATTAAAATCGGATGTTGGAACAGTTGTAGGAATGAATATATTCCCAGAAGATATTCATATTATGAAAAAGGCGAGGGATTAATTATGAAGAAATGGTTATCATCTCCCTATGTACTTTGGAGTGTTTTATTTATAGTTTTTCCATTATTTTTAGTATTATATTTTAGTTTTACAAGTGGTGACACTAATGCACACTTTACTTTAGAAAATTATAAAGTTCTTATGCAACCACTTTATTTAAAAGTTTTTATGCGTTCCATAAATCTTGCACTTATTTCTACTGTAGTTTGTTTTATAGTAGGATATCCTATGGCAATGATTTTGGCTGATAAGGAAATTAATAAAACAGGTATAGCAGTGCTTTTGTTTGTTGTTCCTATGTGGATGAATTTTTTACTTAGAACATATTCTTGGATTGCTATTTTAGGTAAAAATGGATTTATAAATACTTTTCTTCAGTATTTAGGTTTGCCAAAATTAAATCTTCTATATAATAGTGGTGCTATTATACTAGGAATGGTATACAACTTTTTACCGTTTATGGTATTACCTATATATACTGTATTATCTAAGATGGATAAAAGTCTTATTGAAGCAGCTAGTGATTTAGGTGCAAGTAAGGTTACTATTTTTAAGAAAGTTATATTTCCTCTTAGTTTACCAGGAGTTATGTCGGGAATAACTATGGTATTTATGCCTGCAGTTAGTACGTTTGTAATATCTAGATTGCTAGGTGGTGGACAATATACACTTTTAGGTAATCTTGTAGAACAACAATTTTTAGTTACAGGAGATTGGCATTTTGGTTCAGCGATATCAATTGTAATGATGATTTTAATTTTAATTTCTATGATTATTATGACAAAATTTGATGGCGAAAAGGCAGGAGGTGGAGGACTATGGTAAGTAGAGCTTTAAAAAGATTTTATGCATTTTTAATATTCATATTCCTCTACGCACCAATTGTAGTACTTATAGTTTTTTCTTTTAATAATTCTAAATCAAGAGCCCATTGGGATGGATTTACCTTTAATTGGTATATAGAACTGTTTAAAGATGAGCAGATATTAAAGTCTTTATATTACACTATAATCATTGCAGTGTTATCATCAGTTATTGCAACTGTAATTGGGACTGCAGCAGCTATTGGTATAAATAATATGAAATCTCTTAGTAAAAAGATAATGTTAAATGTTAACTATTTACCGGTGTTAAATCCAGATATAGTAACTGGTGTTGCACTAATGAGTTTATTTATATTTGCTAAACTAGATTTAGGATTTTTAACTATGTTATTATCACATATAACTTTCAATATACCGTATGTAATTTTAGCAGTACTTCCTAAATTAAGACAATTACCTAAGGATACTACTGAAGCTGCTATGGACCTTGGAGCAACTCCATGGTATGCATTAAGAAAGGTTATATTACCTCAAATAAAGCCAGGAATAGTAACAGGTGCTCTTATGGCATTTACTATGTCTATAGATGACTTTGTAATAAGTTTCTTTACAACAGGAGAAGGAGTAAGTAATCTTTCAATAACAATTTATTCTATGGCAAGGAGAGGAATAAATCCAAAAATAAATGCCATTTCTACATTATTATTTGCAACAGTATTAATATTGTTATTAATAATAAATAAGAGATCACCAGAAACTAAGTTGCAGGGAGGAAGTGGACTATAGTGAAAAAAATTAAAAAAATCATTTTAGTATTAACTTTATTAAGTGTTACTATGTTTTCATTAACAGCATGTGGAAAAGATAAAAATGCTTTAAATGTTTATAACTGGGGAGATTATATTGATGAGTCAGTAATTAAACAGTTTGAAGAAGAATATCATATAAAAGTAAACTATGAAACTTTTGCTACAAATGAGGACATGTATGTAAAGCTAAAAAAAGGTGGTACTAACTATGATGTAGTAATACCATCAGATTATATGATTACTAAAATGATTAATGAAAATATGTTAGAAAAAATAGATATGAAAAATATATCTAACTTTAAAGATATACCTGCAAAATTTAAAAATCTTGCCTTTGATCCTAAAAACCAATATTCAGTTCCATATATGTGGGGTACTGTAGGTATTATATATAATACTAAGCTTATAAAAGATAAAATAGATAGCTGGAATGCTTTATGGAATCCTAAATATAAGGATCAGATTTTAATGGTTGATAGTCAGAGGGATGCAATAGCAGTTGCTCTTAAGAAATTAGGATATTCTATTAACACTACAAATAAGGGTGAGCTTAAAAAAGCAGAACAAGAACTTATGAAACAAAAACCACTTGTACGTGCATATGTTGGAGATGAAGTTAAAGATCTTATGGTAGATGAAGAAGGGGCTATTGCTGTTGTTTGGTCTGGTGATGCTATCACTATGATGAAAAACAATCCAAATTTAAGATATGTTATTCCAAAGGAAGGAAGTAATCTTTGGTTTGACAATATGGTAATTCCTAAAGGAAGTTCACACAAAAAACAAGCAGAATTATTTATTAATTTCATGACAAGAGCAGATATTTCATTAAAGAATGTAGATTATATCGGATATTCTACTCCAAATGCAAAGACAATGGAAATGTTAGATGATGAAACTAAAAATAATAAAGCAGCTTATCCTGAATATGAAAAAATAAAGAAGTGTGAAGTTTTCATTGATTTAGGAGATTTCATAAAAGATTATGATAGAGCTTGGACGGAAATAAAAGTTAAGTAATAAATAAGATGACATCAATTTTAATGATGCCATCTTATTTTTTTAATATATTTTTATAAGTTATTTTATAGAGTTTAATTTTGATATAATAACATCTTCCATAACTTTTAAATTATTTTCAGCTTTTTCAGATGTATCTGCCTTAGTATATAAGTAAATCTTGATTTTTGGTTCTGTTCCAGAAGGACGAACAGCATACCAACTTCCATCATCAAGATAGAATTTTAAAACATTTGAAGCTCCAATATCTTTGTATCCATTAAAAAAATCTATGCACTTTTTAAGTTTCATAGTTCCTATTTCATTAGGATAAGATTTTCTATATTCTTTCATCATTCTTTCTATTCTTTGTTGGCCTTCAATACCTTCAAGTACAAGGGAAATTTGTTTTTCTTTATAGTAACCATATTCTTCAAAGATTTCATTGAGTACATCAATTAAAGTTTTTCCAATACTTTTATAATAAGCTGCAGCTTCACATAAAAGCATAGAGGAACTTACACCATCTTTATCCCTAACAAAAGTACTAGCATTATATCCTATACTTTCTTCATAGCCAAAAATAAATTCATACTCACCAGTAGATTCAAACTTAGGAATTCTACCACAAATATTCTTAAATCCAGTTAAAGCTTCAAAGGTTTTAACTCCATATTTTTCAGCAATAACTTTTCCAAGATCTCCTGTAACTATAGATTTTACTATAGCTCCATTTTTAGGAAGAGTTCCTTTCTCATTCATACCTTCAACAATATATTTTATAAGTATAGCTCCAGTTTGATTTCCGTTAAATGGAACATATTCTCCATTTGAATCTTTAACTTCTATAGCCAGTCTATCACAGTCAGGATCTGTTGCAATTAAAAGATCTGCATCTACTTTTTTTCCTAATGCTTCAGAATACTTAAATGCTTTAGTATCTTCAGGATTAGGATATCCAACTGTTGAAAAATCAGGATCAGGATTTTCTTGTTCAGGAACAACTATTATATTAGTAAAACCTCTTTCTTTTAAAACACGTCTTACAGGTATATTTCCGGTTCCGTTAAGAGGGGAGTAAACTATTTTAATATTTTTATCAATGTTATCTCTTATGCTTAAAGATTTAACTTTTTCAATGTAATCATCATCTATATCTTTACCTAATATAATCAAAAGTCCTTTATCTAGAGCTTCTTTTTCATCTATAATTTTAACATCTTTAAAATTTTTAATTTCATTTATTTTTTCAGTCATTGCATCAGCTATGGTTGAAAGAACTTGTGCTCCATCTTCCCAGTAAACTTTATAACCATTATATTCTTTAGGATTATGACTTGCTGTAATAATAATTCCAGCAGCAGTGTGTAGTTTTCTAATAGTAAAGGAAAGTTCAGGTGTTGGACGAATATCTTCAAATAGATAAGATTTTATTCCATTTGCTGCAAGTACAAGTGCTGCTGTTTTAGAAAATTCTTTTGAAAAATGTCTAACATCGTAAGCTATAGCAACGCCTCTATCCATGTATTCTTGACCTTTTTCTTTTATAAAATCAGCTATACCTTGAGTAACTTTAGATATGTTGTAAACATTCATTCTATTACTACCAGCACCAAGTTTTCCTCTTAATCCAGCAGTACCAAATTCTAAATTTTTATAAAATCTATCTTGAATTTCTTCTTTATTTTCTTTTATGCTTTCTAATTCTTCTTTAGTTTTTGAGTCTATATAATCATTGTTAAGCCATTGCTGGTATATCTTCATGTAATCCATTAAAATCACTCCTTAATTAAAGTTTATTAAAAAATTTATATATAATCATGCCTAGGATTTTTAATAATTATATCTATAGCATGTATTATTGCTTTTAGTATATTTATTCTTATGTTTTCCCAAATATCATATAAAATTAACAAACTTCTTTTATAACCCTTAAAGCATTTTTATAAAAGATTTTTTCTATATCATTTTCACTAAATCCATGTAGTTTTAATGCATAAATAAGTTTATCTATGTTAGCTATATTTGGAATTTCTAATATGGAATCGATACCATCGAAATCTGAACCTAAGGAAAGTACATCAATGCCACCAATATTTCTAATGTAATTTATATGGCGCAACATATCGTCTATTTTACTAAAGTTACCACCACCTAAAAATTTTCCAAAAAAGTTTATTCCGATTATACCACCTTTTTCAGAAATTATTTTTATCATATCATCAGTAAGATTACGGGGGTGATTTGTAATACTTCTTGAATTTGAATGTGAAGCAACAAAAGGAACTTTAGAATATTTAGCAACATCATAAAAGCCTCCATCTGAAAGATGAGAGACATCAATAATCATATTGAGATTGTTCATCTCATGAATAAGTTCAATTCCAAAGGGGGTAAGCCCTTTATTCCTAAATTTTGCAATAGCATTTGGATATCCAATTTCATTAGGAAAATTCCAAGTTAGAGTAATCAACCGTATACCTTTATCATAAAATCTTTTTAAATTGGAAATATTACCTTTGAGAACAGCACCTTCTTCAATGGTTAAAAAAGCAGATATTTTATTTTTAGATTTATTTTTTATTAATTCATTATAATTCCTAGCAATAGATATAGTATTTTTATTTTTATTTATTTCATCATAGAATTTATTAAGCATATTACAGCATACATCGAAGGGATCTTCCTTTGGATTAAGTTCAACAAATAAGGCAAAGAATTGTGCTAATGAGTGTGCATTTTGTAATTTTTTTATATCAACAGAAAAATCATTACTCAGTAGGTTACAATTATTAGCATATATTTGGGATATTGTATCACAGTGAAAATCAATGATATCCATAATGTCCACCTCACATATAAATATATAGTACATTATACCATTAATTTTTGTAAAAAATAAGTAAAACATATAGAGATTGGAGTGATAATATATACTATATTGTTGACATATATTTTATTTAATATTATAATTTCTTTTGAATAATATTTTGCATATAATATAAAATATTTGTAAAGATAGAGAAGAGGAGAGTAAGTATAGAGTATTGATTATAGCGAGCTGATGTTGGTGGAAGATCAGTATTAAATCTATATGGAAGAACACCTCGGAATTTCTAACCGAAATTATAAATTTATTTATAAAAGTAGACTTAGACGGGACCAAGCCGTTAAAATTGGAAAGTATAATATTGTACTTATAAAGTGATCATGTTTTATGATAAATTAGGTGGTACCGCGAATATATAACCTTCGTCCTGATAATATTAGGATGAGGGTTTTTTATTTATAATTGGTAAAAATAAATATAAAATAAAGTAGGAGGATATCAATGGAAACAGTATTAGTTAAACAACTTTACAGAGAAACAGAAAAATTTCAAGGAAAAGAAGTAAAAATTAGTGGATGGGTAAGAACATTGAGAGCTTCAAATAAATTTGGATTTATAGAAGTTAATGACGGAAGCTTCTTTAAAAATATTCAAGTAGTTTTTGGAGCTGAACTTGAAAACTTTAAAGAAATATCAAAGTATGCAATAAGTTCAAGTATAAGTGTAGAAGGAGAAGTTGTAATAACAGAAGGTGCAAAACAACCCTTTGAAATTCATGCTAAGAAAGTAGTATTAGAAGGGAAATCTGATGCAGATTATCCACTTCAAAAGAAAAGACATACTTTTGAATATTTAAGAAGTATAGCTCATTTAAGACCAAGAAGTAATGCTTTTTCAGCTGTATTTAGAGTTCGTTCATTAGCAGCGTATGCAATACATAAATTTTTCCAAGATCAAGGATTTGTTTATGTTCATACACCAATAATAACAGGAAGTGACTGTGAAGGTGCAGGAGAAATGTTTAGAGTAACAACTTTAGATATGGATAATCTTCCAAAGGATGAACAAGGAAATATAGATTACAAAGAAGACTTTTTTGGAAAACAATCAAATCTTACAGTAAGTGGACAGCTGGAAGCTGAAATATATGCTTTAGCATTTAGAAATGTTTATACATTTGGACCTACATTTAGAGCAGAAAACTCTAATACAGCAAGACATGCATCAGAATTCTGGATGATAGAACCAGAAATGGCTTTTGCTGAATTAAAAGATTATATGGATGTAGCAGAAGAAATGGTTAAATATATAATCAATTATGTAAGAGAAAATGCTCCAGAAGAAATGGAATTCTTTAATAAATTTATTGATAAAGGATTATTAGAAAGATTAGACAATGTAGTTAATTCTGATTTTGCAAGAATAAGCTATACAGAAGCTGTAGAAATGCTTCAAAAGTCAGGAGCTCAATTTGAATATCCTGTTGAATGGGGAATAGACCTTCAAACAGAACATGAAAGATATTTAACAGAAGAAATATACAAAAAACCTGTATTTGTAACAGATTATCCAAAGGATATAAAAGCGTTTTATATGAGAATGAATGATGATAATAAAACTGTTGCAGCAGCAGATCTTTTAGTTCCTGGTATTGGAGAAATAATTGGAGGAAGCCAAAGGGAAGAAAGACTTGATCTTCTTGAAGCTAGAATGGCTGAACTTGGACTTAACAAAGAAGATTACTGGTGGTATTTAGAACTTAGAAAATATGGGGAAACTAAGCATGCTGGATATGGTCTTGGATTTGAAAGAATGATAATGTACTTAACAGGTATGAGCAATATAAGAGATGTATTACCATTCCCAAGAACTCCAGGTGTTGCTGAATTTTAATTTAGAATAATAAAATTTAGGGTTATATGAATATAAAAGATTTATCGTTAAATTTAAATTAACGATAAATCTTTTTACTTTTAGTTATAAAAATAGAAATCTTGTCAATAATATCAATAATATAAGTTATTAAATTAATTAATATATTTTAGTGGGAAAGTGATGAAGTATGTTAAAAATTATTGGAAGATTAATGGGATTAAGGGGAGAAGAATTAAAATATAATAAAGAAATTCTTGTTTTTATGATTATAAGTGCAAGTATATTTTTAATTTTAGGTTTAGTTCATACAAAACAAGGATCTGAAATTGTATATGCAAATAAACTAAATGTACTTATGTTATCTAAATCAGAAAATGAAGGAATTAGTAATGAAGATATAAATAATATAATAAAAGATTATAAAGAAACGGTACCTATAAATATAAGTGAATTTGAAGTTTATGATATAAAAGATAGAGTTGATAATTATATAGATGAACTAAAAAATAAAAACAATAGAAAACTTAATAAAATTATAGATAAATTAGAAGAAGTCAATAAGTTAAACAAAAAAGAAACACTTATTGAAAATTTAAAACAAATTAATTTAGAAGAAATGCTTAAAAAAATAAGTAAGACAGAGATAACAAAAGAAAAACTTAAGGGTGTAGCAAGTTGGCAAGAAAATATATTCCTTGCTATAGTTTATTTAGGTATTTCTACGATAATATCCTTTGCAGCAATTATGGTGAAAATATTTTGTAATATTGATTTAAGTAGTAATAAAAAAGATACCTCACCTAAAAATTTATATAGATAGAAAAATAAGACTAGTTTAACTTACAAATGTAAATTTAAACTAGTCTTATTTTAGCTTATAATATGAGTATGATATAATAAAAAACAGAATATTTGTTCGATGGAATTCATAAAAAATAAAAGAAAAGTTGGTGAAAATCAAATGAGTTTTAGATTTATATATGGTAGAGCTGGAAGTGGAAAAAGTAGATTTTGTATAGATTCTATAGAAAAAGAATTGAAAAAAGATGAAAAGAAACCATTAATATTAATAGTACCTGAACAATTTTCATTCCAAGCAGAAAAAAGTGTAGTTGAGAAGATTAAAGGTACAGGAATAACCAAAGTAAGTGTAACTAGTTTTGAGAGAATGGCATATGAAGTATTTAATGAAGTTGGAGGGTCAACTCGTAAGCTTATGAATTCTTCAGGAAAACTTATGATGATTTTTAATATAATAAATAAGTTAAAATCAGATTTAAGAATATTTGCTACAGCAGCAAATCAAGAAGGGTTTACCAATAATATATCAGATATTATAACTGAGCTTAAAAGATATGATATAACACCATCAGAACTTAGAGCTTCTTTAAATCTTATTGAAGAAGATGAATTTTTAAAGGATAAAATAATAGATATAAGCAATATATTCCAAGAGTTTGAGGAAAGTCTTCATAAAAATTATATAGATAATGAGGATGAATTAACTCTATTATGTAAAAAACTTGATGAATCTGAAAGGTATAATGGATCAGAAATTTGGATAGATGAATTTAGTTCATTTACCCCTCAACAATATAAAATTTTTGAAAAGTTAATAAAAAAGGCAAAACGAATAAATGTAACTTTATGTATGGACTATTATAAAGAAATTGATAGTACTGATGTATTTGCACCAACTAAAAACACAGAACAAAAGTTAATAAAAATATTAGAGGACAATGGAATTGCTATTGATAAGCCAATAATATTAAATAATAATAATTTAGATAGATTTAAAGACAATGAGGAAATGAGATTTCTAGAAGAAAACTATTTTAAATACCCATATAAGCCCTACAAAGACAAAACAGAAAATGTAAAAATTATAAGAGCAGTAAATCCTTATTCTGAAATTGAAAACATAGCAAAAGAGATAGTAAAAATAACTAAAGATACTGATATAAGATATAGAGAAATTGCAGTTATAAGTAGAGAATTAGATGGATATGAAAAAATAGTAAAAACTATTTTTAATGAATATGAAATTCCTCATTTTATAGATAAGAAAAAGGAGATCGATGATAATCCTCTTATTGTTCTTATAACCTCTGTTATAGAGATATCTAATAAAAGATGGTCATATGAGTCTATGTTTAGATATTTAAAAACTGGGCTTGCAAACATTGAAAAAGAAGATATAGACTTATTAGAAAATTATGTTTTAGCTTATGGAATACGGGGAAAAAATAAGTGGGCATCTATTTGGGAATACGGAAATGAGGAAAATTTAGAGAAGATAAATGATATAAGGGTGAGAGTATCAGAACCATTAATAAAATTTTATTCTAAAATCAAAGGAAAAACTAATGCAGAGGAAATCTGTACAGCTGTATATAATTTTTTGTGTAGCATAGAAGTAAATGAAACCATTGAAAAGTGGGTTTGTAGATTTAAGGAAGAAGGCAATCAACAACTGGTAAAAGAATATAGTCAAATTTGGAATATAGTAATTGAACTTTTAGATCAAGTAGTTGAGGTTTTTAAAGAAGAAAAATTAGAATTAAAGGATTTTGTAAAAATATTATCATTAGGTTTTAAAGATCATAAAATGGGACTTATTCCCCCCTCCCTTGATCAGGTTTTAGTATCAGCTGTTGAAAGAGTTAGAACTCATAAAATTAAATTACTTTATATAATTGGAGTAAATGATGGTATATTTCCTGCAATATCTAAAAATGAGGGGATTTTATCAGACAGTGATAGAGGATATTTAAAAAAAGTAGGGGTAGAAATTGCAGAGGATACAAAATCAAAGGCTTTTGAAGAACAATATTTGATATATAGAACATTAACTATAACTGAAAAGTATTTAAGACTTTGCTATTCTATAGCGGATTATGAAGGAAAAGCATTAAGACCTTCTATTATAATTACTAGATTTAAAGCTTTATTTCCAAGTATTACAGAAGAAAGTGATAATATTTTAGAGGAAGAAGAAAAAGAAGATATAGAACTTATAACAAGAGAAATTCCTACTTTTAATACTCTAGTATCTGTAATAAGAAGAGAAGATGAAAAAATAAAAGTAAATCCATTTTGGAGTGATGTTTATAAATGGTATAGTGAAAATCCTAATTGGAAAGAAAAAGTTAGCACAGTTTTTTCAGCAGTATCATATACAAATGCTGTTAATGATATAAGTGAAGAAAAGATAAGAAAATTATATGGCAATAGATTGTATTTAAGTGTATCAAGATTAGAAAAATATGCACAATGTCCTTTTGGATACTATATAAAGTATGGATTAAAAGCCAAGGAAAGAAAACTTTTTGCACTGACACCACCAGATTTAGGAACATTTATGCACAGTGTTATCGATGAGTTTTCTGAAGCTGTGGATAAAAATTCTTTGAAATGGTATGACATAGAAAAAGAGTGGTGCAAAAAAACAGTATCTGAAATAGTGGATAAAAAAGCTGAAGAATCTTCAAGGGGAATATTTAGTAGCTCACCTAGATATAAGTATTTTACTGAAAGACTAAAAAGAGTTTTAATTAAGACTATTTTAGTTATTATAGAACATTTAAAAAGAAGTGGATTCCAGCCAATTGGTCACGAAATTGGATTTGGATATGAAGAAAGTTATCCGCCTATAGAAATAGAACTTTCAAATGGGGAAAAAGTTAAATTAATAGGTAGAATAGATAGAGTAGATAAGTTGGATATGGAAAATAAAGACTATTACAGAATAATTGATTATAAATCAGGTAATAAAGATTTTAGTTTATCAGATGTATATTATGGACTTCAACTTCAATTATTAACATATCTAGATGCAATACTTACTAATGAAGAAATAAAAAAGAAATATCCCGTAGTACCAGGTGGAGTTTTATATTTAAAAATAGATGATCCTATAATTAAAGGAAAAAGAAATCTTTCAGATGAAGAAATAGAAGATGAGATAATGAAAGCATTGAAAATGAAGGGGCTTATATTAGCAGATGAAGAAGTAGTAAGAGAAATGGACAGGAAAATTGAAGGTAATTCTCTTATAATACCAGCTAGAATGAATAAAAATGGAACTTTGGGAAAGTCATCTGTAGGAACAGAAGAACAATTTAAGCTTTTACGTGAACATGTTAAAAAGAGTTTAATAAAATCTTGTGAAAGTATGTTAAAAGGGGATATTAAGATAAATCCAATTAGAAGTAAGAATGCTAATGCATGCGAATATTGTGTGTACTCTTCTATATGTGAATTTGACAGTAATTTTGAAGGAAATGAATTTAAGATACTTCAAGAAAAAAAAGATGAGGAAGTATGGGAATTACTAAAAAAAGAGGGGGAAGAGCCTTGTCAGAAGTAAAGTGGACTAAAGAACAACAACAAGCAATAGATATTCATGGATGTAATTTATTAGTTTCGGCAGCAGCAGGTTCGGGAAAAACAGCAGTGCTTGTTGAAAGAATAATAAAAATGATAACGGATTTAAAAAATCCAGTAGATATAGATAGATTATTAGTTGTAACATTTACTAATGCAGCTGCATCAGAAATGAAGGAAAGAATAGCAAAAGCCATAGGAAAGGAATTAACAAAACATCCAAGGTCAAGACAGCTTCAAAGACAATTAACATTACTAAATAGGGCTAGCATAACAACAATACATTCATTTTGTTTAGAAACTATAAAAAATAACTTTCATTACATAGATTTAGACCCAAGTTTTAGAATTGGTGATGAAACTGAAACTATTTTATTAAAAAGTCAAATTATAGAAGAAATTTTTGATGAATTGTATGAGCCAGAAAATTGTAGTGAAGATTTTTTAAAATTAGTTGAATTTTATAGTAGTAATAAAGATGATTCAGCTCTTCAAAACATGGTATTAAATTTATATAATTTTGTAATGAGTTCACCAAATCCTAAAAAACAACTTGAAAGTATGGCCGAAGATTTTAATGTAAATAAGGATTATAACTTTGGCACCTCTAAGTGGGCAAAAGTTTTAATGGAAGATATATATATAGAACTTAGTGGACTTAAAAATATGATGGAAGAGGCTATAAAATTAATAAATGATACTGTTGGACTTGAAGTATATCTAGAAGATTTTAAAAATGAACTTGCAATGATTGATGATTTAATCTTAAGTGCAAAATCCTCATGGAATAGTTTATATGATAATCTTTCAAAAATTAAATTTGGAAGATTAAAAACTTGTAGAGTATGTGAAGATAAAAAAACACAAGAAAAAGTTAAAGATATAAGAAATAAGGTAAAAAAACAATTGCAAGATGATATAAAGAAAAAAGTTATTTCATATAATGATGATGAAATTATATCAGATTTAATAAATCTTTATCCTATAATGAAATCACTAACGGATTTAGTATTAAAGTTTATGAATAGGTATGCTGAGGCTAAAAAGGAAAGAGGAATCATAGATTTTAATGATTTTGAACATTTTTGTTTAGAAATTTTGGGAAATGAAGAAGTATCATTAAAATTAAAACAAAGATATGTTGAAATATTAGTAGATGAATATCAAGACAGTAATTATGTTCAAGAAGCTATTATAAATGCCATAGCAAGACAAGATGAAAAAACGGGAAAGTATAATAATGTATTTATGGTTGGAGATGTAAAACAGAGTATATATCGTTTCCGTCAGGCAAAACCTGAACTGTTTTTAAGAAAATATAATTCTTATCTAGAAGAAGATAGTACTAAAGAAAGAAAAGTCAATTTATTTAAAAACTTTAGAAGTAGAAAAGAAGTATTAGATGGTGTTAACTTTATATTTAAACAAATAATGTCTAAGAATATAGGAGAACTTGAGTATGATGATAATGAAGCATTGAATTTAGGTGCAGATTTTCAAGAATATAGAGAAGATAAATCTCTTGTAGGTGGGGCAATAGAACTTAATCTTATGGAAAAGATTAAAGATGACATAGAAGGACAAGAAGATGATGAAATACTTTCTAATATACAAGTAGAAGCGAGACTAGTAGCTAAAAGAATAAATGAACTTGTAAATCCTACAATTGGAGAACCTTTTAAAGTTTATGATAATGATTTAAAAGAATATAGAAACGTAGAATATAGAGATATAGTAATTCTCCTTAGAAGTACATCAAGCTGGGCACCAGTATTTATGGATGAACTTAAAGAAAAATTAATACCTGCTTATGCAGATGTAGGAAATGGATATTTTGAAAGTGTAGAGATAAAGACCATGCTCTCATTACTTGAGATAATAGATAATCCAAGACAAGATATACCACTGATTGCAGTACTACGTTCCCCAATTGCATCATTTACTCCAGAAGAACTTATAGATATTAGATTAGAAAATAAAGATGGAGATTTTTATGAAGGTATATTAAAAATATTAAAGAGTGAAGATGAAAAGTTACATGGTTTAAAGAAGAAATGTAATATATTCTTAAAAAAATTAAATTTGTGGAGAGAAAAATCAATTCATATTCCAATAGATGAATTCATATGGTATTTATACATGGATACTGGCTACTATGGATATGTAGGGGCTTTATCTGGGGGCATGCAAAGACAAGCTAATTTAAAAATTCTATTTCAAAGGGCTAGACAGTATGAAAAAACTAGCTATAAAGGACTATTTAATTTTATAACCTTCATAAATAGGTTAAAAGTAAGTAGTGGAGATATGGGAAGTGCCAAAATATTAGGGGAAAATGATAATGTAGTTAGAATAATGAGTATTCACAAAAGTAAAGGACTTGAGTTTCCAGTTGTTATATTAAGTGCCCTTGGAAAAAACTTCAATATGCAAGATTTAAATAGAAGAATACTTTATCATGATGAACTTGGTTTTGGTCCAGATTATATAAATTTAGAAAAAAGAATATCTTATGAAACTGTACTTAAAGCAGCACTAAAGAAAAAAATAAAATTAGAAAGTTTATCAGAAGAAATGAGAATATTATATGTAGCACTTACAAGAGCTAAAGAAAAACTTATAATGACAGGTTCTGTAAGTAGTATAGAAAAATCATCAAAGCAGTGGGGGTATTCACTTCAAGGTGATAATTATAAACTTTCAGAATATCAAGTTTTAACAGGAAAAAATTATTTAGACTGGATATGTCCTGTTATTATGAGACATAAAGATGGAGAAATTTTAAGAGAATTTGCTGGAATAGAATCTTTTGAAAAAGTTAATTTAATAGAAGATGAATCTAAGTGGAAAATCAAAGTTAATAATATAAGTGAAATATTACAAAATAATAACAAAGAAGATATAATTTTAGACCATATAGAAGAAATAGAAAACATAGAAGAAACAAGTTCTTTTTACGATGAAATAAATAGCAGATTAAACTTTAAGTACCCATATATTGAATCATCAAAATTACCTACGCTACTTACTGTTACAGAATTAAAAAGAATGAAAAATGCTAGTATGTATGAAGATTATGCAAAGGATATGTATACTCCAAAGCTTATAAAAAAACCTTCTTTCATGGAAAAGGATAAAAAACTTACAGGAGCAGATAAAGGTACTGCAATGCATGCTGTTATGCAAAAGCTAGATTATAAAAAAGAATTAAATATAGAAGAAGTTAAAGTTCAAATGGAAAATATGGTTCAAAAAGAGTTTATTACAAAAGAACAAATAGAAAGTGTAGATCCTTCTAAAATATTAAACTTTTTTAATACAAGTATAGGTAAACGATTCTTAAAAGCTAAAGAAGTAGAGAGAGAAGTTCCTTTTCATATACAATTAAAAAGTACGGAAATATTTGAAGGTTTATCAAAGGATATATATTCAGATGAGCATATTATGATTCAAGGAATAATAGACTGCTACTTTGAAGAAGAGGACGGAATTGTTTTAGTAGATTACAAAAGTGATTATTTTAAAGAGGGAGAAGAACAATTTATAATAAAAAAATATAAAGCTCAAATTGAGTATTATACTAGAGCAATAGAAGAACTTACAAATAAAAAAGTGAAAGAAAAATATTTATATTTATTTTATGCTGATAAAGAAGTTGAAATAAAGTAAATAATATTCTAAACTATAGAAGCGAGGGGGGATAATCTTGGATATATTAATAAAACCCATAGAAGAATTTCAAACTAACGATAAAATAGATGGATTCTTTTTAATAAAATCAGCTGAATGCAGAACAGCAAGCAATAGTAAAAAATATTTAGATTTTACAATAGCAGATAAAACAGGAGAAATAAACGCGAAGTTTTGGAATTACACTGAAGGAGACGAGGATATTTACAAACCTAATGTTCTTATAAAAGTAAGGGGAAGTGTAACTTTATGGCAAAATAATATGCAATTTAAAATAGATAGAATTAGACTTCCAAAAGAAAATGAAAATGTAAATATATCAGACTTTGTACCATCAGCACCATATTCTCCAGAAAATATGTATGAAGAGATGATGATGTATATATCTAAAATAAAAGATGAAGATATAAAAAATATAATTAATTATATTTTAGAAGAAAACAAGCATAAGATAATGCATTTTCCAGCAGCTAAAAAAAATCATCATGCTGTAAGGTCTGGTCTTTTGTATCATACAACAACAATGCTTAAAGCAGGAGAAAAATTGTCAGAAGTATATACTTTTATAAACACAGATTTATTATTTGGTGGAATAATACTCCATGATTTTGCTAAAATGGATGAAATGAATTCAAGTGAACTTGGAATAGTAGATGATTATACAATAGAAGGTCAATTATTAGGACATATAATAGAAGGGGTAAAAAATATAGAAGTTGCATCACAAAAAGTTGGTGCAGATAAAGAAATAACAATGCTTCTTCAGCATATGGTGTTATCGCATCACTATGAACCTGAGTTTGGAAGTCCTAAAAAACCAATGATACCAGAAGCACAAATGCTTCACTTCTTAGATGTAATGGATGCAAGTCTTTATGATATGCATAAAGCTATAGGAGAAACAAAGAAAGGTGAATTTTCAAATGCAGTATGGTCTTTAGATAAGAGAAAGATATATAGACCACTAAGAGAAGATTTACAAAAAATATAATAAAATTTTTCTTTTTAAATATCCACGAATTAAAGTTCGTGGATATTTTTGTGTGAAAACTTGCATAAAATTACAAATGTGTTATATATTTAAAGGTAAAAGATTTTTAACGTAGAAATAGTATATAAGGCATATCAAAGGAAAGAGGGGAGTTCATGAATATTTTATTTGCCACATCTGAAGCATATCCATTTATAAAAACAGGGGGACTTGGAGATGTATCATATGCATTACCAAAAGCCTTAAAAAAAATAGGAGTAGATGTAAGAGTAATCTTACCTAAATATAATTCAATACCAGAAGAATATGTGAATAATATGAGAAAAATAGCTGAATTTACAATTAAAGTTGGTTGGAGAAATAAATATTGTGGTTTATTGGAATTAGAAAAGGATGGATTGAAATTTTATTTTATAGATAATGAGTATTACTTCAAAAGGGATTCAGCTTATGCTCAAATGGATGATGGAGAAAGATTTTCATTTTTTTCAAAGGCAATTATAGAATCTATAAATTATATGAATGATTTTACACCAGATATATTACATTGTAATGATTGGCATACAGCAATTTCTATCCCTATTTTAAGGGATCAATATTTTAATAATACTAAATTAAATCATATAAAAACAGTTTATACCATTCACAATTTAAAGTATCAAGGAGTATTTTCTAAAGAGATGTTAGGGGAATTACTTAACTTTGGAAATGAATATTTTTCTGAAGAAAAATTTAAATACTATGATGCAATTTCATTTATGAAAGCTGGGATAGTATATGCAGATGCTGTAACAACGGTAAGTCCAACATATGCACAAGAGATAAAAACAGAATACTATGGAGAAGGACTTCATGGATTATTGCAAAGTAGGTCTAATGATTTATACGGTATATTAAATGGTATTGATACGGACATAAATAATCCAAGTACAGATATGCATTTATTTGAAAAGTATGATGCAAATAATTTACAAGGTAAAAGTAAAAATAAGCGGGAACTTCAAAAAATGTTAAATCTACCTGAAAACAATAATATACCAATGATAGGAATAGTATCTAGACTTGAAGAACAAAAAGGATTTGATCTATTAAAAGAAGTTATAGAAGAATTATTACAAGAAAATATTCAATTAGTGGTACTTGGTACAGGAGATCAAAAATATGAGGATTTATTTAAGTTCTTTGCATGGAAATATCCAGATAAATTATCAGCAAATATTTATTTTGATAATTCTCTTGGGCAAAAGATTTATGCTGCATCAGATATGTTTTTGATGCCTTCTAGATTTGAACCTTGTGGAATAGGTCAGCTAATAGCATTAAAATATGGAAGCGTACCAATAGTAAGAGAAACTGGAGGGCTTAATGATACAGTATCTTCTTATAATGAATTTACAAGAGAAGGAAATGGATTTAGTTTTACAAGATTTGATGCAAGGGATATGTTGTATACAATACGAAGAGCTATAGGGTTTTATTATGATAAAGATTTATGGAGAGAACTTATTCAAAGAGGAATGAGGGGAGACTATAGTTGGGGAAAATCTGCAAATGAATATATAGATATATATAATAATGTCATTAATAAATGTTAGAGCAATGAATATTTGGGAGTGAAAAAATGAATTTAGATAAAGAAACTATAAAAAATGATTTTTTGAAAAAACTAATAAATATGTTTTCAGAAGATATAGATGAGGCATCTATGCATCACAAATATTTAGCTTTTGGTAGTTTAATTAAAGATTATTGTGCTGAAAATTGGATGAATACAAATAAGCGTTATATAAAAGAGGGAGAAAAGCAAGTTTATTATTTTTGCATGGAATTTTTAATAGGAAGACTTTTGAGAAGTAATTTATTAAATCTTGGAATAGAAAAACAAAGTGAAGAGGCCCTAAAAGAATTGGGCATAGATATAAAAGAGTTAGAAGATGCTGAAATGGATGCAGGACTTGGAAATGGAGGTCTTGGGAGGCTGGCAGCATGTTTCCTTGATTCTATGGCATCCCTTGGTATTCCGGGACATGGATGTGGAATAAGATATAAATATGGACTATTTGAACAAAAAATAGTTAACGGATACCAAGTTGAAATACCTGATAATTGGTTAAAAGAAGGTAATGTATGGGAGGTTAGAAAAGATAATAAATCAGTAATAGTTAGATTTGGTGGTGTTGTAACTCCAGAAATGCTAAATGGAAGGCTCAATTTTAAGCATGAAAACTATCAAGCAGTTAAAGCAGTTCCTTATGATACTCCTGTCATAGGATATAAAAATAATATAGTAAATAATTTAAGACTTTGGAGTGCTGAAACTTTAGATGAAGATAAAGATTTAGATTTTTCTTTTTTTAAATATGGAAATTATTCAAAAGCAGTAGAATATAAATCATCAATTGAGTCTATATCACAAATATTATATCCAGATGATTCTCAGTATGAGGGAAAGGTGCTAAGATTAAAGCAACAATATTTCTTTGTAAGTGCAGGAGTACAGAGTATAATAAGAAACTATAAAAAAAGAAATAAACCAATTACAGAATTAGCTAAGTATATAGCAATTCATATTAATGATACACATCCTTCCTTAGCTGTACCAGAACTTATGCGAATTCTTTTAGACGAAGAAGAATTAAATTGGGATGAAGCATGGGATATAACTACAAAGATTATATCTTATACAAATCATACTATAATGGCAGAGGCGTTAGAAAAATGGTCTATAAATATGTTTAAAGAATTACTTCCTAGAATTTATATGATAGTAGAAGAAATTAATAGAAGACTTGTAGAAAATATTAAAGAAAAGTATGGTAATAATCAGTACAAGATAAACAAGATGGCCATTATAAATGAAGGTGAAATAAGAATGGCGAATTTAGCTATAGTTGGAGGACATTCAGTAAATGGTGTTGCAAAACTTCATACTAATATTTTAAAGAAAAGAGAACTTTTAGATTTTTATGATTTATATCCACAAAAGTTTAATAATAAAACAAATGGTGTAACTCATAGAAGATGGTTAATTCAATCAAATCCTAATTTAGCAAGTTTTATAACTGAGGTTATAGGGAATGAATGGATTAAGAATCCTAAAAAATTAACGGTTTTACTAAAGTATTTAAATAATAAAAAATTTATGGAAAGATTATATGAAATAAAGAAAAATAATAAAATAAATTTTGCTCATGAAATAAAGAAAAATTACAATATTGACATAAGTCCCAATTCGATTTTTGATGTTCAAGTAAAAAGATTACACGCCTACAAACGACAAATGTTAAATTTATTCCACATAATATATTTATATAATAAATTAAAAGAGAATCCTGATTTAGATATAGTTCCAAGGACATTTATTTTTGGAGCAAAGGCATCACCAAATTATTATTTAGCTAAAGAGATAATAAAGTTAATAAATACTGTAGGAAATAAAATTAATAATGATAAGCAGATACAAGATAAGATAAAAGTTGTATTTTTAGAAAACTATAGAGTATCCCTTGCAGAAAAAGTAATACCTTGTGCAGATGTAAGTGAACAAATATCAACAGCTTCAAAGGAAGCATCAGGAACAGGAAATATGAAGCTTATGATGAATGGAGCAATTACTATAGCTACATTAGATGGCGCTAATGTAGAAATAAGAGAAGCAGTTGGTGATGATAATATTGTAATTTTTGGTTTAAGTGCAGAAGAAGTTATGAATTATGAAAAGAATGGTGGATATAATGCAAGAGATTTTTATAATTCTGATAATCGAATTCATAAAATAATAGATCAAATAATAAGTGGATATTTTGGAGTTCCAAGTTCAGAATTTAAAAAGATATATGAATACTTTATGGAAGAAAATGATGAATATTTTGTATTTAAGGATTTTGATTCTTATATAAAAGCTCAGGAGAAAATAGATTATTTATATAGAGAAAAAGAAAAGTGGATACAAATGAGTGTGGTAAATATTGCAAAATCCGGGGGGTTTTCAAGTGATAATACTATAGAAAAGTATTCAAATGAAATATGGCATACCAATATGTATAAATAATAAAGAAGCACCAATATAATTAATAATGCATATTGGTGTTCTTTTATATAAAGTTATTTATTTTTCTTTATATTATTAGAATTTACAGCTGCGGTTTCAGCATTAGGAATATATATTTCAAGACCAGTACTTAAAAGTGATGAATCTGTTAAATTATTTTTTTTCATAATAATATTAACTGCATCATTTGGATTTAAGTTTGGTAAATATTTTTCTGCTATAGTATATAAATTTTCTCCTTTTTGTACAATATACTTTGTACATCCCGTTTGGTCTATATCATTTACTGGAATCATTAAATGAGAACCAGCAGTAAGCAATTCTCTATCTTTAAGGCTATTCATAGTTTGCAGTGTTTTAACTGCATCTTCCTGACACTTCCAAGGCATTGTTGTTCTAGCTATACTATATAAAGTATCACCATCTTTTACTATGTAATCTGAATACTTTTCTGGACGAGCTGATATAGTGTCATTATCTTTGACATCTGTTGATTTATCTTCATTATCATTATTTTTACTTAAATTTTTATTTGATTGACTTTCTTTTATACCAATAGAATTAGTATTTTTATTAGAATGCATTAAATTATTTAAATTTAATGTTAAAAAAAATATTGAAGAAAATAATACTATAGATGAAGAAATAATTATTAAAGTTTTTTTTGTTTGTAATTTCATATATTTTATACCCCTTTCAAAATCAATGTTTATTTTAATAATTGCCTAATAGATTATTTTTAAACTCTAAAAGCAAAATTTATAGAAAAATTTTCAAAAAAACATATTTGATTTAATATTGTATTTGGAAAATAAGTTTAACTATAATAAATTTATTAAATTTAGAGAAAACTAAAGTATAATATGAAAGGATGTGTATATATGCAAACTCAACAAAGCATAGTAGTAACAAATGAATATGGGAAACAAATAGAATTAGAATTAATAGACACAATTACAATTAAAAATGATAGATATGTAATTGTATCTGCACCAGGATCCAACAATGCTAATGCTTATAGAGAAGTAAGCAGAAAAAATGGTGAAATAGAATATGCGTCAATAGGCTCAGGGGCAGAATTTAAAAGAGTATTAGAGGCTTATAATGCTAAATCAGATGAATAATTAAAGAAATAAGTTTTTATTGGAAGATACATAAAAACATATTAAATTTTATTAATATTAATTTAATAAATAGGCAAAATAATAGAGTCTATAATAACAACCAAACTGAAAGGGAGAGATTAATATGAAGGCCATTGTAGATCAAGATACATGTATAGGGTGTGGATTATGTCCATCAATATGTCCTGAAGTTTTTGATATGGGTGATGATGGAAAAGCACATGTAACTGTAGAATCAATTGATGATGGATGTAAAGATTCTGCTTCAGAAGCAAGAGGAGCATGTCCAGTAGAGGCTATTGATATAAAAGAAGAATAAATATTATAGCAATATTAAAATAAGGCATTTAACAAATAAATCTCCTTATAAATGAATTATAATTAATCATTTATAAGGAGATTTTTTAGATTAATATTAAGTTTATATATTTAATTAAAGTTGTTTTTTAAAGTTTCTACTATTTTAGATAGATTTTCTAAATGATAATTATATACTATATCAAGATTAGGATGTTCTTTATCGATATAAGAGTCAGAAGTAACAAAATTTAGCATACATAAATGGTTATATGCATCTTTACATATGGTTAATTGTTCTCTAAGATTACTAATCTCCATAGACTCAAGTTTTTGACGTGTTATTTCTGACATATAAGAATTAAGTAAACTTTCAAAGTGTGAAATTTTATTTTCTAATTTAGATAAATCTATATTTTCTCCTTTATGAATTTTATTTTCAGATAAATCATAAATTATGTTTAAAATATCTTCTTTAACATTATATAAATTTTCAGAATGATCACGAGGAAATACAAAGTAATTTACAAAAACGGAAATAAAAATTCCTATAAATGTTTCTATTAATCTAAATGTACTGTAAATTAAGGGGGTTTTGCTTGTTAAATTTACCATTATAGCAAGAAAAACTATACAACCAATTGTAATAGATTTATTTTTACCTAACAGGTTACAAATATAGATTACTCCGATTATTCCAATACCAATTAAAATAATGTTTCCAGGTTTAATAAGAGCAAGTAAAAGACCTATTAATGCTCCTATAAAAGTTCCAATCATTCGATTTTTGCCAACAATAAAGGAATCTGATACCCATGTTTGCATACAAATTACTGCTGCTATGCATGCATAAAATGGAGAGTCTATATGAAGTATTCTTATAATTATTACACATAATACAACAGCTATAGATGTTTTTAGATTTCTCATACCTATTTTTTTCATAAAAGTAACTCCTTAAATTTAATCGCCTACTCCAAAATCTGTATTTTCATATAAAACTTCAATTTTTTGTACATTATCCAAAAATTTATATTCTTCTTTAAACCAACTAATTAAATCATTATCTCTTTTAATATTAGTTGAGTTTTCAGTAAAAATATTAACTGTTCCATAAGAAAAATGATTTAAAAGTATATCTATATCTTTTTTTATCATGTCTTTTGTTTGACCTTTTATACCAACCATTATACATACAGAGTCAAAATATTTTTGAACATCTTTGTAATTATTAAAAACGGCATTTTTATTTAAAAATCCATTTCTAAAATTATTATCAAAAGTTTCTATACCTATTTTAAATATAATAGATGTGTTATCAAAAAACTTTCGCATATCTTTTAGTTTATGCCTATAAATCCAATGACTTTCAAAAAAAAGCTTTTTTATATCTTTAGATATAGTTGTTTCTTTTATTTTAGTTAGTGTTTCTTTAGGTAAATCAAAGCAACTAGCAGAATTTATTACTTCTAAAGCTTTATATATACCCGTAACGTTTTTTAATATATCAGAATTAAGGGTATTCATATCGGATTCGTTTAAAGAATTATCAGCTATATAATCACAGAAACTACATTTTCCCCAAAAGCAAGGACGAGATTTTAAAAGAACAATTTCTCTTTGATTTTTATTTTTTATAATATTATATCTTTCCATATTATCACCAGTTTCAATATTTTTAGAATTAACTTTTAAATGAAAATATTTTATTATCATAAGGAGAATATTAAAATGTAATTATAACATATAGTTAATTTAAATTAAAGCTATTGTATAACAGTAAAAATAATTAAAAAAATTGAGTTTTGATTGTTAAAATATTGACAGTGTAATTCTCATGTGTTATAGTATAGAAAGAAAAAATAATAATAATAATTGAAACAGTTTGAAAAAGTATAATATGAGTATATATCCATAAATCCTATAAAAAAGTTCTTTGTATATAGATACAGAGAACTTTTTTATTATAATATATAAAAAACTAATAAATTTTTAATAATTTAGTATTTACTATATTTTACATTTACAATATTTGTGAGATAATAATAACAACTGTAAGTTAAAAGAGGGTGTAAATAATCATGAAAAGAGAATTATTGAAATGTATATTAAAAGAAACTTCAGATACAGAAATTGATTATATACTAAAGATTATTAATAATTTTATTAGTTATAATGAAATTGTAAGTTTTGATGATATAATAACTAAAAATCAAATTATGAAAAAAATAATTCAATATGCTAAAAAAGCTTCAAATACAGATTGTAATATTTTATTACAAGGTAATAGTGGAACTGGAAAAGAGATTTTTGCCAAAGCAATACATAATTACAGTACAAGGTCACAGAGGCCATTTATTGTAGTTAATTGTAAAAACATACCTAGAGAGTTTGTAGGAAAACAGCTTAGAGGCTATGAAGAGGAAATGTTTATTAATAATAAAGTATATAAATATCCTGGAATGTTTCAACTTGCAGATGAAGGAACAATATTTTTAAATGATATACAATATTTATCATTAGGAGCTCAAGGAGAGTTATTAAAAATTTTAGAAGAAAATGAAATTAAAATATCTCAAGATAAGAAAAGTATCACAAATGTAAGAATTATATGTTCAAGTGATAATAGTCTTATTGAAAAAGTAAATAATAAAGATTTTAGAGCAGATTTATATTATAAATTAAATGTAATAAATATTAAGATTATAGATTTAAATGAAAGAACAGAGGATATTGGACTTTTAGCTAAGTATTTTCTTAAAAAATTAAATGATAAGAATTTAAATGGTTATAAAACTATAGATGAGGAAGTAATAAAAGAATTAAAAAATTATAAATTTATTGATAATGTAAGAGAGCTAAGAAATTTAATTGAAAAATTATATTTTCTTTGTGATGAAAATAACATAACAAAGAAAAATTTTTTTGAAATTATTGGTTGCAAGTCTAAACAATATAAAGATGATGAAAAAGAATGTGAAAAAAATATTAAACTGAAGGATATTATTCCCATAAAAGATTTGGAGAAACAAAGTATAGAAAATGCTTTAAATTACTATAAAGGAAATGTAGAAAAAGCTTCGAAAGTTTTGGGATTGAGCAGAGCAACTATATATAGAAAAATAAATAAATATAGAATAAATTTATATAAGGATAAATGATTTTTAAATATAATTTTTAAACATCTGTAATATAACAGTGTATGATTATAAATACAGGTTGAAACTAATTTCAAGGTTTTGACCTGTATTTATTTTATATGAAGTTCTAGGTATAATTTTAAGAAAAAAAGTTTTTAAAGAAAGATTATATATTTAAAATTATATGAATGGTAAAATTTAAAAAAGATTAATTAAAGAAAGGTGATATCTATGAGAATATTACATACTTCGGATTGGCATTTAGGAAAAAACTTAGAAGGTGCAAGCAGGTTGGAAGAACAAGAACAATTCATTGAAGATTTTATCCACATTGTGGATGAAAACTGTATAGATATGGTTATTATTTCAGGAGATATATATGATAGTAGTAATCCACCTGCAAAAGCAGAAAAATTATTTTATAAAGCATTAAAAGGAATATCAAAGAATGGAAAAAGATTAACTTTAGTTATAGCAGGAAATCATGATAATCCAGATAGATTATCAGCTGCAAGTCCACTTGCATATGAGCAAGGTGTAATTATACTTGGAAAACCTAAAAGCTATCCACAGATTGGAAAATGTGGAGCTCATAATATATTAAATGCTGGAGAAGGTTATATTGAATTAGAACTAAATAATGAAAAAGCAGTTATTATAACATTGCCTTATCCCAGTGAAAAAAGGTTAAATGAAGTTTTATTTGAAAGTATAGAAGAAAAGGATAGACAAAAAAGTTATTCAGATAAAATAAGGCAAATGTTTAGTAATTTATCAGATAAATATAAAGATGATACTATAAATTTGTTAGTATCTCATTTATTTGTATTAGGGGGAGAAGAGACGGATTCGGAAAGACCTATACAACTGGGGGGAAGTCTTGCTATAAGTGCAAGTATATTTCCTGAGAAAGCACAATATATAGCTTTAGGTCATTTACATAGACCACAAGAAATAAAGGCTAAAAGTAGATGTGTATATGCTGGTTCACCACTTCAATATAGCAAAAGTGAAATAGGTTATACTAAAGGATGCTATATTGTTGATTTAAAAGCTGGTGAAGAACCTAATGTAGAAAGTATTTCATTTAAAAATTATAAGCCTATAGAAGTTTGGAAATGCGAAGGTGTACAAGAGGCTATAAAAAGGTGTGAAGAAAATACTGAAAGAGATGTATGGGTATATCTTGAGGTGAAAACAGATAAGTATATATCTCAAGAAGATATAAAATCTATGAAAAGATTTAAAAAGGATATATTAGAGATTAGACCTATAATTATTGATGAAGATAAATTTAAAGAAGATACATTTTGTAATATAAAAGAAAAAAGTATGAAAGAATTATTTAGGGATTTTTATGTAAAACAGAGAAGTACAGAGCCAAGTGAGGAAATTATGGATTTATTTTTAAGTATAGTTCAAGAGGAGGGTGAAGAAGATGAAGCCTAGGTTACTTAAAATTAGTGGACTTAATAGTTTTGAAAATCAGCAGATAATAGAATTTAATAAGTTAACTGAAAAAGGTCTATTTGGTATATTTGGACCTACTGGAAGTGGAAAATCTACAATATTGGATGCAATAACAATTGCATTGTATGGAAAAGTAACAAGAAGTAATAAAGGATTTATAAATACAATTACAAAGAACTTAAATGTAAGTTATGAATTTGAAATAGGTGTTGGAAAAGAAAGAAAAATATATTTAGCTGAACGAAATATTAAAGTAAATAAAAATGATAGATATAATACAAAACATGCACGTTTAGTAGAAAAAAATTCAGAAGGTGAAAAGATTATTGCAGAAGGGCCAACTGAATTACAAAATGAAATACACAAAATAATTGGACTTACAGTAGATGATTTTACAAGATCAGTAGTACTGCCACAAGGAAAATTTAGTGAGTTTTTAAAATTAGGTGGAAGAGAAAAAAGAAATATGCTTGAAAGAATTTTTGCCTTAGAAAAATATGGTCAAGTTCTATCAGAAAAAATAAAAAAAGTGAGAAATGTTAATTTAAAAGAAGAGAATATTTTAATGGGTGAACTAAAAAAATATGAAGGTTTAACAGAAGAAGAGTTTAAAGACAAGGAAAATAGATTAAAGGATTTATTAAAGAAAAAAGAGGAACTTAAAATTAAAAAAAGAGAGTTAGATAAAAGTTATGAAAAATATAAAGAAGTATGGAATTTACAATTAGAATTTAATGAATTTAAAAATAAAGAATTGCAATTAAATGAAAAATTAGATTGCATAAATTTAAAAAGAAAACAATTAAAAAAAGGACAAAGTGCATTAAAAGTGAAGCCCTTTATTGATGAAGTTACTAAAACATCTGTAAGTCTTAATAAAAATTCAGAACAGTTAAAAGATATACAAATGAATTTAAGAAAAGTAGAAGAGGAATTATTAATTATAGAAAAAAAATATAATAACTCTTTAAAAGAAAAAGACGAGATGATACCTAAGCTTATAAAAGAAGAAAGTGACTTTACTAGAGCTATAGAAATTAACAATAAAATATTAATTATAGAATCTGAGATAGAAAATCTAAGAGAAGACTATAAAAACATAAGAAATGAAAAAAATAAAATATTAGAAAAAATTAAGTTATTAGTAGATAATAGAGAAAAAATAGTTAAAGAAATAAATCATATAGAAAATAAGTTAAAGAGTATAGAAGTAGATTCTGAGTATAGAGAAAAGCTTCAGTATGCATTAGAAAAAGAAAATGATTATAAAAATACTTTAGAGAAAGAAAGAGAATTACAGAAAAAGATATTTGAAAAGCAAAAGAAAATGAAAAAAACTTGTAAGGAATATGATGAAATTTTAAAAATTAAAAATGAACATGATTATATAGTAAAAAAATTAGAAGAAGAATATAAGAACCTTATAGAAAATAATCCTGGAGACAATGGGTTACTTCTTAATAAATCTGAAGAGTTAAATGATATTACTAATATATTAGAAGAATTATCAAAAGATAATATTAGAAAAATAGAGATAGAAGAGTTATTAAGAGAAATTTATAATAAAAAGGGTCCCTTAGAAAAAGAAATAAATTTATTAAAAGATACATTATTAAAAAATAAAGATTTACTAAAAAATCTTGAAAATGAAATTGAATATATAAAACAAAATAATCTAGCTAGTTTATTATCAGAAAAATTAGTAGAGGGTAAACCTTGTCCTGTATGTGGTTCAATTCATCATACTAACATAGTTATGCCAGTTGATAAAAATGCAATAAAGGAAGCTGAAAAAGAAAAGTTAAATCTACAAAATATAATTGAGAACTTAAATGATAAACTTACAAAGTTATCTATAAAAGTTGTAAGTTTAGATAAAGAAGAGGAACATATAAAAGGTGAGTATGTAGTATTAAGTGAAAAATTAAAAGGAATAGACTTAGAAAAATTAAGTAAAAAAAAGACAGAATATCAATTAGAATTTTTAGAGTTAAAAGAGAAGATTGAAAAATATAATAAACGCAAAGATAAGTTAGAAATAAATTTAAAAACTAAAAAAGAAGAAAAAAATTTAGTAGATATGAGAGAAATAAGATTAGCTGAAAATATAAAAAATGAAAATTTAATTATTAAAGAATTAAATAGTGAATTAGAAAAAGAAAGTAAAAAGTTAAATAAATTAACACAGGAATATATGGCAGTAAAGAAAGAAATTAATGTTGAAAATATACAAGCTAAAATGAAGGAGATAATAAGTTTTGAAAAGGAAGCAGAAAGAATTAAAGCTAAAGAGAAAGAATTTAGAAAACACATTGAAAATATAGATATAGAAAAGGAAAAAATATTAGAAAAGGAGAAAGAACTTGATATTAAAATAGGAAGAGTAAAGCAAAGTGGAACAGAGAAATCTATAACTATTAAAGAATATAAAGCAGAAGTAAAAAAGCTTTGTAATGAGAAAGAACCACAAGAAAGTTTAATTATAGTTACAAATAAAATAAAAGAAATTTCTGAAACGAACGATAAATTAAAAGTTAAATTAGAAGAAGAGAAAAAGAGAAAAGAAATAATCTACAATGAAAAATTATCTTTAGAAAAAGCAGAAAAAATTTATAAAGAAAGACTAAAAGAAGAAAAAAACAATCTAAATATTTCATTAAAAGAAAATGGATTTAATGATGCAGAAGAAGTAAAAGAATATCTAATAGATGAAGAAGTACTTTTAAGTATAGAAATAGAAATTAATGTTTTTGATGATGAAATGAAAAATATTAAAAATAATTTAAAAAGAATCCAAGAAAAATTAAATGGAAATAAAATAGAATCAGATAAGTGGGAAGAATTAAATAAAACTAAAGAAGAAATTGAGAATATTATAACAAATAATTTAAAGGAAGTTGCTACACTTCAAAAGATTATGGAAGATTTAAAAAAAGATTTAGATAATTTGAAAACACTAAGAATAAAAGAAAAAAAATTACAACATAAGCTAAGTCTTTTAAGTGATTTAACAAAATTAGTGGAAGGAAATAAATTTGTTGAATTTGTAGCAATGAATCAATTAAAGTATATAGCAAGAGAAGCCTCTAGAAGATTGAAAGAAATAACAAGGGATAGATATGCATTGGAAATAGATCTTGATGGAAATTTTATAATTAGAGATGATTTTAATGGTGGGGAACTTAGAGATGCAAGTACATTGTCAGGAGGAGAGACATTTCTAACTTCATTATCTTTAGCCTTATCTTTATCATCTCAAGTTCAGTTAAAAGGAAGTGCTCCACTTGAATTTTTCTTCTTAGATGAAGGCTTTGGAACTTTAGATACAGATTTATTAGATGTAGTTATGAGTTCACTTGAAAGACTACATAGTGATAGGTTATCTGTTGGGATAATAAGTCATGTTGAAGAATTAAAAAATAGAGTTCCTGTTAAGTTAATTGTAGATGCTGCAAGTCCAGGGGAAGGGGGAAGTAAGGTAAAATTAGAATATAGTTAAAGTAGATTTAATATAAAAAATAATGTATTATATATATTAATAAAGATAGTTTTAATGCTATAAAATGTAGAATTAAATACCATATAGTATTAATTAAACCAAAAAATATAGGGGGAAAAGTTCTGGTATGGAAAATAGTAATAATACTACGAAAAGGGGTAATGGATGGGCTTTATTGCCACTAGCTGTATTTCTAATTATGTATTTAGTACCATCTATAATTACAAAAAATTTTTATAAGATGCCAGTAAATGTTTCATTTTTAGTTGCGAGTATTGTGGCGATAGCAATAAATAAAAAAGAAAAAATAAATAAAAAAATAGAGATATTTTGTACGGGAGCAGGAAACATAAATATTATATTAATGTGTATAATATTTATACTTGCTGGTGCTTTTGCTGAAGTTGCAAAAGAAATGGGAGCTGTAACTTCTACTGTTAATCTTGGACTTACAATTTTACCAGGAAATATATTACTTGCAGGTGTTTTTATTATTTGTTGTTTTATATCATTATCAATAGGAACATCTGTTGGAACTATAGCAGCACTTGCACCCATGGCACTTGGAATTGCTCAAAAGACAGGTATACCAATTGGACTTGCCCTTGGAGCTGTTATAAGTGGGGCAATGTTTGGAGATAATTTATCTATGATTTCAGATACAACAATAGCTGCAACAAAGACTCAAGGCTGCGAGATGAAAGATAAGTTTAAGATGAATATATCAATTGTAATACCAGCAGCAGTGATTACAGCAATAATTTTTGCTGGAATAAGTCTTGGAAATAATGCTTCAATTGTAAGTGGATATGAGTATAGTATTATAAAAGTTTTACCATACTTAATTGTGCTTATATCTGCGTTATTTGGAATGAATGTAATGTTAGTTTTAGTTAGTGGAACTATTTTTGCTGGAATTGTTGGTATCATAACTGAAGCTTTTGATATTTGGGGATTTATGAAGGCTATTGAAACAGGTATATCAGGTATGTCTGGTATTATAATTATGTCTTTACTTATAGGTGGAATGGTTGAAGTAATTAAACATAATGGAGGAATTACATTTTTACTTAATTTAATTACTAAAAGAATTAAAAGCAAAAAAGGTGGAGAATTTGGTATAGCGGCTTTAGTAAGTGTGGTTGATATATGTACAGCTAATAATACTATAGCCATAGTAATGGCAGGACCTATAGCAAAAGATATTGCTGATAAATATGATATTGATCCGAGAAGATCTGCAAGTATATTAGATACTTTTTCTTGTTTTTTTCAAGGTATAATTCCATATGGAGCACAAATATTAACAGCAGTAGGTGTTGCAGGGTCTACAATATCTCCTTTTGATGTTATGAAATATTTGTATTATCCTTATTTAATGGGTATATGTGCTATGGTTTGCATAATAGTGGGTATACCTAAAATGAAAAATTGTTCAGTAATAGAAGATTTGGAAAAATAAAATTTCATAATTAAAACACTAAAAAATGCTATTTATAAAAATTTATAAATAGCATTTTTTGATGTTTTAACAGTTAATTACCAACATAACTATTAATTAGAAACAATTACATTTAAAATGAATAATATAGATTATACAATTATATTTAATTGCGTTTTAAATGTAATATGCATTTCATAAGGAGAGAAAATATAATTATGCCAAATATATATCAAGATAAATATATTTTAGGACAATCGGCATCAGGAACAATTGCTAGTAATGATCAAGAAATAAGATTAGATTTGCAATTACAAAATAGCACTGGAAATATTCAAGGTGGAAATATTAGTGGTACTGTTACTGGGCCTTCAGGAAATATTTCGGGGGCATATATAAAGTTGATGTCAAATACTTATGCTCCATTAAGACATACAATTACTGATTCTAAGGGAAATTATAGCTTTAAAGATGTAGTAGCAGGATCATATTATTTATTTGCTATATCTAATGGGATGAATCTTGAGCAAAGTTCTTTATTGGTAGTTAAGCCATATCATTATTATGTTCAAGATTTTACTTTAACTGCAAATCCATCTGCAAATTTAGCAATAATTGCGGGAGATTTAACACAACAAGGAACACAAAATGCTATAAATGGTGCTATTATATCATTATTTGCAAATATAAGTGCAGGTGAAACTTTACAAGCTATAACTTATAGTAACCAATATGGTCAATTTGTATTTCGTGATGTTCCAAATGGAAATTATATTGTAAGGATTACAGCGTTAAGTTATGAGAGTATATCTCAAAATGTAACAATAAATTCTAGTGGAAAAATAGTACAAGTTATTAAAGCATTAACGCCTAGTCCAATAGTTAATGCTAAGGGAACTGTATCAGGTATTATCACTGATGCAACTGGTCAACCTATTAATAGAGCAGATGTAATACTTTATAGAGAAGAAACTTCAAATCATGCATTAACTCCAATTGCCTTTACTAAGACAAATGCTAAAGGTGTATATTTATTTGTAGGTGTAGAGCCAGGAACTTATAAAGTTAAATCTAATGAAAGACAAGAAATTACAGTTAATATTTAATTCTATAATTAAGTGTTTTAAAAGTTAATTTAGTAAGTTTAAAGAAATAACAAATGATTATATATAAATACATGTAGATAAAAATCCCTCTATTTTGTAGAGGGATTTTTAATTAATATATTATTTAAAAGAATCATCTGTTTTCATAGTATTAACATCTATCATCATTGATTTTGTGATGTTATTTAAATTATCTGATATTTTTAGTATTCCATCAATAGATTCATTCATATTTTCAGATGAGGCAGATATCTCTTGGGAAGATGCAGAAATTTCCTCAGAAACTCCAGAGATTTCTTCAATAGATTCTAAAATTGTATTTCTATCTTTTTCAATATTAAGAGTAGAAGAATTTAATAATTCTAATTTAGAACTTACTGATTCAACCATATGAATTATGTTTTTAAAAGCAGTTATACTTTTATTTATGATATCTGCTTGAGTCTTAAATTCATTGTTTATAGTGTTAGTATCATTAACTATTATATCTGTACTATTAGAGATATTATTTAAAATAGTATTTATATCTTTAGCTGAATTTTTGCTTTGTTCAGAAAGCTTACGAATTTCTTCGGCTACTACAGCAAAACTTTTTCCAGACTCTCCAGCTCTAGAAGCTTCAATTGCTGCATTTAGTGCAAGAAGATTAGTTTGTTCAGCTACAGTATCAATTAAATTTATTATATTATTGATTTGTTTTACATTATCACTTAGTTCAAGAATTCTACTAGAGAAGGAATTAAAGCTATTACTAATGTCTAACATTGATTTATTAAGGGTTCTCAAATTTGAATTACTAGAACTAGCTGTTAAGTTTATGTCTTTAGTGTTTTTATCTATCTCGGAAATATCAAAAACAACTTGTTTTAATTCATTACTAAAATTATTAAAATTTCTAGCTATAGTTGAAATATTTTCTGCTAAATTACAAGTACCTTTAGTTGTATCTTGTACAGCAGAAGAGATTTCCTTTGAAGAGGATGAAATTTGTTTTATAGATGAATATAAAATCAATGAGTTATCTTCAATATTTACAGAATGGTTTTTCAAATTTATAAGAATGCTATTTAGAAAATTTTCCATTGAGTTTGTTATTTTTGCAATTTGTCCTATTTCATCCTCTAACTCAATATATTTTTTATCTAGTTTTAAAGTTAAATCCCCTTTACTAATTGTATTTAGATGATTTGAAATAACATTTATAGGTCTTGAAATTCTATTTGAAATAAAGAATGCTACTATTGAACTTAATATCATACATAAAATAAATATAATAAAATTTATAATTCCTAGTCTGTTAGCTGCATTTGATAGTTCATTTTTATCTATAAATGATATATAAGTCCATCCTAAGTCTTTGTTAGATGAAGGATGAATATTTACTAAATAAGTTTTACCATTTGAAAGTTTAGTGGATAATTCTAAAGGTGATCTGTTAGAAATATCGGTTAATCCTTTTATATTTAAATCCTTTATATTTTTAAAAATAGTACTTTTGTCATTAGGGTTTGCCAATATATTTCCATGTTTATCAGTTAAAATAACAAATCCATTAGATCCTAATTTAATTTTTTCAACAATATTTGAAATTTGTTTTGGATTAAAGTCTAGACTTAGTACACCTTTAATATCATTGGAATTCTTTATAGCAACTAGTGCAGAAATTATTAAATCACCAGTTGATGTAGCATGTACATCTGATAAGTGAATTTTATTTGGCTCAGCAATAACGTTTTTATACCAGTCTCTAGTTCTAGGATCATATCTATTACTTCGCTTTATAGTAGGATATCTAAGAAATCCACCATTTTCTGATACTGCTAAAGTTATAGCATCTACAAGAGAATGTGAATTTACAATATTTTCAAAATATGTATATAATCTTGATTCAAAAGGGTCATTTTTAAGTGGGGTCATTTCTATAAATCCAGAATTACTTGTTTTATCTACATAAGAAGTAATTCTAGAATCAATATTTTTAATATCAATGTCATTTCTTAATAAATCGCAAGTTTCTTTCATGGTAGAAATATAATTACTTACTCCAAAATCAACTTGATTTATCTCTTTTTGAGTTGATTTAATAAAACTTCTTTTTGTTTCTTTTAATACATTGTTATATGTTATTAAATTTACTATTAGTGATGATATAGTACATAATATTATAAATGATAAAAGAAGTTTGCTGCGTATACTTTTTCTAAAGTTAAAGTTTAAATTCATAATAATCCTCCTATTATGTTATTTTATATTTGTTAAAATTTTAATTATAATACTTAAAAAATATATAAATTATTAATATATAGTTTTAAAAATTCTAAATAAAGTATTAAATATAATTAAAAAATTCAAAGGTATGTAGAGTAAAATTAAGTTAAGGAACTTCAAAAATAATAGACGAATAAAACCACTATATAGTTTTATTCGTCTATTATAAATAATTCTTTCGATAAATTAATATTAAATTTTTCCGAATACCTTTTCTTTTAATTTAAGACCTGTTGGAGTTATAGCAACACCACCTTGGGCTGTTTCGCGTAGCTCACAAGGTAACTGTTTACCTACTTTATACATTGTCCATACTGCTTCGTCAAAAGGTATCATACTTACAATTCCGCTCATAACTAAATCAGCAGTTGTAAGTGCAGATACTGTACCAGAAGCATTTCGTTTTATGCAAGGTACTTCAACTAATCCTGCAACAGGGTCACATACTAATCCTAATATATTTTTTATTACTATTGCACTAGCATGTAAAGCTTGTTCTACAGTTCCACCCATCATTTCTACAACGGCACCAGAGGCCATTGCAGCAGCAGATCCACATTCAGCTTGACATCCACCTTCAGCGCCAGAAATTGTAGCATTCTTAGCTATAATAACACCTATTCCAGATGCTGTAAGAAGACCTTTTACTAAATCATCATCTGATTTATTTAACTTTTCCCCAGCAGAGATAATTACTGCAGGGAGAATACCACAAGAACCGGCAGTAGGACATGCAACTATTCTACCCATAGCTGCATTAACTTCAGAACAAGAAATAGCTCTTGCCATAGCCTTTGTAATAAAACTACCTGTTAAAGTGTTGTTATTTTCAGAATATTTATTTAATTTTACGGCATCGCCACCAGTTAAACCACTTACTGATTTTACTTCATGATTTAAAGCTAGACTAGTAGATTCTTTCATTACTTTAAGATTTTTTTTCATTTTTTCTAGTACTTGTTCTTCTGTTAAACCACTATTTTTAACCTCTGTTTTTAAAGTATATTCCCATATGGTACAATTTTTTTCTTTACAAACTTCAATAAGATCTTTTCCACTATTTACAAACATTTAATTTATATCTCTCCTTCCATAATTGGATTTAAAACTCTAATTTTCTTTATTTCTGGTATTTTCTTTATCTTTTTAATTATTTCTTCTGGAATTATATTATCAGTTTCAAGAGCCATAGTAGCAGTTGATAGGCCATCTCTATAAACTTTCATTGAGCCTATGTTTATATTTTGTGAATAGAGCATAGTAGTAATTTTTGAAAGTACACCAGGAGTATCATTATGAGTAGTTATAAGTGTTGGATAATCACCTTTAAATTCCACAGCTTGACCTTCTATGTCAGAAATTAAGATGTTTCCCCCGCCTATTGAGGAGCCTGTAACTTCACATAAACTACCATCTTTTCGTGTCATTAAGAATTTTACTGTATTAGGGTGAACATCACCTAAGTCTTTTTCTATAAAGTTAATTTCTATACCTTTTTCTTTGGCTATATTAAATGAGTTTTTAAGATTTTCATCCCAGGGATCCATTCTTAAAATACCAGCAACTAGGGCTTTATCTGTTCCATGCCCTTTATAAGTTTTAGCAAAAGATCCATGAAGTAAAAATTCAACTTTTTTTATATGTTTGCCACAAATAAGACTAGCAAGTTTTGCAAGTCTTACAGCACCAGCTGTATGAGAGCTAGAGGGACCTACCATTATAGGACCTACGATATCAAAAATACTATAATTTTTCATTGATATATTCTCCTTATAAAGAAATTGTATATATTCTAATTATAAAGTAAATATCTATAATTTGTCATTAAATTTTTATAAATTAAATACTAAAGTGTGAAAATATAGAATTTATACACTTAATTATTTATAATATTAATGGTAGTATATAAATTAAATAATTTAATCTAAATAAACTTTAAAGGAGAACACAAATGAGCAAGTTGTTACAAGTATTTTTATTATCAGCAGTTCCGGTTGTGGAACAAAGGGTAGCAATACCAATGGGGATATTATCTGGATTAAATCCAATTACAGTATTTTGGACAAGTTTTCTTGGGAGTATGTTACCAGTACCATTCATATTATTGTTATTTAATAAAATATTTCAATGGATGAAAAGGTATAAATTCTTTGACAAGATTAATAATTTTATAGAAAAAAAGATAAGTAAAAATTCCGCTAAACTAGAAAAATATAAAGAAATAGGACTTATTACATTTATAGCAATTCCATTACCAACTACAGGAGTGTGGACTGGAAGTGTCGTAGCTGCATTTTTAAAATTAGATTTTAAAAAATCAGTAATTTGTGCAGCTATAGGTGCTTTGATTTCAGCTTTTATAATTACAGGAGGAATGGCTGTATTTCCAGCTGTATATTCTAAAGTTTTTGCAGGATAAAAGAGGAGTGATACATTATGGTGGATTTAATAAAAAATCTTATTAATAATATGGGGTATTTTATTTTAATAGCCTTTGTATTATCACAATGTGAAAGTTTAAAGAAAATCATTGTAAAAGATGAGTTTAATAAAAAGGATTTAGTTATATTATCTATAGTGTTTGGAGGATTTGGAATTCTAGGAACTTATATAGGAACAGAAATTCATGGAGCTATAGCTAATACAAGAATTGTAGGGGTCATGGCAGGAGGAATTCTCTGTGGCCCCTTTATTGGTATTTCATCTGCTATTATATCTGGAATACATAGAGTATTAATAGATTCAGGAGGCTTAACAGCCATACCATGTGCTATTACAACTATTGCTTGTGGATTTATAGGAGGATTTCTTCATAAGTATGCAAATCAAAGTAATAGATGGTTATATGGACTTTTAGGTGGTTTAGGGGTAGAAACTTTAGAAATGATTTTAATACTTATATTATCTAAGCCATTTTATGTAGCTTTATCTATAGTTAAGAATATATATATACCTATGGGACTTGCAAATGCAGTTGGAATTTCATTACTTATTTTATTGATTGAAAATATTTTTGAAGAAAAAGAAGAAATAGCTGCAAAACAGGCCAAGATTTCTTTAGATATAGCAAATAAAACATTACCATATTTCAGAGAAATAAATGCTGAATCATTTGAGAAAATTTGCAAGATTATAAAAGAAGCTATTAAATCAGATGCAGTTGCCATTACAGATAAGAAACATGTGCTTGCACATGTGGGACTTGGAGCTGATCATCATATTAAAGGAGCGGAAATATTAACACATGCTACTGAGAAAGTTATAAAACAAGGTAAAATATTAACCTTAACGAATGCCGAAGAAATTAATTGTTCATGCCATTCTTGTCCTTTGAAATCAGGAATTATTGTACCCTTAAAAGAAAGAAAAAATATAATAGGAACTTTAAAAATATATTATGGAAAAAATGACGCTATATCTTTTAAAAACAAGAATTTAGCTATAGGACTATCACAGATTATATCTACACAACTAGAAATAAGCAAAATAGGTAAGCTTAAAGAGATGGCAACTAAAGCAGAAATCAAAGCATTACAAACCCAAATTAATCCGCACTTTTTATTTAATTCATTAAATACTATTGCATCATTTGTACGAATAAATCCCAATAAAGCAAGAGATCTAATAATAAATTTATCTACATTTTTAAGATATAATTTGGAAATGGGTGACGACCTTGTAGATGTTTATAAAGAGCTAGAACAAGTAAAAGCATATGTATCTGTAGAAAAAGCTAGGTTTGGAGAAAAGATATCTGTAACCTATAACATACAAAATAACATAGATATAAAAATGCCTAGTCTTATAATACAACCGATAGTTGAAAATGCCATCAAACATGGAATTTTAAATTCAGGAAGAAAAGGTAAGGTGAAGATTTCTATAGAATTAAAAAGTAATAATGCTTTCGAAGTTATTGTAGAAGATAATGGAGTTGGCATTGAAGAAGAAATTATCAAAAAAGTATATAGTGGAACTATGAAAGAAAATAAAATTGGAATATCAAATGTTAATAATAGGTTAAAACTTTTTTATGGTCAGGGTCTTAACATAGAAAGGTTAGAGGAAGGTACTAAAGTTTCTTTTATTGTAAAAAGAATAAAGGAGTGAGTATATGAATTGCATTGTTGTAGATGATGAGTATCCAGCAAGAGAAGAATTAAAATTTTTTATAAATGCAGCTAGTAAAATTACTATAGATGGGGAATTTGATGATTCTATAGAAGCTTTAAAATATATACAAAACAATAAACCCGATATTATATTTTTAGATATTAGTATGCCTAAGTTAGATGGTATGGCTTTAGCACATATAATTAATGACTTGGATAAAAAAATATTAGTTGTATTTATAACAGCCTATAAGGAACATGCATTAGAAGCCTTTGAAATAGAGGCATTTGATTATATTTTAAAACCATATTCTGAGGAAAGAATAATAACTACATTAAAAAGATTAGAAAATTTAAAAAATCAAAGTGTTGAAAATTCTATTAAAAATAAAATTGCTCTTAAAAAAAATGAGAAATTAAGAGTTATAAATATTTCAGAAATTTTTTATTGTAAAGCTGATGAAAAGAGAACGCAAATATTTACCCAATATGATAAGTATATAGAAAATTCTAGTATATCAGATTTTTATAAAAAACTACCTAAAAATATATTCTTTAGGACACATAGATCATATATAGTTAATATAGATAAAATAACAGAAATAATACCTTGGTTTAATAATACTTATATGATTAAATTAAAGGACATTGATGAAGAAATACCTGTAAGTAGGAATAATTTAAATTCTTTCAAAAATTTAATGAATATATAAATGTAATTCGTTCCCCTATTTTGTTATTTAATGAAGTATATATTACAATTAGTATTTAAATCTATATACTGTAATTAAGAAGAGGTGAAAAATGCAAAATTTAAGGGGGAGAGTTTATGGTTTCATTTATATTATCAATTATAGCTTTAATAGTTGGCTATATAGTATATGGTAAGATAGTAGAAAAATGTTTTGGAGCTAATGATGATATTAAAACTCCAGCTATTAGACTTCAAGATGGTGTTGATTTTGTTCCTATGCCTGAATGGAAGATATTCTTAATTCAATTTCTGAATATAGCGGGACTTGGACCTATATTTGGAGCTATTGCAGGAGCTATGTGGGGGCCATCAGCTTTTCTATGGATTGTATTTGGCTGTATATTTGCAGGAGCAGTTCATGACTATTTATCAGGAATGTTATCAGTAAGACATGACGGAGCTAGTATTTCAGAAGTAGTTGGTAGGCATCTTGGAAACGGTTTCAGGAATTTTATGATAGTGTTTTCTGTTGTACTTCTTGTTTTAACAGGTGTGGTATTTGTAAGTGGACCAGCAGGAATACTACATGGCTTGATAGATTCAGTAAGTAAACAAAGGTTTTTATATATAATTTTTGCATATTATGTTTTAGCAACTTTAGTACCAATAGATAAATTAATAGGAAAGGTTTATCCTATCTTTGGTATATGCTTATTAGTAATGGCTATAGGGGTTGGAGGTGCACTTATAATAAAAGGTATTCCAATACCAGAAGTAGCTGGAAATTTGAAAAATATGCATGCAGGACCATCTGAACATCCATTATTTCCAATGTTATTTATAACTATTGCGTGTGGGGCTATTTCAGGATTTCACTCAACACAATCTCCATTAATGGCTAGATGTATAACTAAGGAAAGTCAAGGAAGAAGAATTTTTTTAGGTGCTATGATAGCAGAAGGTATAGTTGCTTTAGTTTGGGCAGCGGCAGCAATGAGTTATTTTGGGGGAGTTCCTGAGTTAAACAATTTCATGGTTGCACACAATAATAATGCTGGTATAGTAGTTAATCGAGTTTGTAATGGTCTACTTGGAAGGGTTGGAGGGGCTCTTGCAATATTAGGTGTTGTAGCATGTCCTATAACTTCAGGTGATACAGCATTTAGAAGTGCTAGACTTACAATTGCAGATTCAATAAAATTTGATCAAACTAATATAAAGAAAAGATTAATGATTAGTATTCCTTTATTTGCAGTAGGATTTGGATTAACATTAGTGAATTTTGAGAAGATATGGAGATACTTTGGTTGGTCAAATCAAACTTTAGCTACAATAGTGCTTTGGACTGGAGCTATGTATTTATTGAAGAAAGGAAAACAATATTTAATGGCAATGATTCCAGCAGTATTTATGACAGCTGTATGTACTACTTATATACTAGTTGCACCTGAGGGATTTAAACTATCTATGGCAATAGGAGTTTCAGTTGGAATTATAGTAGCAGTAATTTCTTTATTAATATTCTTAAAAGTAGTAAGAAAAGTTAAAATAAAATCAGATTCAAATATAGAGCTTTAAATAATATGATAATAGATAAATAAGATAAAAGGCGTAGATATAGAATTTTTATATCTATGCCTTTTTATATAACAAGGTAAATAAGAATAAATTTTAATATTAATGTAAAAATATATTTATGTATACAAATATTTATGGAGGGGATTTTGTGGAGAATAATAAAAAAATAAGTGATACATATAAGAATTTTAAAAACTTTTTAGGTATATCGGTTTCAAAAGAATTAGAATATTTTATATTAGATTCAAGATTTACAAGTGAGTTTAATTATAGAATGAAAGAGTTATTTGATGAAATAAGGAACTATAATAGAAGAGAAATAGAGTTTAGTATAATTTTTAATACAGAAGGAGAAATATCACTAATAGATAGTTCAATTATAGGGGAATTTATTGTAGATGATTATATAGTGAATTTACAAAGAAATTATAAAAATGTACAGTTAAATAAAATATTAAAAGAAATTTTAAATGGGTCAGATAAAGTTAAAAGGGATTTTTTACTTGTTTCCAGTATAATATTATATGATATTTTAGAAATGATATATAAGGATATTAAATGTAGAGTGGATATAATACATTATTATGCAAGTAAGTATAGGTTAAATATATATGATAATAATCATATAGCATCTATGGTTATTATGATACTTATAATGGAAGATATATGTGGATATATGAATATAGATAAAAAGTTATTAAAGAATTCTATAAATATCGCAATTTCTTCAAATAAGTTTTAAGGGTTTAGACATAAAATTTTATATAAATTCATTTTTGAATATAAAAAAAGGATATGAAAGGATATATTTAAAATTTAATTGATATTAATGTCACAACTTAGGAATAAAAAAACATAATCAACTATTATGAAATGACATGTTTTTTAATAAAAACGTGATAATATATTACTAAAGAAGAGTTCAGGGGGAGAAGGACAATGTTGATTGTAGAAAATTTATGTAGAAGTGAAGACACAAAAGATGTGATATATGATTACTCATATAGAGTTGTAAAAAACAAAGTTTCTTTTCCAGAGATATACAAAGTGCAAATAGAATCTTATGGAATAGAAGTAGAAAGAAGGGATATTGTAAACGGTTTTCTCGTAAATATCGAAAGAGATTATGTGAAAAATATAAGTCCTAATAAAGATAAGGTTATTGCTCTTATAAAAATGCTTTACAAACACACGGTGTCACCATTACATTTAATTGATATATTAGGTGAGTATATAGATGATTACACTACAGACTATGATGAAATGTTGAATAATATATGTTCATGTTAAAGGAGGGAAACCTTCTTTTTTTATTTATAAGGAAAATATTAATTTTAAGATGTATTTTTTCATTTATAAAAGTTTGGTTTAGGTGTAAAATTATTATTATAATTTGGAGGTGAGTAAGTTTGATTATTGGTATTGGAACAGATATAGTAGAAATACAACGAATAGAAAAAGCTATAAATCGAAATCCCAATTTTATAAATAAATTGTTTACGAAAAATGAAATAGAGTATTTTAAAAGTAGAAATATGAGATCAGAATTTATTGCTGGAAGATTTGCTGCAAAAGAAGCTGTTTCTAAAGCTCTAGGAACAGGGTTTAGAGGATTTGAGTTTAAGGATATAGAGATAGAAAATAATATTTTAGGAAAACCTATGGTTAATTTAAAGGGAAAAGCAAAAAAAATGGATAAAAAATGGGGAAATTATAAAATACATTTAAGTATATCTCATGGTAGAGAAAATGCTATAGCCTATGCAGTTTTGGAGGTGGTGGATAATGGAAATTATAACAGCTCAAAAGATGAGGGATATAGATAGATTTTCTATTGAAAATATAGGAATACCTAGTATGGTTTTAATGGAAAATGCAGCTTTAAAAGTATTGAAGAATATAGATATTAATGTAGTAAATTCATTTACAATTATATGTGGTAATGGAAATAATGGGGGAGATGGACTAGCTTTAGCAAGACATTTGATTGTTCTAAAAAAACAAGTAGATATATTTATAATTGGTTCAGAAGATACATTAAGTAAAGATTGTGAAAATAATTATAAAATATTATGCAATATGAATGTTAAAGTTTTATTTATTAAAACTGTTGAAGATATAGAGTTTATAAGAAAATCCATGGAAAGAAAAGATATAGTTATTGATGCTATATTTGGTACAGGACTTTCAAGAGATATAAAAGGAATTCATAAAGAAGTAATTTTTAGTATTAATAAAATAAATTCTTACATTATATCTATAGATATTCCATCAGGGTTAAATTCAGATACAGGAGAAATCTTGGGATGTTGTGTAAAAGCTAATAAAACTATTTCATTTCAATTCTATAAAAAAGGATTTTTAAACTATGAATCTTTTAAGTATATAGGAGAACTTATAGTTGAGAATATAGGAATTCCCCAATCTGTTACAAAAAATTTTTTTATAAATGACTATTTAGTAGAAAAAAATAGCGTAAAAAGTATTATACCAATAAGAACAAATTATCTTCATAAAGGAAATTTCGGAAGGACATCTATAGTTGCTGGATCGGTGGGATTTACAGGTGCAGCATATATAGCAACACAAGCAGCAGTAAGAAGTGGAGCAGGACTTGTAACACTTTGTTGTCCGGAAAAAATACAAGATATATTAAGCAATAAATTAGTAGAAGCAATGACGCTTTCATTTAAAGATAAGGAAAAATTAAATGATATATTAAAAAAAAGCGATTCCATAGCAGTGGGTCCAGGAATGGGGAATAATGAAGGTACTTTAAAAATACTAAGTAATATAATAAGGTATACTAATTCTCCTATAGTTATTGATGCTGATGCCATAAATGTTTTAAAAGATAATCTTGAAATGTTAAAAGAAAAAAACAACAAAATTGTATTAACTCCACATGTTGGAGAAATGTCGAAAATAACAGGAATATCTATAGATACAATTAATAAAAATAGAATAGATATTGCAAGACAATTTGCAAAGGAATACGATATTATAGTCTTATTAAAAGGATACAATACAATAATTACTGATGGAATAACCACAATGGTTAATACAACTGGAAATAGTGCTATGGCGTCTGGTGGAATGGGAGATTGTTTAACTGGAATTATAGCTGCATTAATGTCACAAGGATTAGATGCATTTGAAGCAGCATATGTTGGGGCTTATATTCATGGATACAGTGGAGATAAGTTATCTAAAAATAAATTTTGTGTAAATGCTACTGATATTTTAGAGGAAATACCATTTACACTAAAGGAATTACAAGGTATAACTTCATGATGAGTTAAATTGGAATAATATGTACTAAGGGAGAATAGTATTATTAACATAAAATATATGCTTGGAGGAGTTTTATGAAGAAAAAAATTATGCTATTTGCCCTTGGTATTTTGCTTATATTAGGTGGCATCTTGATTTTTAGAAATAAAGATAATAAGGAGATAAATCCTAATGATGCAATTGATTATTTAAAAAATTTAAACAGTTATAGTTGTGATGTAAATCTACATATAAAAAATAGTAAACAAGAGATAGAAAAGAAGTGCAAACAGTTCTATAATAAAAAATTTGGTCATAGATTAGATATAGATGACAAAAGAATTCTTTTATATAAAGAAAATGATATAACTGTAAGGGATTTAAATAATAATAAACAGTATAAGTTAGACAAAAATTTTGATGATGTATACAAGTTAAGTTTTATAGAGGAATATATAGGATTATTGTATACAAATCAAGATATAGAAAGTTCTTTTAAGACAATAAAAGATAGAGAATATCAGTTAATTAACCTTACTATACCTGGAAACAATAGAAACTTAAATAAAGCTATATTATATGTAAATCTTGAAAATAATAATCCTGAAAAAATAGCTATTTATGATATTAAAGGAAAAGAAATGTTGAGTTTTTTATATAAAAATTTTATTCCTAATGCAGAAATATCAGAAGAAGTATTTAAAAAATAATTTTACAATACAAAAGATATGAAGATAATAAATATCTTCATTTAGGAGGTAGTAAAGTGTTTAAGCATTTAAGACCAGTTTGGGCAGAAATTAATTTAGATAATCTTGCTTCTAATATGAAGGAGATAAAAAAAATATCAAGTAGTAAAAAAATAATAGGTATAGTAAAAGCCGACGCATATGGACATGGTGCATTAGATGTAGCTCCTACGCTTATAGAAAATGGAGCTACAGGACTTGCAGTAGCAGTAATTAATGAGGGGGTAGAACTAAGACGAAGTGGTATTGAATGTCCTATAATGGTTTTAGGATTTACTGCACCTACTCTAATTGATACCTTACTTAGACATGATATTGAGCAGACTGTGTTTTCCTTAGAGTATGCTAAGCAGTTGTCAGAAGTAGCTGAAAAAATGCATAAAAAAATTAAAATTCATATAGCAGTTGATACAGGTATGGGAAGAATAGGATTCTTAACTAATAAAGAAAGTGTACAGGATGTAAAGAAAATAAGTAAGTTACCTAATGTGGAGATAAAAGGTATATTTACACACTTTTCTACAGCAGATGAATCTAATAAAGAGTACACATACTATCAATTAAAGAAATTTAATGAGTTCTATGATGAACTAAAGAAAGAAAATGTAAATATAGAAACTAGGCATATAGCCAATAGTGCCGCAATAATGGAATTATCAGAAACTCAATTTGAAGGGGTAAGGCCAGGAATAATTTTATATGGTTATTATCCATCAGATGAAGTTGATAAATCTAAATTGAAGTTAAAACCGGTAATGGAGCTTAAAACTAATATAGTCCACATAAAAAAAATATCTTCTGGGCAGTATATAAGTTATGGAAGAAAGTTCAAAACAGAAAGAGAAAGTATAATTGCAACATTACCAGTAGGATATGCAGATGGATATACTAGGCTATTATTTAATAAGGCCAAGGTAATAATAAACGGACAATTTGCCCCGATAATAGGTAGAATATGTATGGATCAATGCATGGTTGATATTACTGATATAAAAGGTGATGTTAAATTAGGAGACGAAGTAATATTAATGGGACAAGAGAATGGAATTAAAATTGATGCAGATGATATTGCAAGTATGCTAGGTACTATAAATTATGAAGTCGTTTGTATGATTAGTAAAAGAGTTCCAAGGGTGTACATAAAAAATGGAGAAGTGGTTAAGGTTAGAAATTATATATAGTAAGTACAATTAGAATATTAAATTTAAGAAATATATAGATAAAAAACTCTCGTCTTTCTTTGACATTTTGACAAAAATTCAAGTATAATATGTGATATCATATATATTTTCTCTATGTTAATTTAGGAGGTACAATAACTCTATGTCAAGTTCAAAGAAATTTAAAATTACTTTATCCAAGGCACATAAAGATGACTTAATAAATATAATAGTTAATAAAGAAAGTATAAAAAAATATAAAAAAAATAGTAAATTAATTAAGACTTATTTAATACAATGTATTAAAGGTAAAAACAAATTGAATGAATTAAAAAATAGCTATAAAGAAATGGCAGAAATTAATTTAGATATTTGCGAAATGGGCTTTGCAGAGGATATGGTAGTATTAAAAGAATATGAAGCTAAGCTTGCGGAGAGTGATTTGCCTGATGACAATTGTAGTAAAAAGAGGAGATATATTTTATGCTGATCTAAGCCCAGTTGTGGGTTCAGAACAAGGAGGAATAAGACCAGTACTTATTATACAGAATAACATTGGAAATAAGTATAGTCCTACAGTAATAATATCTGCCATCACATCTCAAATAAATAAGGCAAAACTTCCGACTCATGTTGAAATCTCTTCAGAAGAATATGGATTAAATAAAGATTCGGTTGTTTTGTTAGAGCAGATTAGGACTTTAGATAAAAAAAGATTAAAAGAAAAAATTGGACATATGTCTGATAAAGATATGCGAAAAGTAGACGAGGCATTATTAATAAGTGTTGGTTTATAAAAAAAGGGCAGAAATGCCCTTTTAAAAGTTTTATAGTGTATTTTTTTTAATATATTGTTATAATAATTAAAAAGGATAAAAACTAGGAGGAGTTAGAAAATGACAAAAGATATTCTTGAGCTAAAGCAAGTTGCTAAGCAAATCAGAAAAGATATTGTACAAATGCTTACAGAATCAGGCTCTGGGCATCCAGGTGGATCACTTTCAAGTGTTGAAATATTAACAGCTTTATATTTCAAAGAAATGAACGTAAATCCAGAGGATGCAAAAAATTCAGACAGAGATAGATTCGTATTGTCAAAGGGTCATGCAGCACCAGTTTTGTATAGTGCTCTAGCAAGAAGAGGATTTTTTAATCCAGAAGAATTAATGAATTTAAGAAAATTTGGATCAATGCTTCAAGGACATCCTAACATGAAGTATGTTCCAGGGGTAGATATGTCTACTGGATCATTAGGTCAAGGTATTTCTACAGCAGTAGGAATGGCTATGGCAGGAAAATTAGATAATAAAAATTATAGAGTATATTCAGTACTTGGAGATGGAGAATTAGCAGAAGGTCAAGTGTGGGAAGCATCAATGGCAGCAGCTCATTATAAATTAGATAATTTAACTGCGTTTATTGACTATAATGGACTACAAATAGATGGAAAAACAAGCGATGTTATGGGTAGTGATCCTTTAGATGCAAAATTTGAAGCTTTTGGATGGCATGTTATAACTATAGATGGAAATGATTTAGAAGAAGTTATAAAGGCAATTGAAGAAGCTAAAAATACAAAAGGAAAACCAACTATGATTCTTGCTAAAACAGTAAAAGGAAAAGGCGTATCATTTATGGAAAACGTGGCTAGTTGGCATGGAACAACTCCTAGTAAGGAACAATGCGAGCAAGCATTAGAGGAAATTGGAGGTGAAGAATAATGGGAAATAAGATGGCTACAAGAGAAGCTTATGGAAAGGCTTTGGCAAAATTAGGAATGGAAAATCCTAATGTTGTTGTTTTTGATGCCGATTTATCTAAATCAACAAAAACTTCTGAATTTAAAAATGTTTGTCCAGAAAGACACTTTAATATGGGTATTGCAGAAGCAAATATGATGGCTGTTGCTGCTGGATTTTCAACTTGTGGTAAAATCCCATTTGCTAGTACATTTGCTATATTTGCAGCAGGAAGAGCTTTTGAACAAATAAGAAATACTATTTGTTATCCAAATCTAAATGTAAAGGTATGCGCAACTCATGCTGGTATAACAGTTGGTGAAGATGGTGCTTCACACCAATCTGTAGAGGATATTTCACTTATGAGAAGTATTCCTAATATGACAGTTATAAATCCAAGTGATGCAGTTGAAACAGAAGCTGTTATAAGAGCAATAGCTGAATATAATGGACCTTGTTATGTAAGACTTGGAAGAGCTGCTGTGGAAACTATTAATGATAATGCTGAGTATAAATTTGAAATAGGAAAAGGCATAACATTAAGAGAAGGAAAAGATGTTACTATTATAGCTACAGGAATAATGGTAGAAGCTGCCCTTGAAGCATATAATATGTTAGCAGAAGAAGGAATTAAAGCTAAGGTTATCAACATACATACAATAAAACCTATTGATACTGAGTTAATAACAAAAGCTGCTCAAGAAACAGGAGTAATAGTTACAGCTGAAGAACATAGTGTAATAGGTGGTCTTGGTTCTGCTGTATGCGAAGTTGTATCAGAAACTCACCCTGTTCCAGTAATGAGAGTTGGAATTAAGGACGTATTTGGTGAAAGTGGTAAACCAAATGAATTATTAAAGGCATATGGTTTAACAGCAGAAGATATAGTTAAAGCTGTAAAAAAAGGAATATCACTTAAATAATATATATATGTATATACTAAGAAGGAGCATTTTGCTCCTTCTTTTTTAGTTAAAAATTAAAAACAACAATAATATATTAATGCATATAATAATTAGTGGATATAATAAAGAAAATGTGGCAAAATAAATATAAAAAGTAAATTACAATATATTTACATAATTGAATAGAAAAATTTTGAAATGTGGGGGTGTTGTTATGAAAGAAAATTTTAAGAAAAATATTAAAGAATACACTATTATAACATTAGGATATGTAATATTGGCTATAGCTATAAAATTTTTTTTAGCACCAAATAAGATTGCAAATGGTGGTATAACTGGTGTAGCTATTATAGTAAATTATTTTATTCCTAAGTTAAGTGTAGGTTTATTAATGGTTATATTAAATGGAGCATTATTTATACTAGCATTTTCAGCAATAGATGGTGAATTTGGGGCTAGAACAGTATATGCTTCAATGGGATTATCTATTTTACTATCTATTTTAGATAAATTTATCCCTCCAACTGTTGCGGCTACTGATGACTTGCTTTTAGCTACTTTATTTGGAACACTTATTACTGGTTTAGGAATGGGTATGATTTTTAATGAAAATGCATCAACTGGTGGTACAGATATTTTTGCTAAAATGCTTACTAAATTTAAAAATATAGATATTGGTAAAGCTCTTCTTATTGTAGATCTTATAATAGCATTAGTTTCAGGATTTATATTTTCAGCTGAAGTAGGTATGTATGGAATATTATCAGTTATTTTGATGGGAGTTATTATAGATTTAGTTATAGAAGGATTAAATGCATGCAAATCAATAATTATTATAAGTTCAAAAAAAGATATAATTGACAAGTATATTATGGAAGAATTGAAGAGAGGATGTACTTTAATACAAGGAAAAGGTGCATATAGTGGAGATGATAGACAAATACTATTTACTGTTTTAGATAGAAAGCAGTTTATAAAATTAAAAAATTATATAAAAGAAATAGATCCTAGTGCATTTATAATAGTAAGTGAAGCACATGAAGTTTTAGGGGAAGGCTTTAAGAATATAATTGATTGATAAAATTAATAATATGTTAATTTAAAATTATATAGTTTATGTTATAATATACAAGTGGTGTAGTATATAATACAAACTAGAATAGGAGTTATATTATGATAGAGTTTAAAAATACGACTAAAATATACGATAATAATATTTTTGCGCTTTCCAATATAAATTTAGACATTGATAGAGGAGAATTTGTTTTCCTTGTAGGTTCAAGTGGAGCCGGAAAATCCACTTTTATTAAATTATTATACAAAGAAGTAGATCCTACCACAGGAAGAATAATAGTAAACGGACAAGATGTAACTCAAATTACAAGAAAACAAGTTCCTTATTATAGAAGAAAAATAGGAATGGTATTTCAAGATTTTAGATTAATACCTACTTTAAATGTTTATGAAAATGTTGCTTTTGCTATGAGAGTTGTAGAAACACCTTATAGAGAAATTAAAAAAAGAGTTCCACAAGTATTATCTATGGTAGGATTATCACATAAGTTTAAATGCTTTCCACATGAATTATCAGGAGGAGAGCAACAAAGGGTAGCACTTGCAAGAGCCATAGTAAATAATCCTTCTGTACTTATTGCTGATGAACCTACGGGTAACTTAGATCCAGAAACATCACTTGAAATTGTAAAAATATTAAATGATATAAACCATGCTGGGACAACCATTATTATGGCAACTCATGATAAGGGAATTGTAGATAGTATGAAAAAAAGGGTTATAGCTATCGAAAAGGGTATAATAGTAAGAGATGAACAGAGAGGTAGATACGGATATGAAGATTAGTACAATAAAGTATTTTTCTATGGATTCCTTAATAAGCTTAAGAAGAAACAAGACACTTAGTATAGCTTCAATAATTACTGTTTCCTTAACATTATTTATGTTTGGAATATTTCTTTTAACTATGTTAAATGCAAATCAGCTTTTAAAGAATTTGGAATCTAAATTAGAGGTTTCAGTATTTTTAAAAGAGAATATTTCAGCGGCAGAAAAACAAAAGGTAGCTAGTTCTGTTAAAAATATACAAGGTGTAGCAGGAATAAAATACATAACAAAAACAGAAGCACTTAAAAAATTGAATAATCAATTAGGAGAAGAAAACAAAGACTTAATGAAAGGTCTAGAGAAGCAAAATCCTCTTCCAGAATCTTTTATTATAAGAGTAAATGATTCATCAATTATTAAGAGTGTAGTATCAAAAACAAAGGGAATTAAATCTGTAGAAAAGGTAGTAGCAAATGAGGACTTAGTAAATCAAATTTCTAAAATAACTAAGGGAGTAAAATGGGTTGGTGGTGTAGCATTACTTATAATGATACCTATTTGTTTATTCCTTATAGGAAATACAATAAAACTTGCTGTATATGCAAGAAGAAGAGAAGTAAATATAATGAAATTTGTAGGGGCTACTGATTGGTTTATAAGATGGCCATTTATAATAGAAGGAGTAATTATAGGTGTAATAGGTGCTTTAATATCTAGTGGATTACTATATTATGTATATAGAGCAGTTTATCTTAAACTTACAAGTATAATAATGTTACTAAATATATTAACTCCGAGATACTTTGCCATGAATGTTGTATGGATATTTATTATATCAGGAATTGTAATAGGTGGAATTGGAAGTATATTATCCATTAGGAAATTCTTAAAAGTTTAAAATCAAATAATAATTTAAAATATTAAGGTTGACTTTTTAAGTCAGCCTTAATATTTATTAATTTTAAGATAAAAGGTATAAATAGTAGGTAATTAACGTAAAAATATAACTAGTATATATGCAAGAGGTGATGAAAAATTGGAACAAAGGGATGGAAAAGATAGTAAAAGAGGGTTGAAAAATAGCAGCAATAGACGTATGTGGTGGCTAATACTAGCCCTTATTTTAATTTTAACTAATTTTATAACGTATATTTTAGGAACTAGACTTCCTATTAAAGGAACTAGAAGAATTAGTGAAAGAACTTATGAAGAAATAATGAAGTTTGAAAAGTTATTTATAGTTAAGAGTAATCTAGATAGGTTTTATGATGGCAAAGTCAATGAAAAAGATTTGATTGATGGAGCTGTTAAGGGAATGACAGACAGTTTGAAAGATCCATATACAGTTTATATGAATGAAAAGGAATATAAAGATTTTAGTACTCAAACTGGAGGAAATTATGTAGGAGTTGGTATTCAGATAGGAATAAAAAATGATAAAGTAGTGGTAGTTTCTACTTTTGAGGATTCACCAGCTAAAAAGGCAGGAATACTTACAAAGGATGTAATAGAAAAGGTTGATGGAGAAAGAGTAATTGCAAAAGAATATGATAAAGCTGTAAATAAAATGAAGGGCAAAAAAGGTTCTTATGTTACGCTGACTATAACTAGAGAAGGAAAAGGAACTTTTGATGTAAAAATTAAAAGAGAAGAAATAATACTTACTTCTTCTAAGGGAGAAATGCTTAGTAATAATATAGGATATGTTCAAATAAGTGTTTTTGATGAACATACATTTGATCAGTTTAAGAATGCTGTTAATAATTTAAAGAAAAGTGGAATGAAAGGTATGATACTAGATTTAAGACAAAATCCAGGTGGATGGTTAACGCAAGCAGTTGATATTACATCACAGTTCATTCCTAAGAATAAAGTTCTAGTATCTACAGAAGATAAGTATAAAAACAAAGAGGAATATAAATCAAAAGGTGGAGATTTAATAGGAATGCCTCTTGTGGTATTAATAGATGGTGGAACAGCTAGTGCTTCAGAAGTTTTTTCAGGAGCAATAAGAGATTATGGTATAGGAACTTTAATTGGAGAAAATTCTTTTGGAAAAGGAATAGTTCAGAGTGTTCTTTATGAAAGAAAATTTGGGTTTGGTGATGGGACTGCATTAAAAGTTACTACATCAAAATACTATACACCTAAAGGAGAAAACATACACCATAAAGGAATCAAACCTGATATAGAAATAAAGTATCCAGAAGAATTATTAAAGAAACCTTATGATAGAAAAAATGATCCTCAATTTAATAAAGCTTTAGAAGTAATTACACAAAAAATTAAGTAGTCAAAAAGGAGAGGAGTAATAATATTTCATGAATGTTGTAATAAGTACATTAAGAACTGTGGCAGATGCTATGGTTACATCTCCTTATGTTTTTGTATTGCTAATGTTTTTAATTGTATTCTATAAGTATAATAGTAAGATAGTTTCTATTCAAAAAATGATTATTGGAGAAGAAGTTAATTCTGCTTTAGAGCTTACAATATCCCAGATTGTATTAGGTATATTTGGAGGGGGATTAGCAAGTGTAATAACTAGTTATCTTGGGGTTGCATTTGATGAAAATACATCTATAGAATTAATGTTTTTCTTATCTATATTTCTTATGTTTATAAAGCCTAAATATATATGTTTTTCATATTCAGGGGCATTATTAGGTTTTATAAGCATTTTACTAGAAATTATGAAAAGAATGTATGGTGTAGAAGTAGATAAACTAAAATTTTTAAATATAGATGTTGTGGCATTAATGACATTAGTTGCTGTTTTGCATTTTGTAGAAGGAATTTTAGTAATGATAGATGGAAGTAGAGGGGCTATACCTATATTTACGAAAAAAGAGGGAAAGATAATTGGAGGATTTGCCCTTAAAAGATATTGGATTATGCCGGTGGCAATAGCTCTTATAGTAAATTCTAATAGATATTCTTTAGGAGAAGTTATCTCAACTAGTAGTTGGAAGACGTTTTTAGCACTATCATCACCTTTAAATTTCATGGCAGGGGTAGCAATATTTCTTATGCCATTCTATGGAGTTATAGGATATAGTAGTGTTACATTCACTAAAAATAAAAAAGAAAAATCTATGATTTCAGGGCTTTTAATAATGTTGTATGGTGTAATATTATTTATTTTTGCTAGACTTGCAATTTTAAATATATTCTTTAAAATATTTGTTGTAATATTTGCACCAACAGCACATGAAGCTATGTTATATATACAAAGATATGGAGAAGTGAAGCAGAAGCCTAAATATATAAGTGATGAAAGTGGAATTATGGTTTTAGAGGTAGCACCTAATTCACCAGCAAGTGATATGGGAATAAAGAGTGGAGATATACTTTTAGGTGTTAATAATAAAAGAGTATTTAAAGAAGATGATATTTTAAAAACAGTAAGGGAAGCATCAAATATTGCATGGTTTAAAATAAAGAGATCAGCAGGATATTTGGAGGAAATAAAATATAGAAATGATAATAATTCAAAACACCTAGGAATTGTATTTGTACCTATGAATGTACCTAAAGAAAAAGTTGTTTTAAGTATGGATGATAATAAATTTAGTGATGTATTAAATAAATTGAAACAGAAAAACAAATAATAAATGGGCTTAGAAGGTATAATCTTTTAAGCTCATTTTTATATTATAATAATACAAAAAAATACATTTTTAATTGACACAGAAAATTGAAAAGTATAAAATTTATATACATGAACAAATGTTCTTAGGAGATGAAAAGATGGAAAAGTTTAAAATACATTCAGTATATAAACCTACAGGAGATCAACCTAAAGCTATCAAAAGTATATCTAAGGGTATATTAAAGGGGGAAAAGTTTCAGACACTATTAGGGGTAACAGGTTCAGGCAAAACATTTACTATGGCAAATATTATAGAGAAAGTACAAAAACCTACCTTAGTATTAGCTCATAATAAAACATTGGCAGCTCAATTAACTTCAGAATTCAGAGAATTTTTCCCCAAAAATTGTGTGGAGTATTTTGTATCTTATTATGATTATTATCAACCGGAAGCATATGTACCACAAACAGATACGTTTATAGAAAAAGATGCATCTATAAATGATGAAATTGATAAACTTAGACATTCAGCTACATCTGCTCTTTTAGAAAGAAAAGATGTTATTGTTGTAGCTTCTGTTTCTTGTATATATGGACTTGGTAATCCGGAAGAATATAAGAAGTTAACAGTTTCATTAAGAGAAGGAATGCAAAAAGATAGAGATGAAATAATGAGGCAACTAGTAGATATACAGTATGAAAGAAATGAAATTAATTTTGTTCGTGGAACCTTTAGAGCTAAAGGAGATGTTCTTGATATATTTCCAGCAGCAGCTACTAATGTAGGTATTAGAGTTGAATTTTTTGGTGATGAAATAGATAAAATAAGAGAGTTTGATGTTTTAACAGGGAACATTTTAAATACGAGAAAGCATGCATTGATATTTCCAGCATCACACTTTGCAACTTCTAAGGAAAAATTAGAAATTGCTATAAAGAAAATAGAAGAGGAATTAGAAGAAAGAGTTAGAGAGCTTACAGCTGAAGATAAGTTATTAGAAGCTCAAAGAGTAAAACAAAGAACTAATTTTGATATAGAGATGATGAGAGAAGTTGGATATTGTAGTGGAATAGAAAATTATTCCAGGATTTTAGATGGAAGAAGAGCTGGAACGCCACCAAAGACATTAATAGATTATTTTCCAGAAGATTTTCTTTTGTTTATAGATGAAAGTCATGTTACTCTTCCACAAATTAAGGCTATGTATGGTGGTGATAAATCTAGAAAAGATAACTTAGTTCAGTATGGATTTAGGCTTCCTTGTGCATATGATAATAGACCTTTAAAATTTGAAGAATTTGAAGGTAAGCTAAATCAAACTATTTTTGTAAGTGCTACACCGTCACAATATGAATTTCAACATTCAACAAATATAGCAGAACAAATAATAAGACCAACAGGACTTTTAGATCCAGAGATTATAGTAAAGCCTATAAAGGGTCAAATTGATGATTTATATGCAAATATAAATGAAACTATAAGTAAAGGATTTAGAGTTTTAGTAACTACATTAACTAAAAAAATGTCAGAAGATTTAACAGAGTACTTAAAAGATATGGGAGTAAAAACTGAATATTTACATTCAAGTATTGATACTATAAAAAGAATGGAGATAATAAGAGATTTAAGAAAGGGGAAATTTGATGTTCTTGTAGGAATTAATCTTCTAAGAGAAGGACTTGATATTCCTGAGGTAGCACTAGTTGCTATATTAGATGCAGATAAAGAAGGATTTTTAAGATCAGAAACATCACTTATACAAACTATAGGAAGAGCTGCTAGAAATTCAGAAAGTAAAGTTATAATGTATGCAGATACTATAACTAAAGCTATGGATAAAGCTATTAGTGAAACAAATAGAAGAAGAAAAATTCAAATGCAATATAATGAAGAACATGGAATAGTACCTAGAACGATTTTAAAGGATATAAGGGATGTTATTCAAACAAAAGTATCAGAGGATAAACAAGAGTATATTGTAAATAATAAAGATACAATGAGCAAAGAACAAATAGAAAAACTTATAAATAAATATGAAAAAGAAATGAAAAAAGCGGCTAAAGAATTACAATTTGAAAAAGCAGCTGAAATAAGAGATGAAATACAAAAATTAAAGGAAGAGCTATAGATACAAGATTACATAAACTTATGAGAAAGGAGTGAAATAAATTTGAAAAACAAAATTTTTATTAAAAATGCAAAAGTTCATAATTTAAAAGGTATAGACTTAGAAATTCCAAGGGATAAATTAGTTGTATTTACTGGACTTTCGGGGTCGGGTAAATCATCTTTAGCTTTTGACACATTGTATGCTGAAGGGCAAAGAAGATATGTAGAGTCATTATCAGCTTATGCAAGACAATTTTTAGGTCAAATGGATAAGCCTGATGTTGAATATATAGAGGGACTTTCACCAGCTATATCAATAGATCAAAAAACTACTAGTAGAAATCCCAGATCTACAGTTGGAACAGTTACAGAAATATATGATTATTTAAGATTATTATATGCAAGAATAGGAGTACCACATTGTCCTAAATGTGGTAGAGAGATAACACAACAAAGTGTTGATACTATGGTAAATAAAGTATTAGAACTAGAAGAAAGAAGTAAGATACAAATTTTATCACCAATAGTAAATGGTAGGAAGGGTCAACATGTTAAAGTTTTAGAGAATATAAGGAAAAATGGATTTGTAAGAGTGAGAATAGATGGTGTAATATACGATCTTCAAGAGGAAGATATTGATTTAGATAAAAATAAAAAACATACAATAGAAGTAGTTGTAGATAGACTTATAATAAAAGATGGAGTCCAAAGTAGACTTACCGATTCTTTAGAAACAGCATTAAAATTATCAGAAGGGTTAGTTATAATAAATGTAATGGAAAAAGAAGATATACTGTTTAGCGAAAAATTCTCTTGTCCTGAATGTGGCATAAGTATAGATGAATTAGCCCCTAGATTATTTTCCTTTAATTCACCTTTTGGTAGGTGTGATAGATGTGATGGTATAGGAAGTTTAATGGAGATAGATGAAGAATTAGTTATACCAGATAAGAGTAAAAGTATACTAGAAGGTGGAATAATATCATTAGGAGAAGGGGCATTAAAAGAAGAATCTTGGACCTTTAGTATACTAAAAGCTCTAAGTGAAAGATTTAAGTTTGATTTAAATACACCTATTGAAGAATTGCCTAAAGAAATACTGGATTATATTTTATATGGATTAAATGGTGATAAGATTAAAGTATCTTATGTAAAAGACGGAGAGCTTGGTATATATGATCATAAGTATGAAGGTATAATAAATAATCTTAGAAGAAGATATTTAGAAACTAATTCAGATTATATAAAAAGACATGTAGAACAATATATGAGTGATAAGCCATGCCCTAAATGTAAGGGTGCAAGATTAAGACCTGAGGCATTAGCAGTAACTATTAATAAAAAAACAATCTTTGAATTTGTTAATATGTCTATTAAGGATGAACTTAAATTTATAGAGGATTTAAAACTATCAGAGAAGAATGCTATAATAGCAAGTCAAATATTAAAAGAAATAAAAAGCAGATTAAAATTTTTAATTGATGTAGGACTTGATTACTTAAATTTAAATAGAAAAGCAGGTACTTTATCAGGAGGAGAGTCTCAAAGAATAAGACTAGCAAGCCAAATAGGTTCAGGACTTGTAGGGGTTTTATATATATTAGATGAACCAAGTATTGGACTTCATCAAAGGGATAATGATAGGCTTATAGGAACTTTAAAACACTTAAAAGATTTAGGAAATACTTTAGTTGTTGTTGAGCATGATGAGGACACTATAAAGGCAGCTGATTTCATAGTAGATATAGGTCCAGGTGCAGGTGAACATGGAGGAGAAGTAGTTGTAGCAGGAACATTAGAAGAAGTTAAAAAATGCAAAAAATCTATTACAGGACAATATTTAACAGGAGAAAAGCAAGTTTTTGTACCTAAAACTAGAAGAGAATCTAATGGAAAATTTATAAAAGTTATTGGAGCTAAGGAAAATAATCTAAAAAACATAAATGTAGAATTTCCCTTAGGTGTATTGACATCTGTTACAGGTGTATCAGGATCGGGGAAAAGTACATTAGTTAATGAAATTCTTTATAAAGGACTTAATAAGAAAATAAATAAGTCTAAAATAAACCCTGGATATCATAAAGATATAACAGGAGAAGAAAATATAGACAAAATTATAAATATAGATCAAAGTCCTATAGGAAGAACTCCAAGATCAAATCCAGCTACATACACAGGAGTTTTTGATATAATAAGAGAACTTTTTTCGAATACTCCAGAAGCAAGAATGAGAGGATATAAACCTGGTAGATTTAGTTTTAATGTAAAAGGTGGAAGATGTGAATCTTGTCATGGAGATGGAATAATAAAAATAGAAATGCAATTTTTATCAGATGTTTATGTTCCATGTGAAGTATGTAAAGGTAAGAGATACAATAGGGAAACCCTTGAGATAAAATACAAAGGCAAAAATATAGATGAAGTACTTAATATGACTGTGGAAGATGCACTTAAATTTTTTGAAAATATACCAAGAGTAAAAAATAAGCTCCAAACACTTATAGATGTTGGACTTGGATACATAAGACTTGGTCAACCATCTACACAGTTATCAGGTGGAGAAGCACAAAGAATAAAGCTTGCATATGAACTATCTAAGAGAAGTACAGGGAAAACTTTATATATATTAGATGAACCAACTACAGGACTTCATATTGATGATGTAAATAGACTTATAAGTATATTACAAAGATTAGTGGATAATGGCAATACTGTAGTTGTTATAGAACACAATTTAGATGTTATTAAAAGTTCAGATTATATAATAGATTTAGGACCTGAGGGTGGAGATAAAGGAGGAAATGTTATATCACTAGGAACCCCTGAAAAAATAGCTAAAAATAATAATTCTTATACAGGATATTATCTAAAAAAGATGTTATAATAAAAAATAATGATGTATAATAGACTAGCAATATTTTAATGCTAGTCTTGTAATATATTTTAGTAAGTAGGTGAGATTATATGCCGTTAATAAGAATAATTTTTAAAGTCCTTATTATTGTCGTAATATATATAATAATAGTTATGGCATTACGAATTATGTACAAGGATATAAAAGGCGGAAACAAGAGAAAAAAGGTTTCAAAGCATTTAGGACTTGAGGTAATGAGGGTAGGAGATGACAGTTCAAATTTAAAGGTTGGATCTGTAATACCTATACACACTAAACTTACCATAGGAAGAAAAGAAGATAATATGTTAGTGTTACATGATCAATATGTTTCAGGAAATCATGCAGTGGCTTTTGTAAAAAATGATAACTATTATATAAAAGATTTAAATAGTACAAATGGTACGTTACTCAATAATAAAAAATTAGAAAAGACTATGGGTTTAAAAGTAGATGATGAAATTACAATTGGTGAGTATGTATTTAAAGTTATTGGTTAGAAAGATTGGTGAATAGCATTATGAACAGTAGGCGTGATGAAAAGAAACTTTTAAGATTTACCTATATTTTTTGTTTGTTATGTTTTCTTAATTTAGGTATTTTACATTGGCCTAAAGAAAATTTTGATAAAAATGCAATAATTATTGGATTAATAGTGTGTGTGCTTATAGCTTATGCCCATTTTGTTATTAGAAAGTTTTTCCCAGATGGAGACAAGTATATACAGATTTTTGCAAGTATACTTACTATTATTGGAATAGTTTTGTTATATAGATTAAAAGTTGACTATGCTATAAGACAGATTATATGGTTTACCGTAGGTATGGTATGTTTCATAATGATAGTAGTTTTATTACCAGACTTAAAAAGATTTGCTAAGTATAAATATGTATATTTAGTATTTACCATAATTTTAATGGCCATGGGTTCACTTTTAGGTGGAAGGACTCATGGAGCTAGAAACTGGATATCTATAGGTGGCATTGTTTTTCAACCATCGGAATTTGGAAAAATATTTTTAGTAGCTTACTTGGCATCTGCATTGAGAAAGTATAAAAATTATAAGGATTTAATACAACCAGCTGCAGTAGTTATGATATGTTTAGGATTTATGGTATTACAAAGAGACTTAGGTTCTGCATTAATATTTTTTGGAATGTCAGTTACTATGCTGTACATAGCTACATCTAAATTTAAGTATGTAGCTACATGTTTAGGATTATCTGCTTTAGGATCGGTTATGAGCTATAAAATATTTGGTCATGTAAGAGTTAGAGTAGCTATATGGAAAAATGTATGGGCTGATCCTACAGGTGAAGGAATGCAGGTAGTTCAATCTATGATAGCTATAGCTTCAGGTGGATTGTTTGGAACAGGACTTGGACAGGGATATCCTGGATTTATTCCTGTTAGAGAAAGTGATTTTATTTTTGCAGTTTTAAGTGAAGAAATGGGTGGAATTATGGCCTTTGGCGTTATAATACTATATTTCTTATTATTTTATAGATGTATGAGAGCTGCTGTATATATAGATGATAAATTTTCGGCATTACTTGCTGTTGGATACAGTGCAATGATAGCTACACAAGTGCTAGTTATAGTTGGTGGAGTTGTAAACATGATTCCATTAACAGGAATAACCTTGCCTTTGATAAGTTATGGAGGAAGTTCTATGGTAACTACTTTCTTTGCATTAGGTATACTTCAAAAGATTTCAGAGGAGGGAACAGCAATTGAATGATATTTCTAAAAATGTAAAATTAGTTCTTGCAGCTTTCTTGCTATGTTTTATTTCATTAATATCTTATATAACATATTTTCATGTGTTTAAGGCAGATGAAATTGTAAAAAGTCGTTATAATTCTAGAATACAAGCAGAGAGAAATTCGGTACTAAGAGGTACTATTTATGATAGAAATATGAAAGCCTTAACTGAAACTAGAAAGATAAGTACTCTTAATCAAAAGAGAACTTATACTGGTGGAGAAGTCTTTGCTCAAGTATTAGGATATGTTCATCCTAAGTTTGGAATAACAGGTCTTGAAAAACAGTATGATTCGGTTCTTACAGGAACAGAAACTATGGATTTAAAAAAATTTCTTACTTCCATGAAAGAAGAAGAAAAGATTGGATACAATATTAGAACAACATTAGATTATAAACTTCAACAAAAAGCATATGAATTATTGGGAGAGAATAAAGGATCTATTGTAGTATTAGAACCTAAAACAGGAGAAGTATTATCAATGGTTTCAAAACCTTCATATAATCCTAATAATCTTCAAGAAAATTGGAAAAAAATTAATAGTGATAAAAATATACCTTTATATAATAGAGCTATTCAAGGGTTATATCCTCCAGGTTCAACATTTAAAGTAGTGACAGCAATAAGTGCATTAGACAATATAAAAAATGTAGCAAACAGAACATTTCAAGATAATGGAGTTTTGGTTTTCAATGCTAAACAATCATTGAAAAATTATAATGGTCATGTTTATGGAAGATTGAATTTAGGAGAAGCACTTGTTAAGTCTAGTAATGTAGTTTTTGGTGGACTTGGAATAGAACTAGGAAATAATGCTTTAAGAAGTACAGCAGAAAAGATGTATTTTAATAGTATTATACCTAGTGATGGATTTACAGCGAAGAAAAGTAAATTCCCAGAACTTAAGTCTTATGAAAAAGGTAATATGGCGCAAAGTGCTATAGGTCAAGGAGCTGTTCTTGCATCTCCAATGCAAATGGCATTAGTTGCATCAACAGTAGCTAATAATGGAGTTATTATGAAACCACATTTAGTAAGTGAAGTTTTAAGTCCATCAGGAGATAGTATAAAAAAAATAAAAATAGAAAGTTTAAATACAGTTACAACTGCTGAAAATGCAGGACTTGTAAAAAAATATATGAGAGATACAGTAAGTCAAGGAACAGCTGGAGCTGCTGCCTTAGATTCAGTTCAAGTATGTGGTAAAACAGGAACCGCTGATACAGGTAAACTAAATGAAAGACCACATTCATGGTTTATTGGATTTGCACCTTATGAAGATCCTAAAGTAGCTATTGCAGTAATTGTAGAAAATGGTGGAGTAGGCGGAAAAATGGCTACTGAGATTGCAGGTAAAGTAATAAGAGAAGCACTACGTGAAAAATAAAATAAATGATATAATAAAGTCAAGAAAGTTTAAATCTTGACTTTTTTATATTATATAGAATAAAGAATGCAGAGGAGAACATATGAAAGGAAAAACTCATGCAGCTATGGGTATGGCAACTTTTATGGCTGTATATGATAAAGTTCCAGGAGGATTTAGCTATCTAGGTATAATAATTGTTGGAATTGCATCATTATTACCAGATATAGACCATCCTAAAAGTATGATAAATAAATATATACTTCCATTTAAAAATAAGAAAACAAAAATGGTAATATATATAGCACTATCAATAATCGTATTATATTTTGATTATATGTATACAAAATCTCCTGTGTTAAAGTCTATAGGAGTAGCATTGATATTTATAGCAGTATCTTCTCACAGAAATGGACTTACGCATAGTTTAATAGGATTAGTTATTTTTACAATAATAGCAAGTTATATAGGAAAGTGTTATGCAATACCAGCAAGTGCTTATTATTTTGTAATTGGTTATGGGATGCATCTATTTTGTGATATGATGACTAAAATGGGAATTCCATTATTTTATCCATTTATAAATAAAAAGTATAAAATGCCTTTTACATATAATGTTAATTCTAAAAGAGGTAATGATTTAGAAGAGTTCTTGATAATAGTTTCATTAGTATACATAATATATAGATTACCGGGAATTTTTTAATAGAGAAGAGGTGATTTAATATGTTTGATTTTCAATACCAATTAAAGATAATACCAGATAAACCAGGTGTATATCTAATGAAAAATTCCTTAGGAGAAATTATATATGTAGGAAAAGCTAAGGTACTAAAAAATAGAGTGCGTCAGTATTTTCAAAATTCTAAAAATCATAGTAGTAAAGTTAAGGCTATGGTGAAAAATATAGCAGAATTTGAATATATTATTACAGACTCAGAAATGGAAGCATTAATTTTAGAATGTAATTTAATAAAAAAGTATAGACCAAGGTATAATATTTTACTTAAAGATGATAAACATTATCCCTTCATTAAAATTACAGTAAATGAAGATTTCCCAAGAATTTTTATTACTAGAATTAGAGCGAAAGATGGGGCTAAGTATTTTGGACCTTATACAGAAGTTGCGCCTATGTATGAAACTATAAATCTTATAAAAAAGATTTTCCCAATTAGAAATTGTAGGCTATCTATTAAAAGTAATTCAGAACCTATAAAACCTTGTTTAAATTATCATATAAAATTATGTATGGCTCCATGTGCTGGATATGTAAGTAAAGATGAATATGGTAAAATAATAAAAAAAATTATTGATCTCCTAAACGGAAAAGATAATGGGGTAATTTATGAACTTAGGGAAAAAATGACAAAAGCCTCGGAAGAGTTAGAATTTGAAAAGGCAGCTGATATAAGGGATAAAATATTAGCTGTTGAAAAAATAAGAGAAAGACAAAAGATAATTGCGGGGAATTTTGATAATGAAGATTTTATAAATATATATAGCGATGAACATGATTGGTGTGCTCAAATTTTCTTTGTAAGAGATGGAAAAATAATAGGTAGAGAACATTTTATTTTAGACAAAGGAATATTTGAAGAAAAAAAAGATATAATTTCAAATTTTATAAAAGATTTTTATGGAGGTACAGCATTTATACCTAAAAATATATATGTACCAGATATAATGGATGTAGAACTTTTAGAAAATTGGCTTTCTTTAAAAAAGGGTTCTAAGGTTTTTATAAAAGTTCCTTTAAAAGGGGAGAAAAAAAAGCTATTAGATTTAGTTGAAAGTAATGCTAAAAATACTCTTGAACAATTTAAACTGAAAATAAAAGTTGATAAAGAACTTTATACAGATATATTAGGAGAACTTAAAAACTTATTAGGATTAGAAGATATACCAAATAGAATAGAAGCATATGATATTTCTAATATACAAGGAGTAGATTCTGTTGGTACAATGATAGTTTTTGAAGATGGGAGACCTAAAAACAGTGATTATAGAAGATTTAAAATAAAAACTGTTAAAGGAGCTAATGATTATGATAGTATGAAAGAAATAATAACAAGAAGATTTAAGCATGGATTAAAGGAAATAAAGGAAATACAAAACAGAAATCTTATGTTAAGTGGAGAAAAGTTTAGTATATTTCCCGATTTGATTTTAATGGATGGTGGAAAAGGTCAGGTAAATGTAGCTTTAGAAGTGTTAAATGATTTAAATATACCTATACCAGTTTGTGGTATGGTTAAAGATGATAAACACAAAACTAGAGGTTTGGTATATAATAATAAGGAAATAAATATAAAGAGTAATAATAAAATTATGCAATTAATTACTAGAATACAAGATGAAGTACATAGATTTTCTATAACATATCATAGAAGTCTTAGAAATAAAAGAGTTCTTCATTCTATATTGGAAGATATACCTAATATAGGAATTAAAAGAAGGAAAGAGTTGTTGAAAAAGTTTGGAAGTATAGATAATATAAAAAAAGCGTCATATAATGAATTATTAAGTACTGATTCTATAAATGAAAAGGCAGCTACAAGCATAATAGATTATTTTAACAAACATAATCATTAGAAAGGGATGGTATAAATGAAATATACTTTAGATTTACATACACATACAATAGCTAGTGGGCATGCGTACACCACATTATTGGAAAATGCAAAATATGCCTCTGAAATAGGATTAAAGATACTAGGGACTACGGAGCATGGACCTAAAATGCCACATGCCCCTCACATATGGTACTTTTATAATTATAAGGTATTGCCAAGAAAAATATATGGTGTTACAATGCTACATGGATGTGAGGTAAATGTTGTTGATTATGAGGGAAATGTAGATTTACCTAAAGACATTCTTAAAGATTTAGATATAGTAATAGCAAGTTTACATGAGCCTTGTGTTACACCGGGAACTATTGACGAAAATACACAAGCTATTTTAAAGGTTATGGATAATCCATATGTTGATATTATAGGACATCCTGGTAATCCCGCATTTCCTATACATGCTGAAGAAATTGTTAAAAAGGCAAAGGAAAAAAATATTCTAATAGAGATAAATAATAGTTCTTTTAAAACATCTCGTATAGGAAGTATACCTAATTGTACTGAAATTGCAAAACTTTGTAAGAAATATGGTGCAAAGATAATACTAGGAAGTGATTCTCATGTATGTTTCACTATAGGAAACTTTGATAAAGTTCAACAAATATTAGATAGCATAGATATGCCACAAGAATTAATAATAAATAATGATGAGAATAAGCTAATAACACATTTAAAGAATAAAGGGAAATTAAAAGATATAGATCTTCATTAGTTAAGATTTATATTGATTACATAATAATAATTGTCAAGGAGAAGCTAATGGTTCAGAATATGGATATTAATAAAAAATTAGAAAGTATTCTAGATAAAGAAGAGATAAAAAATAATGTATTAATGAAAAGCTATACTTCATTTAGAGTTGGTGGACCTGCAGATGTTTTTGTTACCCCTAATAGTTATGAAAAAATAAGAGATGTAATAAAGCTTTGCAAGCACTACAATATTCCATATTTTATATTAGGAAATGGCTCTAATTTATTAGTAAAAGATGGTGGAATTAGAGGGGTAGTTATAAATTTCACTAAACTTAACAAAATTTCTGTAGAAGAAACTAAAGTTATTGCAGAAAGTGGAGCTATTCTTTCTATGGTTGCAAATACGGCATTAAAAAATAATTTAACAGGACTTGAGTTTGCACATGGAATACCTGGAAGTGTAGGGGGAGCGGTTGCCATGAATGCAGGTGCTTATAACGGAGAAATATGTCAGGTCATAGAAAGTGCTACTATTATTGATAACCATGGAGAAATTAGAGAAATATCTAAAAAAGATATGGAGTTAAGTTATAGAAATAGTTTAATATTAAAAAATGGATATATTGTTCTTAAAGCTACATTTAAGTTACAAAAAGGAGAACATGATTCTATAAAAGCTAGGATGGATGACTTAATGAGAAGAAGAAAAGAAAAACAACCATTAGAATATCCATCAGCAGGAAGTACATTTAAAAGACCAGAAGGATATTTTGCTGCCAAGCTTATAGAAGATTCTGAACTTAAAGGAGTTCATGTTGGAGATGCAGAAGTATCTGTAAAACATTCAGGCTTTATAATAAATAAAGGAAATGCTTCTGCAAAAGATATACTAGATTTAATAGAATTAGTTAAAAAGACAGTTAATGATAAATTTAAAGTTACGTTAAATACAGAAGTTAGAATAGTTGGAGAAGATGAAAGGAACTAGTATAGTATATTTCTATACTAGTTTTTTTAGTATTAAATCTATAGTTGTTTTATGTAAAAGGCTACTTTATAAAATAAAGAATTTATATAAAAAACGTGATATAATAACAACATAGGACTTTATTAATGTAGGAGGGAAGAATATGAGGTTTGTAATTGTAACAGGTTTATCAGGAGCTGGAAAAAGTCAAGCAATAAGGAGCTTGGAAGACTTAGGATATTTTTGCGTTGATAATTTACCTCCAACTTTAATGGGAAAGTTTGCAGAAGCTTGTTATCAAACAGACGGTAAGATAAATAAAATAGCTCTAGTTATTGATATTAGAGGTGGAGAATTTTTTGATGACTTGTTTGAGAATTTAAAATATCTAAAAGAACAAAATTATAGATATGAGATATTATTCTTAGATGCTAGTGATAAGGTATTAGTTAAAAGATACAAGGAGTCAAGAAGAACTCATCCTCTAGCACCAAGTGGAAGAATTATTCAAGGAATAGAACTTGAAAGAAAAAGATTAAATGAAGTTAAATATAAAGCTAATAATATAATTGATACTTCTAGTATGACACAAATGCAATTAAGAGAAAAAATTTGGAGAATTTATGGTGACGATGAGCAAATACAAAATAGGCTTATAATAGATGTGTTATCCTTTGGATTTAAATATGGTATACCAGTAGATGCAGATTTGGTATTTGATGTTAGGTTTTTACCTAATCCATATTATATTCCAGAGCTTAAAAAGTTCTCAGGTGATGATAAAGAAATACAAGATTATGTACTAGGATTTAAAGAAACTAAAGAATTTATTAATAAATTAGATGATATGTTAGAATTTTTGATACCTAATTATATAAAAGAAGGAAAAATACAATTAGTAATTGCTATAGGATGTACTGGTGGAAGACATCGATCTGTTACTATAGCAAATGTTATATATGATAAATTAAAAGAAAAAGGACATAAAGTAAGCAAAGAACATAGAGATATAAATGAGGATATAAAAAAGGGTGGAAGAAAACTATGAAAATAGTGCAGTGGTTGAAGCCGGGAATAAAGCTTAAAAGGTGGATTGCACTTGGAACTATGGGTATTTTATTTATAGTATTTGCAGCAGTTGAATTTTTTAATAAAAATATTATTAATAAAAGCTATATGTTTTTTATATATTTTTAATTATTTGTGGAGTGTGTATTTTATATATTTCTATAAATCAAGGAATTCAGTCAATAATATCTTTGATAAATCAAGGGTATTTAAATATATCAATAAATTCAACAAAACTTGAAAACCTAATTTGTGAAAAAAGACTACTGGTAAAGGGACCTAAAATAGTTACTATAGGTGGTGGAACAGGACTTTCAACCATGCTTAGAGGATTAAAATATTATACTTCAAATATAACTGCAATAGTAACAGTTGGAGATGATGGTGGAGGGTCAGGAGCCTTAAGAGAGGAACTTGGAATACTTCCTCCAGGAGATATAAGAAACTGTATATTAGCACTAGCTGATACTGAACCTTTAATGGAAGAACTATTACAATATAGATTTAAAGATGGAAATTTAAAAAATCAGAATTTCGGTAATTTGTTTTTAGCTGCAATGGATGGATTATCAAGCAATTTTGAAGAAGCAGTTCAAAAAATGAGTTCAGTACTAGCAGTGACAGGTAGAGTTTTACCTGTCACTTTAGATGATATGGTATTAAAAGCTAAATTAAAAAATGGAAGTATAGTAGAGGGAGAATCTAATATTCCTAATGAAGTTGTATCTCAAAATAGTAAGATAGATAGAATTTTTATTGAGCCCAGTGATGCTAAGGCGTTAAAAGAAGCTGTAGATGCCATATTAGATGCTGATGCTATAATTTTAGGGCCTGGAAGTTTGTATACAAGTGTTATTCCTAATCTTTTAGTAAAAGATATTAGTAAAGCGTTAAAGTTTAGTAAAGCTTTAAAGATATATGTTTCTAATATAATGACTCAAATGGGAGAGACAGATAATTATACGGTTTCTGATCATATAAAAGCTATTTTTAAACATGGTGGAGATGGAATTATAGATTATGTAGCTACTAATACTAAAGATATAAATGATATGATAATAGAAAGATATTTGGAAAAAAATGCGAAGCAAGTTAAAGTAGATGAAAAAAATATAATTGATTTAGATGTAAATATAGTAGAAGGGGAATTTATAACTATTAAAGATGGATTTGTAAGACATGATCCAGATAAGCTAGCGAAATTTTTAATGGAAACAATAATGGATAAAAAATTACTCTATGATAGGAAAAAAATATTAGAGTATTTTTATTTATCTCAGAGATTAAAGGAAAACAAGAGAAGTAAGGGGTAGAAAAACATGTCATTTTCTTCAAAGGTTAAAAATGAGATATGTAGATATATAGAATTAAGTAAAGCAGAAGCAATAGCTGAGTTATCAGGTATAATGAAGGTTAGTGGAACCTTAGGATTTAGTGGAGATATGAAAATAAATTTTAGAGTATCAACAGAGAATCCAGCCATTGCAAGACTTGTATTTAAACTACTTAAAGATCATTTTAATATTCATACAAAAATTTTTGTTAAGAAAAGTAATTCACTCAAAAAAAATAATATATATTTAGTTGTTATAGATAATAATATGGGAGTTAAGGAACTTTTAAAGGAAGTTGGAGTACTAAAAGAAGAAGAAGGGATGATTACTCTAGATTATAGTGTTCCACAAGAAATATTAAAAGATGATAATTGTAGAAGAGTATTTATAAGAGGAGTATTTTTAGGAGGAGGAAGCATTAGTAATCCTGAAAAAACTTATCATTTAGAGTTTGTTACTCATCATGAAGATTATGCAAATCAACTAAGTGAAATAATAAATACTTATGGTTTAAATTCTAAAGTTATTCAAAGAAAAAGTAGTTTTGTAATATATTTAAAAGAGGGCGAACAAATAGTAGATTTATTAAATATAATTGGAGCACATGAATCTCTTTTAGAACTTGAAAATGTTAGAATAATGAAAGAGATGAGAAATAATGTAAATAGGCTTGTTAATTGTGAAACTGCAAATCTTAGTAAAACAGTTAATGCTGCAGTAAGGCAGATAGGAAGTATTAAACTTATAGAAAAGGAAATTGGTTTACAAAGACTTCCTGAAAATTTAAGAGAGGTGGCCGAACTTAGATTAAGTTATCCTAATGAATCACTAAAGGAACTTGGACAGATGTTAGAGCCTCCAGTAGGAAAATCAGGAGTTAATCATAGGCTTAGAAAAATTGAAAAAATAGCGGAAGAATTAAGAAAAGAAGGAAAGTAGGAAGTTTTAAATGTCAAAACATGAAGAAATAATAAAGCATATATCTAATTTAGATGTTGGGGCAAAAATTTCTGTAAGACGCATAGCAAGCAAATTAAATGTTAGTGAAGGAACTGCTTATAGAGCCATTAAAGATGCTGAGGTATTAGGTATTGTATCTACAATACCTAGAGTAGGGACTGTGAGGATTGAAAAAGTTAAAAAAAAGAGTATTACCTCACTTAGCTATGCAGAGGTTGTAAACATAGTTGATGGAACTCTTTTAGGTGGAAAAGATGGTATCCATGAACGACTAAATAAATTTATTATGGGGGCTATGCAAGTAGAAGATGCCAAGAAGTATATGTTACCTGGTTGCTTAGTTATAGTAGGAAACAGAGAAGATATGCAAGAAGAAGCACTTAAAAATGGATGTGCTGTTTTAATAACAGGAGGATTTAATTGTAGTGAGAAAATCAAACAATTAGGAAATAAGAAGCATTTGCCTATAATATCTTCTACTTATGATAGTTTTGCTGTAGCTACTATGATAAATAAAGCTATATCGGAAAGTTTAATAAAAAAAGATATTATTTTAATTGAAGATATAATGATTTCTAATCCTATATACGTGAAATATGATGATAGTGTTCAAAAATTAAAGGAAATAATAAGAAATACTAAACATCAAAGATATCCTGTAGTTGATAATAATATGAATGTAGTTGGAATTATTACTATAAAAGATCTTCAAAAGAAAAATGATGAAAAGATATTTATAAAGGATATTATGATTAAAGAACTTATAACGGTAACAGAAAAAACTACTGTAGCATATGCAGCACATGTAATGGGATGGGAAGGAATAGAATTATGTCCAGTAGTTGATGGCAGGAAATTAATCGGTGTTGTCAGTACAGAAGATATAATAAAAGCAATTCAACATATATCTAGGCAGCCACAGGTAGGAGAAACCTTAGAAGATTTAATACTTAAAAATTTTAGATATGAAGTAGAAGATAATATTATGCATTTTACTGGTAAAATTATACCGGAGATGCTAGATCAGTTAGGTACTGCATCATGGAGTTCTATGAATATGTTGTTATCAACGGTGGGAATACTTACCTTAAGATATAAAAATAGTATAAATATATCAGTGGATAGTATTATGACGTATTTTATGAAGCCTGTGCAAATGGATAGTATAATTGACATATTTACAAAGGTTATTGATATGGGAAGAAATTTCTGTAAGGTAGAAGTAAATATACATAAGAAAAAAGAGTTAATAGCAAAGACTATGCTTTCTGCAAAAATATTAAGATAAAATAAAAAAATTCCCTTGTTTAAAAATAAATAAGGGAATTTTTTTATTTTAAATTTATTAAATTAGTATTATAAAGATAAATTAAAGGATAATTTTAATGATTTGATATGAAAATGCACAATTTATTATTAAACAATTAAAATTCATAAGGTATCATTGACACATTTTAATCAAAAGAGTATAATTTTTATTAAATTCAAATGGGGGAAGCTAAGGAGGAGTTAATATGACAATACATAAGAAATTTGTTGTTTCCAAAGGATATAGATCAAGTATGGATTTAAAGAAAACAGAAATCGGTATAAAGAAACTTAAAGATTTTTTTGAAAGAGAACTTGCATATAAATTAAATTTAATAAGAGTATCGGCACCATTATTTGTTAGTACATCTAGTGGGCTTAATGATAACTTAAATGGTATTGAAAGACCAGTAGGTTTTGATGCGTTAGATATAAAAGATGAAGAAATACAAATAGTTCATTCATTAGCTAAGTGGAAGAGAATGGCTCTTCATAGATATGGGTTTAAGCCTGGTGAAGGATTATATACTGATATGAATGCTATAAGACGTGACGAAGAATTGGATAATATACATTCTATGTATGTAGATCAATGGGATTGGGAAAAAGTTATAGAAAAGAAAGATAGAACTGAAGAAAAACTAAAAGAAATAGTAGAAAGCATATATGAAGTATTTAAGAGTACAGAGAACTTTGTAAATGATAAATATCCAGAAATAGATAAGATACTTCCAGAAAAAATAACTTTTATAACTACTCAAGAATTAGAAGATATGTACCCTAATTTAACAGCAAAAGAAAGAGAAAATGCTATAACAAAAGAAAAGGGAGCAGTTTTTCTAATGAAAATAGGGGACAAATTAGCTTCAGGAGAAAAACATGATGGAAGAGCCCCTGACTATGATGATTGGAGTTTAAATGGAGATATATTATTTTGGTATCCAGTATTAAACTGTGCACTTGAACTATCTTCAATGGGTATTAGAGTAGATGAAAATGCTTTAAAATATCAATTGAAAAAAGCTAATTGCGAAGAAAGAGCTAAACTTGAATTTCATAAAATGCTTTTAAATAAGGAGCTTCCATACACAGTAGGTGGAGGAATAGGTCAATCTAGAATATGTATGTTCTTTTTAAGAAAAGCTCATATAGGAGAAGTTCAAGCGTCTATATGGTCTCATAGTGTTATTAAGGAATGTAAAGAATTAGGAATTACGTTATTATAATATTTTTATACAGAAGCTAAATTTAGTTTCTGTATTTTTTTATTAAAAATTTTTTAATTTCTATCTAAGTATTTTGAAATTATAATTTTTAATGATATAATCATAGTCGAGTCCTTCTTTGTGATTATTTTAGATTTTTCATGAAAAATTACGCCACAAAGCTAGGATTTATTTGCTTTTTGTAAAAGTTTTTAATAATATATAAGGTTCTACAAGTATATATATATAGTAAATTATTTCTTAGAAAGGAGTATTAGCAATGAAAATTTTATTAGTAGATGATGAGGAATCAATATTGAACTTAGTAAGGATGAATCTTATGTTTGAAAACTTTGATGTAGTAACTGCTGAATGTGGAAAAGATGCTATAAAATTATTTCAAAGTGAATTACCAGATTTAATAGTACTAGATTTAATGCTTCCAGATATGGATGGTTTTCAAGTTATACATGAAATTCAAAATATAAATAGTGAGATTCCTATAATAGTTCTGAGTGCCAAAAATCAAATAAATGATAAATTGCTAGGACTTCAATTAGGAGCAGATGATTATATAACAAAACCTTTTGATAGTAGAGAATTAATTTTAAGAATAAGAGCAATTTCAAGAAGGATAAATAAGGTTAAACTAACTACTAATAATAAGGAAACTAAAAAAATTATAGAAAAAGGATTTATAAAGATAATGTTACTTGAAAGACGCGTATTTATCGATTTAAAAGAAGTTAATTTCACCCATATAGAATTTGAAATATTAGTATTAATGGTACAAAATGCTTATAAAGTTTTTACAAGAGAAGAACTTTTAGATAAGATATGGGGATATGATTTTTCAGGAAATACAAGAGCTGTAGATATTCATATTAAAAGAATTAGAAAAAAGCTATTAAATCATGAAGAAGCTATAAAAACTATATATGGAGTAGGATATAGGTTCGAGGTATAATACTATGAAATTTGGAATTAAAAGAAAGATATTATTTATGAACATAGCAGTTTTAATACTATCAATAGCGGGTATATATGTAGTTACAATATATGAACTATATACGAGAATAACAAATAATTCTATAGATATGTTAAAAAAGGAAAGTTATAATAGTCAAGCTTTTGTTATGGAATATTTGCAAAATGAGGACAAGTTTCATGTGGAAAAGGTTTTAAATGAAATGAGTCCTTTTATAGCAACTTATTTGTCAAGTAAAAGTAAAGTTAGGGTGCAAATATACAATAACTCATCTATTATAGGAGATTCGGAAGATTATCCTCATGTAAAAAAAGATGATGATATAAGTAACGCTTTAAGTGGAAAGAAAGCTTATATAATAAGAAAAATTCAAGGAAAATATTACATCTTATTTTCAAGTCCAATTTATTATAATGATAGTAAACTTGGATGTATAAGATATATTTATAATTTAGATAAAGAAAATAATATAGTGTTTAAGACAATTTTAAGTATGACCTTTTTTGCTGTGGTTTCTATTCTATGTTCAATTATATTGAGCAATTCTTTTTCTAATGAAATTGTTAAACCAATAGTTATATTAAAGAAAATTGCAAGACAAGTTTCTCATGGGAAATTTGTGAAAAATTTTAAAATAAATAGTAAGGATGAAATAGAGGATTTATCAAATTCATTTAATATAATGTCTAACAATATAGAAAACATGATTTTAAAGTTAAAAACAGAAAAGGAAAATCAAAAGAGATTTTTAGATAATATAACACATGAGTTTAAGACACCGGTAGCTGCTATTATTGGTTATTCAGATCTTTTACTTAGAGTAGAAGATAAAAAGGATACAGAACAATGTATTAAATATATAAAGAAAAGTAGTGATAGACTGTTAAATCTTGTTGAACAATTGCTTGAATTGTCTGTTTTAAATAAAAATGAATTTGAATTGAATAAAGAATATGTAGATATTAAATCTGTCATTGAGAGCTCAGTTATGCTTTTAAAACCAAGGATGAATAAATTTGGAATAGATGTAAAGTTAAAAATTCATTCTAAAAAAATATATATAGATAAAGAAAAAACTGAACAAGTTATACTTAATATTTTAGATAATGCAATAAAATACAGTGAATGTAGTGAAATTACTATAACTATGAACTATGATGAAAATTTTATTAATATATATATATCAGATAATGGACAAGGAATACCAGAACAAGATTTAGAAAAAATATTTCAACATTTTTACACTGCCCATAAAAGTTTGCAAAATAAATATGGTGGTAGTGGACTAGGACTTGCTATCTGTAAAGAAATTATGAATAAACAATCAGGAAAAATACAAATAGAGAGTCATAAAGGAACAACAGTAATATTAAAATTTAAAAATGAAAAATAAAAAAGTAAACGTTACAATTTTGACACAATTACGAACGAATTGTGAAAAGATTAAAGAGTATCATAATAATAAAATAAGGTGAAGTGAAGTCATGACAAACTTTCAATATAAGAAAATTATATGTTTATATGTTATATCTTTTATTTTAATGGGAGCAATGGGTATATACCTTAGAGAATCAATTGCTAATAAGTTAGTTGTATTTGATGATAAGGAACAAGTATTACAATATTCATCTAATTCCATTCCAATAAAAATTCAGCTCTATAGTAAAAGATGGGGCGAGCTCACTATAAATTCTGGTGATTTATTAAAAGAATTTTGGAATCTTATTGATTCTATGCCTATAAACAAAAATTTTTATGATTCTAAAATAAAAAATACTCCTAATGAAATTATAGGAACAATTTTTTATTTGAATGGTAAAAAGAGTACTATGTATTTAAATAATAACTTGAGAATAAATGATAGTTATTATGGTGGAGACAAAAGCTCAGCATATATAAACAGATTAAAAAGTTTTATTAATGATATCTTTTGTACACCATCAGTTCTTGCATCTATTGTAAACGATAAGAATAAGGTAACTATTGTGGATAAATTCCATGAAGTTAATAAGTGTGGAAGCAATGATAAGGTTTTAATAAAAAACGAAATTATAAAGTTAAAAAGAATAAGCAATAATAAAAAACTTGAAAAAGCTATATGCAATAAAGGAAATTTAAATTATCATATTAGGATATATATAGAGAATCTAAATGAAGATAATATTAATTCATCAAAGTCTAAACAAAGTAATTATGACATAATAAGTATAGATATATATGAAAATAATTATGTTGTAGTTAGAGATTATGGAGAAGAAATAGTGGATTCTTTTTATATGGAAGGTAATTTAAATACTGTTTGTAAGAAGATATTAAGAAATTAACATTGCATATGGGGGAAGAAAAGTGAAGGTTGGTAAAAGATTAGTTGTTTTTATAATAAGTATTTTAACAGTAGCTTTAAGTACTATTGGATATTTTGAAATTATGAAAAGGCCTAGTAAACGTTTACCGCACTTTAAGGGAAGAAAACTATTAGTATATGTAGCTTTTAATGAGGATGAGGCAAAAGTTCTACTAGATGGTTTTAAAGAAAAAACAGGATGTGATTATTCCTTTTTGAGATTTCCAACTGAAAAAGCAGCTGAGAATGTTGTTAAAGAAATAGAATTTCAAAAAGCTGATGTGTTTTTAGGCGGTACAGCAGATGCCATTGAGTTATTAAAATTAAATGGATGTTTAGCTAAGTATGTAGTTAAAAATGTTGATAGGATGCCTTTAAAATATAGAGATCCTGATGGATATTGGACAGGACTTTATATAGAGCCCCTTTCAATAGGGATAAACGAAGAAAGATGGAATAAGGAATTTAAAGGAATAAAGAAACCAACTACTATAGAGGAACTATTAAACCCAGTATTTAAAGGGGAGATAGTTTTGCCAGATCCTAGAACGTCAGGTACTGGATATACTTTTTTATCATATTTAGTACAGACCATGGGAAAGGAAAAGGCACTTGCATTTTTTAAAAAGCTAAGAAACAATGTAGGTCAGTTTACTGATAGTGGATTTACACCAGCTAAAAAAGTAGGTGTAGGTGAATACTTAATAACAGTTAATTTTATAAATCAACAATTAATAGTTAATAATTCAGGTTTTAAAATAAAGTCTATTGTACCAGAAAGTTGTGGTTGGACTATATGTCCAGTAGCTAAAATAAAGAATAGTCCCAATGAAAAGGTTGCCAATGCTTTTATAGAATACTGTACTACAAAAGAAGCTACAAGATCCTTAAGAGATTTTTCTATGGCAATTCCAACAATAGATGATAATGAAGTAAAAAAAGATGTTAGGTTATATAAGTTAAGTGATGTTTATAATTTTAGTAAAGCCGCTAAAGATAGAAAATATCTTTTAGAGGAATTAAAAAAGATAATGTAATAAAAAAAGAAAGGATGATTGAACGTGAATATATTTAAGCCAGCACCTCATATTAAACGTTTACCTGAAGAAAAAATTGATGCTGCATATAAAAGATATCGTATACAAGTGTTTCTAAGTATATACATTGGATATTTAACTTTTTACTTTGTTAGAAGTAACTTCTCAGTTGCTAAGATGTATCTTGTAAAAGAAGGATTTTCAGTAACTCAATTAGGCTTTATAGCATCAGGGCTTGGTATTGCCTATGGCATAAGTAAATTTGTCATGGGAAATGTATCGGATAGGTCTAATCCTAGATTTTTCTTGGCAGCAGGACTTATTTTGTCAGGAGTTGTAAATATACTTTTTGCAACAACAACTAGTACTATGTTTATGTTTGTTTTAATGTTACTTAATGGATGGTTTCAAGGAATGGGATGGCCTCCTTGTGGTAGAACTATGACACATTGGTTTTCAGATAAAGAACGTGGTGTTAAAATGTCAATTTGGAACACTGCTCACAATGTTGGTGGTGGACTTATAGCTGCAATCGTTGTTTTTGGAGTAAATTACTTTGGCGGATGGAAGGGTGCATTTTATTTCCCTGGTCTTATAGCAATAGTAATAGGTATATTATATATATTATTTGCAAAAGATACTCCACAATCTGTTGGATTACCTCCAATTGAAGAGTATAAAAACGATTATCCAGAATTTGTTGTTGAAGTTGAAGATAGAGAAAAAGAATTATCAGCAAAAGAAATATTAGTTAAATATGTATTAAAGAATAAATTTTTATGGTTTATAGCTATTGCAAACGTTTTTGTATACTTTGTAAGATATGGTGTTGTTAACTGGGTACCAACATATCTTGAGCAAGTAAAACATTTTTCAGTAAAAGAATCAACATTAGCTTTCTCACTATTTGAATATGCAGCAATTCCAGGAACTATAATTGTTGGTTGGTTAAGTGATAAAGTGTTCCATGGAAGACGTGCACCTATGGGAGTATTTTGTATGATAGGTGTTGTTATAGGAGTATTTGTTTATTGGAAGAGTTCAAGTATTGTATCTATTAATATAGCATTATCTTTCATTGGTGCATTAATATACGGTCCAGTTATGCTTATAGGGGTTAGTGCATTAGACTTAGTACCTAAGAAAGCAGCAGGAACTGCAGCTGGATTTACTGGACTATTTGGTTACTTAGGTGGTCAAGTATTAGCAGAGGCTGCAATGGGAGCTGTTGTTGATAAATTTAGCTGGAACGGTGGATTCATGACATTAATGGTAGCTTCAGTATTAGCAATAATATTCTTAGCATTTACTTGGAATGTACATGATAACTCTAAAGAAGAAGTTCAACAAGCTGAATGCAAATGTAATTAAATAAATAAAATTATAATAAAGTAGACAGTGATTTTTGGTAAAAGGTCACTGTCTATTTTATTATTTAAAATTATAAATAAGGTATTACAATTAAGTAATGATAAATTTTACTCGATTATATAAGAGTATTTATAGGTGTATATTTCTACTTGTAATAAAACAATTTTTAGGAGGATAATTATGAAAAAAAATTTTTTGAAAGTTCTATGCTGTTTAGCTATAACATGTATTACATTTGCTAATGCTTCAACAAGAGTATTAGCAAAAGATGGTGGTAATAGAAATATTAAGTTAGAAAGTACAGTAAACAGCAAATATACTTTAGGACAATTAAGTAAGCTATCTTATGATAATCTTGTAGATACATTATCTAATATAAGATGGAATGATATAACTGATCTTATGCAATATAATGAAGGATCAAGGGAATTTTATTCTGATAATAACAGAGTGCAGGCATTAATTGATGCTTTAATTAAAAAAGGAAGAGAATACACAGCAAATGATGATAAAGGAATACCAACATTAATTGAAGTGTTAAGAGGAGGATATTATTTAGGATTTTATAATAAAGAATTAAAGCACTTAGATGAAATAAACTATAAGGAAAAATGTATTCCTGCTATGCTTTCAATAGAAAATAATCCTAATTTTTCATTAGGTTCTTATTGTCAAAATGAGATTATAAAAACACTGGGATTATTAATAGGCAATACAACTTCAAATAATATTGTAGTTAATAAATTAGTTCCTATTTTAAAAAAATACAATGATAATATTGATGAGAGTTCAAGAATTAATTCAGAAGGTCAAGCTATTTATAATATTTTAAATGGAGTTAATTATTCTATTGAGTCATATTTATTTAAATCTGAAAAAGATATTAAAAGTACATCTTGGTTTAGTAATATAGATGAATTTATAAATGAAGTTGAAAGATTAGCATTATTGGGTAATGTTAATGAACAAAATTCATGGATTATAAATAATGGAATTTATTATACGGGAAAATTAGCTAAACTTCATAGTAATAAAAAAACTCCTCAAGGTGTTATTGAAAAGGCATTAAAATTGTATCCATATCTTGGAGAGCAATACTTTAAAGCAATAGAAAGTATTAAATATGATTTTAATGAGACATATTTAAATGGAAATAAAGTTAATATAAAAGAGATAAAAGAACAAGGTAAAAAACATTATCTTACAAAAACATATACTTTTGATAATGGTAAAATGATAATAAAAACTGGTGATAAGGTTTCAGAAGAAAAGGTTAAAAGACTTTATTGGGCATCAAAAGAAGTAAAGGCACAATTTCATAGAGTCATTGGAAATGATGAAGAATTAGAAAAGGGAAATGCTGATGATGTGTTAAACATAGTTATTTATAATAATCCTGAAGAATATAAATTAAATTCTACATTGTATGGATATAGCACAGATAATGGTGGAATATATATTGAAAATATAGGTACATTTTTTACTTATGAGAGAACTTCAAGGGAAAGTATTTTTAGTTTAGAAGAATTATTTAGACATGAATTTACACACTATTTACAAGGGAGATATCTAGTTCCTGGAATATGGGGACAATCAGATTTTTATAGAGGTAATAATTGCAGATTAACATGGTTTGAAGAAGGTTCAGCAGAGTTTTTTGCAGGTTCAACACGTGAAAATAATATATTACCAAGAAAATCTGAAGTAAGAGGAATTTCAAATGATATTTCGCAAAGATTTTCTTCAAGTAAATTATTACATTCAAAATATGGTTCTTTTGATTTTTATAATTATGGTTTTGCTTTTTCAGATTATATGTATAATAACAACATAGAAATTTTAAATAATATAATTAATTATGTGAAAAATAATGATGTAAAAGGATATGAAGATTATATAGAAAGTTTAAGTACGAAGAGTAATATAAATAGTGAATATCAGTATCATATGCAAAAACTAGTGGATAACTATGATACATTAACAACTCCTCTTGTATCTGATGAGTATATAAAAGAGCATCCACGTAAAAGTGCTAAAGAAATCTATTCTAATATAGAGAAAGTTACGGGATTGAAAAATATAAAAACTGAAGAAGAAAAAGGACAATTTTTCAACACATTTACATTAAAAGGAACATATATAGGGGATAGAAGTAAAGGTAAACTAGAAGATTGGAATAATATGAATTCAAAAGCTAACGAGTTCTTAAAAATATTAGATCAATATAATTGGTCTGGATATAAAACGTTAACATGTTATTTTGTAAATCATAGAGTGAATAAGTTAGGACAAGTAGAATATGATGTTATATTTCACGGAATATTAACTGATGATGTACATGAACAAGTAAATAAAGATGCTGACATAGATAATAAAGATTTAAAAATTGAAGATAGCGAAGATAAAAAAGAGATTACTAAAAAAGATTCCTTTGAAAACGCATATGGACCATTAACTTCAGATAATAAAATCAGTGGAGAACTTAAAGAGAATGATAAAGATATATATTACTTCAATGTAAAGACACCAGGAAATGTAGATATATCAGTGAAAAATAAAGATAATGCGAAAATTGCATGGCAAGTAGTTTCAGAGGAGGATAAAAACAAGAGTATAGCATATCCAATTACTAGAGGAAATTTTTTGAATGGAAAATTTAATGCTAGTAAGCCTGGAAAGTATTATATTATGGTATATAGATATTCCCATGAAAAGGGGAGATATGATTTAAGTATCAAGGGTAATTTAGAAGAAATACAAACTAAAGAAGTAGAAGATAACAATTCATTTGAAAAAGCAAATAAGGTTATTTTAAATTCTAATATAATTGGTGAAACTAATAAAAATGATTATGCAGATATATATACTTTTAATGTTTTAGATGAAAAGGAAGTAAATATTAAATTGACAAAGTTAAATAATGCTAAATTAAATTGGGTAGTCTATAATGCAGATAATTTAAAAGAATATGTATCATATGCAAAAGACTATGAAGATACTATGATTAATAAATTTATAGCTAAACCAGGAAAATATTATTTATATGTTTATAGAGTTGATGAGAACGGTGGTAAATATAAAATTAGTATAAGATAGAGGTATATGTTTAAAAAAATCAGAGAATTTCTCTGATTTTTTTATTACATAGTATTATAGTATTAATGATTAATTTTTAATGAATATGAAAATAATTTAAAATAATAAGCTTATATGATAAAATCTAATATATTGTAATAGTTATATATACAATTACTAAAGAAAGGAGGATGAATATGGGAGAGAAAAATTTTGTGCATTTACATACACATACAGAATATAGTCTTTTAGATGGTTCAGGAAAAATAGGTGGTTTAATATCAAGAGCTAAAGAACTTGGAATGAAAAGTCTTGCTATAACTGATCACGGAACAATGTTTGGATGTGTAGATTTTTATAAAAAGGCTAAAGATGCAGGAATTAAACCGATTATAGGTTGTGAAATTTATGTATCATCAAATTCTATGCATATTAAAAGACTTGATGCTGAAAATAGAAATCATCATTTAGTGCTTCTTGTAAAGAATGAACAAGGATATAAAAATTTAATGAAAATAGTATCCAAAGCATCTATAGAAGGTTTTTATTATAAACCTAGAGTAGATCATGAATATTTAAAGGAACATAGTGAAGGACTAATAGCTTTAAGTGCTTGTCTTGCTGGAGAAGTTTCGTATAATTTATTAAATGGAACAAAGGAGAAGGCAAGAGAAATAGCTTTATTTTATAAAGATATATTTAAAGAAGGATTTTATATAGAATTACAATATCATGGTATAGATAAACAACTTAGGGTTAATGAAATGTTAGTAGAACTTGCAAGGGAATTAGATATACCACTAGTTGCTACAAATGATGTTCATTATATAAAAAAAGAAGATGCTAAGTCACATGAGGTTTTATTATGCATTCAAACAGGAAAAACTTTAGATGATGAAGATAGAATGAAATATGAACCACAAAACTTTTATTTAAAATCTCCAGAGGAAATGTATGAGATATTTTCTTATGTTTCAGATGCCTTAGAAAATACTAATAAAATTGCTGATGAATGTAATTTTGATTATATATTTCATGAATCTAAGCTTCCTAATTTTCCATTACCAGAAGGTATAGATCATTTTGAATATATGAAAGAATTATGTTATAAGGGACTTGAAATTAGATATGAAAAAGTAACGGATGAATTAAAAGAAAGATTAGAATATGAATTAGATGTTATAAAGGAAATGGGATATGTAGATTATTTCTTAATAGTTTGGGATTTTTTTAGATTTTCTCATGAAAAAGGAATAATGACAGGTCCAGGTAGGGGGTCAGCGGCAGGTTCTCTTGTTGCATATACACTAGGAATTACTAAAATTGATCCTATTAAATATAATCTTATATTTGAACGTTTTTTAAATCCTGAACGTGTATCTATGCCTGATATAGATTCTGACTTTTGTTATGAAAGACGTGGAGAAGTTATTGATTATGTAGTTGAAAAGTACGGAAAAGATAATGTATCTCAAATAGTTACCTTTGGAACTATGGCACCTAGAGCATGTATAAGAGATGTTGGGAGAGCTATGAATTATTCTTATGCCGAAGTAGATAGAATAGCTAAAATGATTCCAACGGTTTTAGGGATTACTATTGATAAGGCATTAGAAATGAATCCAGAATTAAAAGAAGTTTATGATAAAGATACTCGTATTAAAGAATTGATAGACGTAGCTAGAGACTTAGAGGGACTTCCAAGACATACGTCTACTCATGCTGCAGGTGTTGTTATAGCATCACAACCTTTAGTTAATTATGTACCACTTTCTAAAAATGAAGAAGCAATAGTAACGCAATTTACTATGACTACATTAGAAGAACTTGGGCTTTTAAAGATGGACTTTTTAGGGCTTAGAACATTAACTGTTATAAGGGATGCTATAGAACTTATAAAGAAAAATACAGGGAAAAAAATTGACCTTGATAAAATAAATTTTGAAGATGAAAATGTATATAATATGCTTGGAAAAGGAAAAACAGTGGGTGTTTTTCAATTAGAATCATCAGGAATGACTAACTTTATGAAAGAGTTAAAGCCAGAGAGCTTAGAAGATATAATTGCTGGAATAAGTCTTTATAGACCAGGTCCTATGGCTGAAATACCTAAATATATAAAAAATAAAAATAACCCAAAGAATATAGAATATATTACTCCTGAGCTTGAGGGAATACTAAATGTTACATATGGTGTTATGGTATATCAAGAGCAGGTTATGCAAATTGTTAGAGATCTTGCAGGATATTCTATGGGAAGAAGTGACCTTGTCCGTCGTGCTATGTCAAAGAAAAAGCATAAAGTTATGGAAGAAGAAAGAAAGAATTTTATTTATGGTATTGAAGAAGATGGTAAAGTAGTAGTTCCTGGATGTTTAAGAAATGGTATTAGTGAAGAATCAGCAAATAAAATATATGATCAAATGATGGATTTTGCAAGTTATGCATTTAATAAGTCACATGCTGCGGCATATGGAGTTGTAGCATATTATACAGCATATTTAGTGCATTATTATCCAACAGAGTTTATGGCAGCTATGCTTAATAGTGTAAGAGGAAATAGTGATAAAGTTGCAATCTATATAAGAGCAGCAAAACAAATGGATATAGAAACTCTTCCACCTGATATAAATAAAAGTTTTGGAAAATTTACAGTTCAAAATGGAAAAATACGTTTTGGTTTATCAGCTATAAAAAACGTAGGTGAAAATATAATTGATGTAATAGTTAAATCAAGAGAAGAAAAAGGGGAATTTAATTCTTTTGTCGATTTTTGTAATAAAATATCCATGGGAAGTATTAACAAAAGAATGGTTGAAAGTTTAATTAAAGCAGGTGTTTTTGATAGTTTCGGAATTTATCGTTCACAACTTTTAGCTGTATATGAAAAAATAATTGATTCTGTAGTAAGCCAAAGGAAAAAAAATATAGAAGGTCAAGTAAGTTTATTTGGTAATTTTGATAATGAATTCAAAGGTGTAGAAATTAAATATCCAGCAATAGATGAATTTAATAAAAAAAGTAAACTTGCAATGGAAAAAGAAATGACTGGACTATATTTAACAGGGCATCCATTAGAGGATTATGAAGAAATTTTAAAAAATGCCACAAGTGCTAAAACTACAGATATTATTATGGATGAATCTTTAGAAGAAGATCTTGTAGATGAGGTGACACTTCATGTAGAAGAACAAAATTCTAAGATTAAAGATGGAGATAAAGTGATTATAGGTGGACTTATTACAAATGTTACTAGAAAAATAACAAAAACCAATAGTATGATGGCTTTTATAAATTTAGAGGACTTATATAGTTCAATAGAAGTTATAATTTTCCCAAAAACCTTAGAAAGATTTAATAACACAATAATGGAAGATGAAATAGTACTAGTAAAAGGAAGAGTTACAAAACGAGAAGATGAACAACCCAAAATACTATGTGATTATATAGAAAAAGTTGTTAATTTCTCTAATAAAAAATTCTATATTCAGGTAGAAAAAAAGAGAGATGTAAAACCAACCATAAATCAAATAAAATCTATAGCTATTAGAAATAACGGAAATATACCTATATATATTTGTACAAAAGATGAAAGAAAAAAATATTTAATATCTAGAGAGTATTGGGTAAATAATACAGAGGAAGTTGTAAATATATTCAAACAATTATATGGTAATGAGAATATAAAGTTAATATAAAAATAAAATAAAAAAACTAAATAAAAATACATAGTATATTTATCTTAAATAAAAACAAACTAATTATATGTAGATATGAAGTAGAAAAAATAATAATATTGTAAAAATTAAAGATGTTTTTAGTATTTTAATTAAAATTTTGAATGCAAAATTGTAGATATGGTGGTATACTATGTATAGCTAATAAAAAACTTAAAATTAACAATTTATATGCTTTATGGGATGGAAAAAGTCCCAGTGCTTTTGGGAGGTAATAAGTAATGAAAACAATTGCTGTTTTAACAAGTGGTGGAGATGCCCCAGGAATGAACGCTGCAATAAGAGCGGTTGTAAGAACAGGGCTGGACAAAGGTCTCAAAGTAATGGGAATACAAAGAGGGTACAGTGGATTAATAAATGGAGAAATTTTTGAAATGGACCGTCAAAGTGTTGCTGATATAATACATAGAGGCGGGACAATTTTGAGAACAGCTCGTTGCGAAGAATTTAAAACTGAAGCTGGTAGAAAAAAAGGTGTTGGAATTCTAAAAGCTTTTGGTATTGATGGGGTTGTAGTTATAGGTGGAGATGGATCTTTCCAAGGAGCACAATTACTATCAAAATTAGGAGTTAAGACTATAGGAATACCAGGAACTATAGATAATGACTTAGCTTATACAGATTATACTATTGGATTTGATACAGCAACTAACACTGTTTTAGATGCTATTAACAAATTAAGAGATACTTCATCTTCTCATGAAAGAGTTAGTATAGTTGAAGTTATGGGAAGAGGTTGTGGAGATTTAGCTTTATTTGCTGGAATTGGTGGTGGCGCTGAAAGTGTCATAGTACCAGAAAAAGAATTTAATGAAGATGAATTATGCAAAAAGATACTAGAAGGTAAATTAAGAGGAAAACTTCACAATTTAATAATCCTAGCTGAAGGTGTAGGTGGAGGAGAAGCTCTAACTAAAAAGGTGGAAGAAGTAACAGGAATACAAACTAGATTAACCACTTTAGGACATATACAAAGAGGTGGAAGTCCTTCAGCATTTGATAGAGTTTTAGCATGTAGATTAGGCGCTAAAGCTGTTGAACTTTTAATTGAAGGAAAATCTTCAAGAGTAGTTGGTTTAAGAAATAATAAGGTAGTTGATGATGATATAGATGAAGCATTATCAATGGAAAGTAAATTTGATGATGATTTATATGATATAGCAGAAATACTATCTTATTAAGATATATAAATATTAAATAAAAATAAAAAATTGACTTAAAGGGGAGTAAGTAATTTATGCAAAGAACTAAGATGGTTTTTACAATTGGACCTGCAAGTGAGAACAAAGAATATTTAAGAGAACTTATTTTAGCTGGAATGAGCGCAGCTAGACTTAACTTTTCACATGGTGATTTTGAAGAACATGGTGGAAGAATTAAAACTATAAGAGAATTAAGAAAAGAATTAAACAAACAAGTAGCAATAGTTTTAGACACTAAGGGACCTGAAATCAGAACTAAAGAATTTGAAGGAAAAGTACAATTAGTTAAGGGAAGCAAATTCACTATATATTGTACAGAAGATGTAATGGGAGATGCTACTAAGTGTACTATTACATACGCTGACTTATATAAAGATGTTAAACCAGGAAACACTATATTAATAGATGATGGTTTAGTTGGTCTTACTGTAGAATCAATTGAAGATACTAAAATTCACTGCGTAGTTGCAAATGATGGTGTTGTATCTAGTAAAAAAGGAGTTAACGTTCCAAACGTAAGCATAAAACTTCCTGCTATAACTGAAAAAGATAAGGGAGATTTAATCTTCGGATGTCAAGAAGAAGTTGATATGGTTGCTGCTTCATTCATAAGAAAAGCATCAGACGTTTTAGCTATAAGAAAAGTTTTAGATGAAAATGGTGGAGAACACATAAGAATATTCTCTAAAATAGAAAACCAAGAAGGTGTGGATAATGTTGATGAAATATTAGAAGTATCTGATGGTATCATGGTTGCTAGAGGAGACATGGGAGTTGAAATTCCTATAGAACAAGTTCCAATAGTTCAAAAAATGATAATAGCTAAATGTAACAAAGCTGGAAAACCAGTTATAACAGCAACACAAATGCTTGACTCAATGATTAGAAACCCAAGACCAACAAGAGCAGAAGCATCAGACGTAGCAAACGCTATATTTGACGGAACAGATGCTACAATGCTAAGTGGAGAATCTGCTAATGGAGATTATCCAATTCAAGCTGCTCAAACAATGGCTAGAATAGCTCAAGCTGCTGAAAAATATGTTGATCATAAAGCTGCTTTAGAAAAGAGAAAAGCAGAAAAAGTTGATAATATTGCAGATGCTATAAGCTTAAGTGCTTGCACAACAGCTATGGAATTAAATGCTGCTGCAATAATTGTACCAACTAAAACTGGTAATACAGCTAAAATGATCGCTAAATATAGACCAGAATGTCCAATTATAGCAGTAACACCAGATGACAAAATAACTAGAAGATTAGCTATATCATGTGGAGTATATGCATTAACTGCTACATCTTTCAATTCAACTGATGAAATGATCGAAAAATCTGTTGCATTTGCTAAAGAAGCAGGACACGTTAAAGATGGAGATACTGTTGTAGTAGCTGCAGGACTTCCAATACACGAATCAGGCACTACTAACATGATAAAAGTACACGTTGTAGGAAAATAATTAAAAAAATAAAAAAAATGTGTTTTAGTGCTTTAAATATTGTTTTTATTTTGGTATAATTTTAATACTATTGGTTAAAATAATTCAATATGAAAGCAACTGATTCCATTCTTAGCACCCTTTTATTAGGGTGCTTTTTTTACATTAAATTATTTTGAAAAATGATTACATTAATAAAAAAACAGTTTATAATATACAAGAGAATAAAAAGATACAGAAAGGTAGAAGATTTAATGAATAAAATTATACCTGTAGAAAAAAATAAGGAATATATTGTAGATATTTCAGCTTTGGGATTTGAAGGTGAGGGAATAGCCAAAGTAGATAATTATGCTATATTTATTCCAGGAGCTTTAATAGGAGAAAAAGTAAAGGTAAAAGTAATTAAAGTAAAAAAGAATTTTGCATATGGTAAGTTAATTGAAGTATTAGAAAAATCACAACATAGAGAAAATCCTATATGTAGTATTTATAAAAGATGTGGTGGATGTAGTATTCAACATTTTAATTATAATGCTCAATTAGAGTTTAAAAGAAATAGAGTAAAGGACTGTTTAGAGAGAATAGGAAAGCTTAAAGTAACTACTGATAATGAACAAGAAAATTCAAATAAAAAGTCAACTATATTACATGATACATTAGGAATGGAAAATCCATATAGATATAGAAATAAAGTTCAACTTCCAGTTGGAGAAGAAAATGGTGAAATTAAAATTGGATTTTATGCACCAAGAAGTCATGATATTATAGATATGAATATTTGTTATATACAAGATGAAGTTGGAGATAAAGTAGTATCACTAACAAAACAGTGGATGCAAAAATATAATATAAAACCTTATAATGAAGAAAAAAACACTGGAATAGTAAGACATGTTATGATTAGACGTGGTTTTAATACAAATGAAGTTATGGTTGTTATTGTAACTAGGACAAATGAATTACCACATAAGAAAGAATTAATTGAATTAATATTAAAAAATATAAATGGGGTAACTAGTATAGTTCAAAATATAAATACTAAAAAAACTAATGTAGTTTTAGGATTAAATAATATAACTTTATATGGAAAGGACTATATAAGTGATTACATAGGAGAATTTAAATTTAATATATCACCATTATCATTCTTTCAAGTTAACCCTATACAAACAGAAGTTTTATACAATAAGGCACTAGAATATGCAGCACTTACAGGAAATGAAGTAGTATTTGATGCATACTGTGGAACAGGAACAATATCACTATTTTTATCTAAAAATGCAAAGAAGGTATATGGTGTAGAAATAGTAGAGGATGCAATTAAAAATGCAAAAATAAATGCAAAAGAAAATAATGTAGATAATGCTGAATTTATAGTTGGAAAATCAGAAGAAGTTATACCAAATTTAATTAAGCAGGGAATAAAAGCTGATGTAGTTGTAGTGGATCCACCAAGAAAAGGCTGTGATAAAGCACTGTTAGATGCTATAGGAAATATGAGGCCAGATAGAATAGTATATGTTTCCTGTGATCCCGGTACACTTGCTAGAGATTTAGCTATTTTAGATGAATTAGGGTATGAAACTAAAGAAGTCCAACCTGTTGATATGTTTCCTCAGACAGGGCATGTGGAGAACGTGGTTCTTTTAACTAAAAAAATTAAGAAACAAAGATATTAAGAAATATAATAATATTTTATATTATAAAGCAGAGTACATAATTATTGTATATAAAAAATAATTTAATATAAAATCAACAAAAATCTCAAAAATAGATTTCAAAGTCTATTTTTGAGATTTTTTCATTAAAAACATAAATAAATATTTTTTAAAAGTTTTACACATTTTGTACACTTCCATTGTTATACATTTACTAAAAGAACGATATGAAAATTCTAAAGGAATTCTTACAATAGATAAACTTAATAAGGCTTTAAAATACTATAAGTCAAAGTCAGATAGTGATACAGCATATGTAGAAACCAGGAATTTTGGAGTTAATGGATGTCGCCTATGTAGCTGATTATACAAAAGAATCAGCTATATTTCATATATTATGGTCATTAGCGGATTACTGATTTTTGTACCAATATTAGTTCGGAGAGATAAAGAAAATTTAGCATTAAATAAATTTATGAATTTGTTCCCAGGAAATGCAGTTAACACATTTGTGAATTTCTCTTCATACGATACTTATGCTTTTAAAAACATAATTTTGTTAGTATATCAATTAATTACAGTAATTTCTATTATAAGAATTTATATATTTGTCCCTATTGCTTTTTATAGTTTTAGAAATCATCAGGTGGTTTAGTATATAATAATAAATTATGTAGTTGTAAAACGACTTAAGCTTAAATGCTAAAGTCGTTTTTAAATTTATACAAAGTAATAAATTACTATATAAAAATTATTTATTAATCATTCTTTTTTCAACTTCTTCAATCATTTTTTTAGTCATTAATCCGTTGCCAAAAATCTATAAATATCTATAAACCTTGTTTAATTCCCTGTTCCACCTGTTCCATTTTGCCGAGGCTACTTTGGTTTGTATAACAGTCCAAGGGCTTAAATTCCCATACAACGAATGGTACATATTAGCATTATCTTTTTAAGTGATACTATGCTAATTTATATCTTGAAAGATTTATACTTGCATTTAAATCTCTATCAATAACAAGTCCACAATTACATTTATAAACTCTATGAGATAGTTTTAAATCTTTCTTAATAGCTCCACAACAACTACAAGTTTTACTTGATGGATACCACTTATCTGCTTCAATAAATTCTATTCCATATAACTTACATTTATATTCCATTTTAACTTTAAAATCATATAAACATTGCTCTGAAATAGCCTTTGATAAATGTTTATTTTTAAGCATACCTTTTATATTAAGTGTTTCCATAACAACTCTTGATGGTTTGGTTTTCACTATCTTATTCGTTGCTTGGTGAATATGATTACTTCTTATATTCCTTAATCTTCTATGAAGTAATCTAATCTCTTTTTCAAGTTTTATAATATTGTTAGTCTTTTTGAATTGGCAACGGTTTTCACCTCCTCTTATTATTTTATTCATATCATATTTACGACTAACTTTTCTTTGTTTCCTCTTTAATACTTTTTTAAGCCTTTTAATTTCTTTACTTTTGTTGATATTTTTAAAAGTCATTCCATTTGAACATATTGCAAGGTCTTTAATTCCCATATCAATGCCAATACTTTCGTCAGTTAAGCCTATTGTTGGATTTTCTTTTTCTATACCTACTGATAAGTACCAATACTTTCCGTCAAAACTTATTCTTGGATTAGTATATTTAACATTTATAGGTATTTGCTCTTTTGTTTTAATCCAACCTACTTTTTCGATATTAACTAATTTAGTTTTAACTTTAAGTTTAACATTATCATTATAAAATGATAGTTTAGATTTCTTTCTACTTTTAAAACGTGGCTTATCTGCTAAACCTTTAAAGAATCTTTTATAAGCATTACAACAATCTTTTACAGCTTGTTTTGCTACATTATTTGATACCTCACTTAGCCATTTATATTCATCTGTTTTCTTCATTAAAGTAATTTCTTTTCTTAAATCACTATCTTTAATAAACTTACCGCCATTTTTATAATTTTCTTGTTGCTTATTTAAAGTCCAATTATATATAAACCTTGCAGTTCCAACTGATTGCCATAATTTTTGTTCTTGAATTTCTGTTGGATATAATCTAACTTTCTTTGAAAGTATCATCTTCAATTAACTCCTTAATCATTTTCTTAGCTTTATTGGCTCTTTTACCTTGAAGTCTACAACTAAAAACTTTAACTATCTGAATTAAATCTTCAACTAACTCTTGTTCTTCTGATTTTTCAGTATTATCTATAATTTCAATGGTTGTTCCATATTTATTACATAGATTTTCTATAAGTTCAAATCCAAATCTAATCAATCTATCTTTGTATAAAATTACTACCTTATCAACCTCTGAATTAGTTATCATGTCCATTAGTTGATTTAATCCCTTTTTATTGTAGTTAATTCCACTCCCTATATCTGTTATAATCTCAAATTGATAACCTCTGGCCAACATATATGTTTTAACATTTTCAATTTGCCTTTCAAGGTCGTCTTTTTGTTTATGAGAACTAACTCTGCAATATCCAATAGTTTTTTTATTTAGTTGTACTTCTGATTTTAAGCCCAAAAAGTGATTAAGTTGTTCTTGTGAATAATATCTTGTTCCACCATTAGTTATGTGTGATGGTTTTAAAGTTTCATTTTTATCCCAGTTTCTAAGAGTTTGAACTGTTTTTCCTATTTTAGTTGCAAATTCTCCTATTGAGTAATATTTCATACTTATCACCTCAATATTATTATACAACTAAATATATAAAATAACAATATATTTTTATAGATATTTATAGATTTATTGTAACAGTTATCACCCTCCAATAGGTCCACCGGTATATCCATTTAATTTTGTAGTTTCATTTCCTTTATACTTATCATTAAATTTTATGCCAAGTTCATTTGCATATTCTGTTTTTAATTTATCTAATTTATCTTTAGCTTCTGGTACTAAAGGTCTTTTACTCATAACGTATCACCTCCATGTAAGTATTAGTTTTTTACGTTTGTTTAAATATATACTTAGTAAATTATAGATGCAAATTTGCAATAGAGCATTTAATGTCAATTATTAAAAAAAGATCATATATTATTATATGAATTTATTTTAATGTTAAGGAATGATATAAAATGAATTATAATTATCATAATTTAAATGATAAAATTGCATACATTACTAATTGTGAATATAAATATTTTCTTAGTAAAGAAAATGTAATAGGTGTAGGTCTTGGTTATAAGATAAAAAATGGATTTTATACTTGTATGAAATGCATTGTAGTTTTTGTAACTAAAAAATTGCCTTTAGATAGGATATCCGCATGTAATCTAGTTCCTAATATTTATAAGGGAGTTCCTACAGATGTTATAGAAAGCGATATTCCTAAAACAGCATCTTTAACAACTAGAAAGCGTCCAGTAACTGGAGGATATTGTATCGGTGTGAAAGGTCTTAAAACGGCAACAATGGGATGTCTTGTGGGTAATAGTCATAGTGATTATATATTAACATCTAATCATGCTATTATAAATAATAAGCGTGAAAAATTAAAAGCAGTTGTATTTCAGCCATCTCCTGAGTATGGAGGTAAAGAATCTGAAGATATAATTGGAAAAGTAGTAACGTTTACTAGGGTTTTACCTCAAAGTCAAATTAATGATTCAGATGCTGCTTTAGTTTTAACTGATAGAATAAAATCATCTATAGATATCACTTTTATTGGACCAATAAGAGGTACAAGCGATGGAAGAGTAGGACAAAAAGTTCAAAAAGTAGGATGTATTAGTGGGCTCACTACAGGAAATATAACAACAATTAACACAACTATAATGATAAATTATCTAGGAGAAGAAGTTTTGTTTAAAAATCAAATAGTAACAACTAAGATGTCCGTTGATGGTGATTCAGGTAGTGTTTTATTAAATAATAATAAGGAAGCTATAGGACTTCTTATGGCTAATAGTAAGTCAAATACTGTTTATAATGATATTAATATTGTTTTAACAAAGCTATATGTGCATATTCTTAGACGTTAAATTTAATGTAAAGGTGATTATAAAATGAAAGATTATTGTGATTTAGAGGAGAAAATTAAGTGTATTTGTAATTGTGAGTATAAATATTTTTTTAATAAGGCTAATGTAATAGGGGTTGGTATGGGATACAAGGTTATAAATGGATTTTGCACTTGTCAAAAGTGTATTACTATATTTGTTACTAATAAAATTGAATCAAATAAAATAAATTCAAAAGATTTAATTCCTTATTGTTATAAGGGTATTTTAACTGATGTTATGGAAATAAATATGCCAAAAGTATGTTCTCTTACAAAAAGGATTCGTCCTACACTTGGTGGGTATTCAATTGGAGTTGATGATTTAAAAGCTGGGACAATAGGATGTTTAGTAGCAGATAATAAAAATGATTATATTTTAACATGTAATCATGTTGTAGCAGGAAATGTAAGAGGAACAGTAGATAAATTTGTAGTACAACCAGCTCCGAAATATGGCGGTAAAGTGCCAAAAGATGTAGTAGGGTTAGTTAGCAGATTTGTACCAGTAGATTTAGGTGGAGATTTTAACTATGTAGATGCTGCAATAGTTAAAACGGATAGATCTAAGGCATCTATAGCAATAGCTTTTATTGGACCTATAAATAGGACCAGTTTTACCCAAATTGGAGAAAAGGTAAAAAAAGTTGGGGCAACTACTGAACTAACTACAGGAATTATAAAAACAAAGTATACATCTATTTTAATAAATTTTTTAGGAAGACAAGTCACATTTAAAAATCAAATTACAACTACTAAAATGTCTGATGAGGGTGATTCTGGAAGTATATTATTGAATGATAAGAATGAGGCTTTAGGAATGCTTATGGGAGATAATTCAACTATTAGTATTTATAATACTATTTCAGATGTTGTAGAAAGTTTAGAAGTTCATATTCTTAGAAATTAATAAATAATAATTAAAAAATTAAACTCCTAGAAATTAAAATTTCTAAGGAGTTTTGAATTTCAAAGATAATAAAATTACATATTAAAACAAATTTTAAGAGAAGTTTTATACAAATATTTACATGTAAAAAATAGGATGATATAATAAGCATATAATTATAAAATGAATCAATATTAAGAAAGATATATTTTATTTATAGATAAATTAAAGTTATAAATAAGCATTAAAAAATTTTAAGATAGATATTTATTCATAAGTACACAAGGGAGAAGGGTTTTAATGGAAAATTATGTTGTAATTTTAGGAACTGCAATTATGGATGTAACAGGATTTTCATCTAAGGCCATTATATTAGGTGACAAAAATTCAGAATGTTTTGTTAAATTAAGTTCTGGTGGTGCTGCACGAAATATAGCTGAGAATATGGCAAGACTTGGCTTAAATACAAAATTAATAACGGTAATTGGTGATGATGTCTTTGGATATAAAATAAAAAAGGATTGTGAAAATGCAGGGATTGATTTATCATACGCAAATACTATATTAGGTGAAAAATCGGCTACTTATATATCTTTAATTGATGGAAATGGTGATATGCAGGTTGGACTTACTGATTTACATATACGTAAAGAGTATACTATTGATTTTATTAAAACAAGAATTGAGGTTTTTAAAAGTGCACAAATAATAGTTATTACACCTGAGGTACCTATTGAAATAATAAGATATATTCATAAAAATTGTCCTAGTGTTTCAATTATGGCAGACGTAGCATCTGTTGATTTAGCTGAAAATGTGAAGAAAAATTTTGGGGTTTTTCATACCATAAAAGCAAATAATCATGAGATTTTAGCATTAACAGGAATAAAAGTAACTGATGATAAAAAATTAGAAGAAGCAGCGGATTATTTAATAAAAAAAGGTACAAGGGTATGTTTGTTTACTATGGGGAGTAAAGGTGTTTTTTATAAAAATAAAGATGGAACAGTAATTAGAATATCAACTAGAAAAATTAATCATGTAATAAGTGTAACAGGTGCTGGAGATGCATTTACTGCTGGATATCTTTATTCTTTACAAAACAATAAAGATATTAATTATTCATTACAATTTGCAATGGGAATGGCTTTGGCTACTATTTTTTATGATAAAGCTAATAATCCTAATATAACTCCTGAACTTGCTTATAATACTTATTTGAAATATAAAAATTAAAGGGGGAGTATCTATGATTAAACAGATATATTCTATTATAAAATTTCATGAAGCAGTTGAAACAATGGATGCTGGTGCTGATAATATTGGGTTAGTTCCAATGCAAAATGCAGGAATTCCAGCTCATCGTGTACCTCTTGATGTAGTAGAACAAATCTTTACAGAGGCAAGAAAAAGAGGGGTAACTTGTGTATCTATAGCATTATCTAATATTCCAGAAGAAATTATTGAAATTGCAAAAGAAAGTAAGCCAGATATTCTTCATGTTAGTGGAGATAAATATGCAGTAACTGAAGAGTTTGTAGGGGAATTTCGCAGACAATGTCCTGGTATAAAGTTAATGCAAGCTGTTTCAGTTAGGGGAAAAGAGTCTATAGATGAGGCTATTTTATATTCAAAATATGTTGACTATATAATTTTAGATACTGGACTTGCAGCTGATACTGGTATTGGTGCTTCGGGAAAAACTCATGATTGGAATATATCTGAGGAAATTGTAAAGGCAGTTAATGTTCCAGTAATTCTTGCAGGAGGTCTTGGTGTAGATAATGTAGAAGCTGCTATTCGTAAAGTTAAGCCTTATGGTGTTGATTCTTTAACTAAAACTTCAATAATGGGGGAAAATGGTCATATGAGAAAGGATATAGCCAAGGTAAAAGAATTTTGTGAAATTGCAAATAGGGTTGGAAATGAATTAGGATTATAGTTAAAAGAAAGAATATATATTTTGCTAGAATATATTGACATTTAAAAATAATAGGTGTAATATATAGCAAATAAAATTTTTAATTAAATTCTGTGAAGAGAAAAAGTAGTATATAATTTTGTTCTAAAGAGAGTTGGCATTTTGGTGAAAGTCAATGTTCAAAATATATTTGAAAATCATCTCTGAGAAGTAAAGCTGAAAATTTTAGTAAGTTTTACCGGAGTTTTTCACCGTTAAAAGAAAAGCGTATTATTTAGTACGTATTTGAGAGCTATGAATATGTAGTATATTATTATATATATTTATTTATGGAATTAGGGTGGTAACGCGATTATACCTCGTCCCTTTTAGTGGGGATGAGGTTTTTTTATATATTTTTTTAAATAAAATTAATTTTTAAGGGGGTATTTTTATGGAAATACAAGGAGATATTATTATGAAACCGAAGGATTAAATAATAAAATAGGGGTGTTTTAAATGAATAATTTATCAAAAAAGAATTTACTACTTATAAGTTTAATGTTATTTTCATTGTTTTTTGGTGCAGGTAATTTAATATTTCCACCATTTTTAGGTCAATTATCAGGAGGAAATACGTGGATTGCTATGGGAGGATTCTTTGTTACAGCAGTGGGTTTTCCAATACTTGGTGTAATAGCTGTAGCAAAATCAGGTGGACTTCATGAATTGTCAAAAAAGGTTCATGGCACTTTTGCAATTATATTCACTATTTTAATATATCTTTCAATAGGTCCATGCCTTGGAATACCTAGGGCAGGAAGCTTACCTTTTGAAATGGCAGTAGCACCTTTTTTACCAAAGGGACTTATATCAAATACATTAGCATTATTTTTATATACACTTATATTTTTTTTAGTGGCATATTGGCTATGCTTAACACCAACAAAGCTTGTAAATCGTATGGGAAAAGTACTAACACCTGCATTATTGACATTAATAACTGGCATATTTATAGCAAGTTTATTTAAACCATTGGGTAAATATGGGGAAGCTACAGCAGAATATATAACTTCACCTCTTGTTAAAGGATTTTTAGATGGATATTTAACAATGGATACAATAGCAGCTTTAAACTTTGGAATAGTAATTTCTTTAGCTGTAAAGGAAAAAGGAGTTAATGGTAAAAAAGCTATAGTTTCAAATTCTATAAAAGCAGGATTAATAGCAGGGATTTTGTTAATAGTTATTTATTCTATGCTTGCACATTTAGGAGCAACAAGTGGAGGAAGATTTGGTCAAACAGCTAATGGAGCTCAAACATTAGCAAATATAATGTTATATATCTTTGGAAAACCAGGAGTAATATTATTAGCAGTAACATTTACTCTAGCTTGTTTAACAACTTGTATTGGATTAATAACTTCATGTAGTCAATATTTTACAACTATATTTCCAAAAGTTAAATATATAACTTTCGTAAGAGGACTTACATTCTCAAGTATGATTCTTGCAAATATGGGACTTACAAAAATACTTTCAGTATCTATACCTGTATTAGATGCTATTTATCCTATAGCTATAGTACTTATAATACTTTCTATGGTAGATGGATTGTTTGGAGAAAGTCCTGTTGTTTATATTTTTACTATAGTATTTACTAGTGTTATAAGTGTATTATATGCATTAAGTGGTGTGGGATTAAAGTTTGGATTTATAGATCAATTATGTAATAAGTTGCCTCTTTATTCCCAAAGACTTGGATGGGTTGTGCCTTCAGCTTTAGGTTTTATATTTGGAATAGTTTTAAAGATAATTAAAGATAGATTACATGAAAAAACATTAGATGTGAATAATGCTAGATAGAAGTAAAGTTTAAAGGAGGAACAAATTATGGCAACTGTAAAAATAAGAGAAGTTATATTAGGAGAAGGTATTCCAAAGATATGTGTTCCTTTGATTGGAAAAGATATTGAAGAATTAGAACGAGAAGCTAAATTTCTTAATGATGAGGAGTTTGATTTAGTTGAAATACGTGCTGATTTTTTTGAAGATATATATGATATGGCGAAAGTTAGGAATGCAATTTATAGAATTAGACAAATACTTAAAGATACGCCTATACTATTTACATTTAGAAGTTTTAGAGAAGGGGGAGAGCAAGAGGTAAGTGATGAATTTTATTTCAAACTTAATACAGAAGTTTCTAAGATGGGACTTATAGATGCTATAGATATAGAGTTATTTAATGAAGAAATTAAAATATTAGAATTAGTGAAAATAGCTCATGAAAACAAAATTAAGGTAATTATGTCTAATCATGATTTTTATAAAACTCCTAAAAATCAGGAGATTATATCTCGACTATTAAAAATGCAACAACTTGGAGCGGATGTAACAAAAATCGCTGTAATGGCAAAATGTTCATCAGATGTATTAGAACTTCTTAAGGCAACAGATGAAATGAAATTAAAACATGCATATCGTCCATTTATTACCATAGCTATGGATGGATATGGTGTAATAAGTCGTATATCGGGGGAGATTTTTGGTTCATCAGTAACTTTTGGAGCTGTAAAAAATGTTTCAGCGCCAGGACAATTAAATATAAAAGAACTTAAGAAAATTTTAAGATTAATACATGAAGAATTGAAGTAATAAGTTATATATTTTGTAGATTTAGTTATTTATTTTTTAATAAATTTGTGTTTATTGGTGTTAGCTTTTATATTTTATATAAGTAGAATCAGTTTTGGTTTATATTAGAATGACTTAATATTTTATTTTAGTAAGTCCATATACCAAGAATTATCTATAAGCCACATTTACTTGTATTTTTTTATAAGCTGACTCTTTGAATATATACCGAATAGATATCTTATAAAAATCATTTTAAATAATACAACAAGTCTACTATTATGAGAACAATATAAATCCTTTTGTAATAAATGTAAAAGGGCTGTTGATAAATTATTTTTATCAACAGCCTGGGTGCTATAAGCACTACCTTTTATTTAACATCCACAAGAATTCATTGAAGAATAAGAAGTTATAGAGCTATCACCACAGCAAGAATTCATTATAGAGCCATCACCACAGCAAGAATTTATTATAGAGCTATCACCACAGCAAGAATTCATTATAGAGCTATCACCACAGCAAGAATTCATTATAGAGCCATCACCACAGCAAGAATTTATTATAGAGCTATCACCACAGCAAGAATTCATTATAGAGCCATCACCACAGCAAGAATTCATCATAGAGCTATCACCACAGCAAGAATTCATCATAGAGCCATCACTACAGCAAGAATTCATGCTATAATAATCACTTCCAGAATTATACGAATTCATTGAACAAGGATCATTATAAGTGTTTGCACTAGGAGACTGTGGTTGACATTTACAGCAACAACAACAACAGCAAGATTGTTGAGGTGTATCTCCAACACTAGGAACATCTTGACAGTCTAATTGTTCGCAGAATGGTGATAGGGTAGTTCCGCTAGTTTGGAAACAGTATTTGCCGGCAACTGGGAATATTTTTACCATAACAGTTGCCCACACACCAATAAATTGTGCAATTTCTACTTTTACAGTAATACTTGTAGCGTTATCAGGAATATTAATCCTTTTAGTTACTCCAGTTCCAAATTCATAACTAGTAAGAATATAGGATTGTCCTTCTAGTAGGTAAGTTACATCAAAACTGGTAAGAAAAACCCCAGTATTTTTAACTTGTACATATGAATGGGAACCTTGGGTATTCATGTTACTTGATATACTTGAAACACTTACCATAGCTTATCACCTTTTTATCTGAAATTTGTTCAGGGAACCCTGATAATATAATATATGACATATAATTAACTTTGGTTACATTACACAAAATTACATTCTTATATAAAAAATCTTAATTATTATACTAAATTTTATTCATATAACTTAGATTATAATATTCATTGGAAAAATTTTAAGCTGGTAGAAAAGCTACGTTAGAAAAAATTTCAGATAGTGTGCCTGGAGACGTACAAGGGATTTTTTTGCAGAATGGTATAAGAGTTACTCCATAAGTTAGATAACATCTCTCATCATTATAATCAAAAGTTTCATAAAATACAGGTGCCCAAATTCCAGGAAAGACAGCAATGTCTATATTTAAATTAACATCTGTTGCACCAGGAGGAATGGAAATTCTTTGTTCTGTACCTATTATTAGAACTCTACTCATATAACTATGAGTATTTCCATTATAGTTATAACTACCCCAAAAACGTACAAGAAATCCTCCGTAATTTAGTACATCAACATATCCTAACTTAGGTTGTTGATTTAAGTTATTGTATTTATACATTTGATCACCTTATTATATAGTAAATAATTACCTTATTTATTTTATTATATAAAATGTTATTTATAAGTGTTACATTATGTAATAAATAAAAAAAGATTAGAAAATATGTATTCTCTAATCTTTTTCATTTATATATTGTAATTTATGCATCTAACGCAAGATCTTTATTGTCATTTTTCTTTATTTTTAATGTTAGTGATAATAGAATAAGAGCTATTACAGCACCAATCATTATAAAGATAAATGCACCATTCCATCCAAACTTATCGGCTATAAATCCAAGGACTAAATCAGCCATAAGTTCTCCACATAGATAACCACAAAGCCCTGAAAATCCAGTAGCTGAACCAACTGCAAAGCTTGGAACAACATCTATTAAATTCATACCTATTAATAATTGAGGACCATAAATAAAGCATCCTATAAATGCAACAGATATCATAGTTACTAAGTAATTAGAAGTTTGCCAGTAAGCTAATGTTGCTATTATAACACCAATCATACAAATAATGCTAAGTGGAGCTCTCTTTCCTTTGAATAATACATCTGAAAGCCAACCAAGTAGTATTGAAGCTGGAATAGCAGCATATTCAAATAAGAACATAGCAGAGTTAGCATTTGCAATTGAAAAACCTTTTTCTTGTTTTAAGTATATTGGAATCCAGTTAACGATACCTTGTCTTATTAAATAAACAAAAATATTAGCTAAAGCTAGATACCAAACATATTTATTTTTAAGAACATATTTAATCATTATTTCTTTTGATGATAAATTAGTTGGATTAGCCTCTTCTTTAACTTCAGGATAATCATTATTGAATTCTTCAATAGGAGGTAGTCCAACAGATGCAGGAGTATCAGCTCCAATAAAGAATACGAAAAGTGCAATTGCTATACAAATAGCAGCTGGAACAAAGAAAATACTTTGAAAATGTTGTTCTCCAAATATTAATAAGGATAAAGTAGCTATTGGAGCAATAAGTCCACCACCAATATTATGTGATGTATTCCAAATACCCATTTTAAGTCCTCTTTCCCTTTGAGAGAACCATTTTCCAATAACTATTGAACATGGAGGCGCCCCCATACCTTGGAAAAATCCGTTGAATATCATAAGTATTAAAAATAACCAAACTGAACTAGTAAATCCCATTAAAATACTAACTATAGAAGAAGCCAAAAGACCTATTCCTATAAAGTATTTTACATTAGATTTATCTGATAAACCACCCAAAATGAATTTACTTAAACCGTATGCTATAGCAAGTCCACTACTAATTAAACCTATTTGAGTTTTGCTAAAATCAAAATGAGTCATTAAAAATGGTGATGCTACTGCAAAGTTTTTTCTAACTAAATAATATCCAGTGTAGCCTATAAAAATCATTAAAAACATACGAATACGATAAAGTTTGTATGTAGATGCTATTTTTTCTTCTGGAAGTCTACTTTTTTCTGGTGAAGATTTTAGAAAATTAAACATATAATTCCTCCTTAATTTAATTTAAACGTTTTAACGATTAATGGTAATGTTTTCATTAAGATTACTTAATAAATAATAAATAATAAATTAAACAAGAAAATCTCTTAAATGTTTCGTAAATGTAACATTTAAGAGATTTCAATGAAAATGTTGAAATATTATTTATTATCCCAAATATTCATAATATTATTTCTATCATAAGCAGCCTTTTTAAAATTATAATTTTTAAATATTTCATATTCAATTGACTTAAAGTTTTTAGTTGATGTAGCCATAGAAAAACTAGATAATTTATTTGCTATTTCGTCTGATAAACAAAAATCTATAAATGCTTTTGTAGCTTCATCGTTATTATTATTTTTTATTACAGCAACTGCATTTACATTCCAACCAGTGTTTTTAGGGATTATATTAATTATATTCATATCAGATTTATTCATAATTCTTTGATCACCTAAAAAGTTAACTGTTAGAATATATTCACCAGAAGAAACCCTTTGAATAGAGTTAAAGCCACTAATTGTAAGTCTATTAATATTATTTTTTAATTGTTTTATAAATTTATGAAAGTATTCTTCACCTAATTGTTGGTATAAATATGCCATAAAAGTATATCCAGTTCCTGAGGTTTTAGGATCAGGTATAATAATCTTACCTTTATAAATAGGATTTATTAAATCATTAAAAGTCTTAGGCATTGGTATGTTTTTTGATCCAAATGCATTATTCCAAGCTTCTTTATTTATAGCTATAGAAAGAGGATCGATTTCAAAACCTGTCCAATATCCCTCACTATCCATGTAATTTGAAGAAATATTTTTAGTATTAGGAGATTTATATTTTTCTAATAAATTATAATTTTTTAAAAGCTCGTATCCATCACAAGTTCCCCCTATAAATATATTTCCTTTGGGATTTGTTTTTTCATCTAAAATTCTCATAACAGCTTCTTCAGTAGGGAGTTTTATGTATTCGTATGTGCATCCAGTTTCTTTTTTAAAAAGTTCCAAAAGATATTTAGCTTCTTCTTCTCTTAATGCTACATATACTACAATATGTTTATTTCTTAAATCAGGATAGCCTTTTTTAAAAGAAAAAATATGTTTAACGTTAAATAATATTAATAAAATTATTAAAGAGTTAACAAAAAAAAATAAATTTTTATTTAAACATTTTTTCATTAAGATCACCTTTTATATAAATATTTTTTCCATTTTCATCACCTAAATATTGAATAATTATATAATTTTCATAACTATCTAAAAGAATTATGTTTTCAGCTGTATTTTCCATGTTTTTATCTATATAAATCCGTAAGTGAAATTTAGGTTTTTCATTTAAATTAGTTCTTAAAAAATCTTTATTATCACTCATAATTTTTAATTTTTTTAAGCTTTCAATAAGTTTACATTTACTTTTGAAATCTAAAATAGTTTTAATATGGTCATTAGAAAATACAATTTCATTAGTATTTTTGCTTATTATATTTATTAAATTATTAAAATGATATAATGAATCTACTAGCATGTTTCTTAAAGTATTTATCAAATAAGAATTGTTATAAAAATGAATATTGTTAATAATTAGATGACTATTAACTTTAAAAGTATCAGTTTCACCATTCATGTAATATATTTTACCGGATATTGAAATTACATTATCGGTGGTTGGTATGGTATTTATTGTTGTATTAGAATTTGATATATTTCTAATGTATTTAAGAATATCATTTAATAAAAATTTATCATTGATTTCTGTAGAACCTAATTTAGTATTATATAATACCATTTTAGTGGGGATTCTATTGTCTAGTGTTTTTTCGTTATCATTAGAATCAGTTATTATTTGAATTTTATTGTATATAACTTTTTTGTAGTAAATAAAAGATGAAAGACATATAAAAAACATTAATATGTATAGTAAAAAAATATTTTTTTTTATTAATCCCATAAGTAATCCTTTCTTGTAACACTAATTTTTATTATTAAAAAAAATTAGTGTTATTTTAGTACCTAAGTTGTAGGTGCTTTCTATTTTAAATTCTCCATTTTGATTTTTCATAATTTCTTTACAGATGTTTAATCCAAAACCATTTCCTGTTTTAATTTTAGGATTATTAATATCAAATCCAGCACCATCATCATATATAGAAATTTCAACTCTTTCTTTGTATAAGTTAGAACGTATAATTATATTTTCACATCCACTATATTTAATTGAGTTATCCAATATATTTATTAGAATTTGTTTTGTTTTATTGTAATCACCATATATAAATAAAGCATCATAATTTTTATTAATGCATATATGATATTGATTTAATTTTATTTGAAATATATCTAATACTTCTTCGATTAGGGCTTTAATATTTATGTAAGTATACTCAATTTTAAATTGATTTTGATTAAACTTAGATAGTTGAAGTATTTCTTCTACTAAAGTAAGAAGTCTTTTACCTTCTTTTTGTATAAGTATAGAACTTTCAATAACTTTTTCTTTATCCTTAAGTTTAGGTAAAATTTCAGAAAAACCTATAATAGCTGTTAATGGAGTTTTAAATTCATGGGATATATTATCAAAAAATTTTTTTTGATTTTCTTTTGAGTCTTTAAGTTCAGATATATATGTTTCTAAACTTTTACTCATATAGTTAAATGTATTAGCTAAATCTTCAATTTCATCACCGCTATTAATTATGATTTTTTCTGAAAAATGACCTTTAGCAATTTTATTTGAATGATTTTCTAATGTAGTTAGAGGATTTACTATTTGTTTTGCAAAACTATTTATTAATATAATTCCTATTATAAGTGCAAAGATTCCACATATAAGCATTATTAAAAAAGTATTATTTACAATTTTTAATGAATCAGATTCTTTTAAAATAAATCTTAAAGTACCACATAATTTATTTTTATAAGAAATAGGACTTGATAAAAATATATAAGGAACACCATCTATTTTTTTTATTATATAAGCTTTTTTATTTTCTAAAGCTTTATTTATATCCTCATTATATAAAATTATTTGATTTTTATCAGAATCGTATATTAATTGACCAGAAGTATTAAACATTTGTACCCTTAAATTAAATTTTTCACTTAAATTAGTGACTATAAAAGGAGCAATATCCTTTAGAACATCTTCTACGTCATTATCTTTTTTTAAATTTAATATATTTTGTATATATATTTGAGCAGATTTGTTTTCGTTTAATAAATAATCAACGGAATTATTTATTATATTCTTAGAAAGTGTATTAACTGTAATAAAATATATGAAAATAATAATTGGAGTTAATATAATTATATTAGTTAAGATTATTTTTCTTTTTAGATTCAATTTAATATTCATCATCAATTTCTAACTTGTAACCAGCTTTATATAAAGTTTTGATATAATTTTGGTATTTACCAAGTTTTTTCCTCAATCTTTGAATTAATATATCTACAGCTCTTGTAGTTCCTTCAAAATCATAACCCCAAACTTTACTTAACAGTTCTTCCCGAGAAAATACTTTACCTTTGTTTTCACATAAACAATTAAGTACCTCGAATTCTTTATAGGTTAATACTATTTCATCTTTAGAATCTATAATTAATTTCCTTTCTTTTTTTAAAATTTTTAATTTACCAACTAATAATTCATTTTTTTCTTGTATAATATTTTTATTCATTCTTTTTGAAATAATCTTTATTCTAAGAATTAGTTCTGTACTATTAAATGGTTTAGTTATATAATCATCAGCCCCTAGTTGAAGACCTAGCAATTTATCATTTATGTCATCTTTAGCTGTTAGCATTATGATTGGTATATCAGATATATTTTTTATTTTGGCAATTAAGTTAAACCCGCTAATATCAGGTAACATAGCATCTAAAATTATAAGATCAATATTTTCTTTAATTATAATATTTAATGAATCTAATCCTGTTTTTGAGGTGATAACCTCAAAAGATTCAAGTTCTAATGTCATTTTTATAAGTTGTAATATACTTATTTCATCATCAACAACTAATATTTTCATATGATCCTCCTTATACAATTAAAGGTTACTTAATGTATAAAATTATACACGTTTTGTTTTATATAAAACAAGTTTTGCTATAAAATATTTAAAATAGTATAAAAAAATTATAAAATATTCATTAAAATTCCACAACATAATATATAATGGAATAATATCATAAATATTCAATGTAGAATTTAAGAGGAGATGAGTATATGGAGTATAATACATTAAATAAAAATGCTAAAAAAGCTTGGTTTTTATCTAATCTTATTGGACTAATAATTGTAGGTGGAATATTAATAGGTTTAAGAATTTATTTTTCAGAAAAAGTCGTTAAATATAGTTTTATAGTTAATATAATATTAGGGATTATATTATTTATATTAATTTTAGATGTTTTAGTAAAGCCAATAATAGAATATAAACAATGGAAATATATAATAACTGAAGATAGAATAGAGTTTGTTCATGGTATATATTTTCTAACTACAACTATAATTCCTATAGTTAGAATTCAACACATTGATATAGAAGAAGGCCCTATAAATAGAATTTATAATCTTGCTAAAATTAATATTCATACAGCTGGAGGTGAACATAAGATAGAAGGACTTCCAAAAGAAAAGGCATTTGAAATTTGTGAATACGTAAAGGATAGAATTCAAGTAAAGGTGAAAAAGAATTTAGATGAAGAATTAAAAAATAAAAATATTAGTGTAAATAATAATAGTATAAAATATGGAGTGGATGAATAATGGAAAAGGGATATAGAAATCATCCTTATACAATAATTATAAATACTATAAATGATATGAAAATTGTAATACCTTTTATTTTATTAATTATATTTAAATTTCAGTTTAAGCAACTAATAATTGGTATACTATTAATATTTTTATGTTTTAAGAATTTCTTTAAGTGGAAAAATACTAAATTTAATATTGAAGGTGGAATGTTAAAGTATAAATCAGGAATTATATATAAGAAAAAGTTAGAGATAGCAATAAATAGAATATCCACAATAGATTTAGGACAAGATGTCGTTCAAGGAATATTAAATGTTTATAGAGTAAAAATAGATAGTGGTAGTGTTGGTTTGGGGAAAGAAGGTAGCGAAATAGATATAATATTAAAGGAAGATTTAGCTCTAAATATTAGAGATTTCATAAGAAAATCTATAAATTCAATTAGTAATAATAATAAAAACTATTACAATGTATCCCTAAATAAGGAAATATGTATTAACGAAAATACAAAAGATAAGTTTACAATTTCTAATAAAGAATTATTTATATCAGCTATTACTAAAAACAATATAGGAGTTGGAGTAGGACTTTTAATTGCATTTCATAAAATTTTAGAAAAAATAGATGATATTTTCAATATAAATATATTGAATAAAGTATCTAAATATATAGATATGAAAACGGCATATGCTAAGTCTACAGTATATTTTATATATTTTTTAATTATATTATTTATTATATTGCTATTTATAAGCATTATACTTTCTATAATTGGAAGTATTATAAAGTTCCATGGTTTTACTGTATATAAAAAATACAATTATATAATTATAGAATATGGTCTTATAAGTAAAAAATCATATTCATTGCCTATAAAAAGTATAAATGCTATTAAATTAAAGCAAAACTTTATAAGACAAAAATTTAATTTGTATAGGATAGAGGTATCAACAGTTGGGTATGGAGATGAAAGTGGAGAAGAAGCTATAATTTATCCTATAGCCAATAAAAAATTGACAAAAAAAATAATTTCAACGATTTTACCAGAGTTTAATTATAATGTTGAAATTAATAATCCTCCTAAAGAAGCATTAATAAAATTTATGTTTATTCCAATACTTATAACATTTATAACCTGTTCAATAATATCATATATAAAAGTTAGATTCAGCATAATATTTTTAATATTACCTATAGTTATTATGAGTAGATATCTCAAGTATAAAAACACAGGAGTTGGATTTAACGATAGTATTTTTATATGTACATGTAATGGATTTAATAAAGAAACAATTTTAGTTAAATTAAATAGTATTCAATCTATAAGCGTAACATCTAATTATTTTCAAAGAAAGAAGAATTTGTGTAGTTATAAGATAAACTTTTATTCTAATAAGATTACAGATTTAATAAAAATAAAACATTTGAAAGACGAGTATTTTAGAAAATTAGAGAATAAGATAGAATTTTAGTTATAAATAAATATTTAAAATTTAAATAAAAGATTAATTACTTTGTAATGGTAATTAGTCTTTTATTTAGGTTTATATTGTACTAAAAGTAATTTTGGATAATGATATAAATTATAGAATAAATTTTATTAAATTCTATAAATAAATGAATTGTAAACGGTATTTTAGTCCTTGTAAACGCTATTTCAATGGTTTTTACAATAATTATAGCTTTTACTGATTTACTGATTTTATAATATAATTACTTATGAAATGAAACATAAGACATTACAAGGACATAACAAAAATTCAAATAGATATTTTTAATATAGGGGGGTATTTTTTATGTATGAAATGATATTTTTAGCAATAGGAATAATTAATTTAGTAGGAATGGCAGCAGTTCTTTTAGTTAGCAATAATGAAGAAATTAATATAAATGTTAATAATGACAATAAAAAAAATAAGAATTCAGTTGTATTAAAAAAAGTTAGTTAATTAAAATAGATAAATTATAAATTTAATATAAATGTATAAAAAGGTACAATAAAACAAAGGTTTTATTGTACCTTTTTTAAATTGTTAAAAAGTCTCTAATACAGAGAGGATTTTCACCAATATTTTTATGTAAAAATATTATTTTAACAATAAGAAAAAATATAAATTTTATAAAAAGATAATTGGATTAATTTGGTTAAAAGTATTATAATATACAATGGTGTATATAAAATATATGGGTATTATTCAATATATTTCAAAATAAAGCTTTGTTAACACTTTTTAAAGTAAAAAAAATTAGAAAGTGGGGATGAAAATGATAAAACAAAATGAATCATTAAATTGGAAAAGAGTTTTAACAGAAAAGGTTCAACCTGCATTCTTGTCACCATGTCAAGAACAAACAAAAGAAGACGAGTTTAAAGATATAGTTACAGATACATTAAAAAATGTTAATAATTTAAAAGATGATGGAAAAGATAAAAAGCCATTTTTAGGAAAGGGTATATGCTATATAGGAGATGAAAATAGTATTACTGAAGTAAAGAAAAAGGCAAATATACCGGAGAAATCTACTTCAATGAAAGAAGTTATAAAAGAAGCAAGTAAGTATTTTAACGGTATGTTTAATTGGGCACATCCAAAGGCAATGGTTAATGTAACTCCCCCAGCTGCAATTCCATCAATTGCTGGGAGTTTAATGGGGGCTATGCTTAATCCTAATATAGTAGAACAAGAATACTCAGGAAATGTTGCAGTCTTGGAAATAGAAGTGGCTTCTATAATTTCAAAATTAGTAGGATATGATTGTAAAAAATCTACAGGTCATTTTACGTTTGGAGGAACAGGAGCATATTTATTTGCCACTAAGCTTGCGTTAACAAAGTGTTTAGGGAAAGAAAGTAGAACAAGTGGTATAAGAAAAGATGCGCAAATATTAGTATCTAAAGTTGGACATTATGCAATGAAAAATTGTAGTGATTGGACAGGACTTGGTACTAATAATGTAAGAACAATTAATATTAATGAAGATAGTTCTATGAATCTAAATCACTTAGAAGAAGTTATGGAAATGTGTTATAAAGAAGGTAAACCTATAGCCATGATAGTTGTTACTATGGGTACTACAGATGCTTTTGCAATTGATGATATAAAAGGTGTAGTAGAAATTTGTGATAGATTTGTTAAGAAACATAACTTAAAAGAAAGACCATTTATTTATGGAGATGCTGTTATTGGATGGGCTTGGAGTGTGTTTAATTCTTATGATTTTAAAGAAAATCCCATGGAATTTTCAGAGGCTACTTTAAAGGCTATAGAAAAAAGTAAAGATAAAATAAAAGATCTTAATTTTGCTGATGCCATAGGAATAGATTTTCATAAGACAGGTTTTACTTGTTATAATTGTAGTATGATTTGTATAAAAGATAGTAATGATATAGAAATTTTAACTAGGGATAGAGATCAAATGGCTTACTTATATCATTCAAGTGCATATACTCCAGGGGAATATACACTTGAATGTTCAAGAGGAGGAGGATATGCCCTTTCAGCTTGGTGTAATTTAAAGTACTTTGGATTAGAAGGATTTAGAGCTATTTTAGGCAATTTAATAGAAGCACAAATTTCTTTACGTAATGTTATACAAAAAGAACCTAGTATGGTTTGTGTAAATGGAGATGATAATGGATTAGTTACACTATTTAGAGTTTATCCAGATAGTTTAAAAGATAAAGCTAACTTTCATGATTTTGCAAATGAACAATATAAAAATGAATTTTGTAATAAAGATTATAAAAAGGATTTAAAAGAATATAATGATTATCAAGGAAAGGTTGCTAAAGAACTTGAAAGACTTATGATTAAAGAAAATGGACCAGCATTAAGCTTTACAAGTAAGTTTAGGCTAAGTTCTTATGGAGAGCCAGTAGCAGCTATAAAAGCTTATCCAATGTCACCTTATATGAGTTCATCAGAAGAAGATTTTAAGGAAGATATAATTAAGTTTGTTTTAAAAGCAAAAGAAAATATTAAAAAATTATAAATAATCATAAAGGCATATATACATGAATTTTCATCTATATATGCTTTTGTTTTAAAAATTTATGATATAATAAATTATTAAATATTTATGGCTTTTCTATATAAGAGAAAATAAAAATTATTAAAAGTAATTATTATAATAATAAATTAAATAAGAGGAATTAGAATAATGAAGAAAATAATTATACTAGTATTATTTATAGTAACATTGAGCTTAATTAGAGTTGGAGCAAAAGAAATATTATTAAGAAAGCCTCAATCTTTAAATAATATTAATGAAATGACATTAAAATCAAATGATGAAAGTATACCTGTAATTATGTATCATTCAATAAAATACGAAAAAGGGAATGGAGTAAGACTTCCTAAAGAAAAATTTGAAGAACAAATGAAGTACTTAAAAGAAAATAATTATTCAACTTTAACAATGGATGAATTATATGATTTTTTTAAGAATAATAAAAAAATACCTAAAAAATCTGTTGTATTGACATTTGATGATGGATATAAAGATAATTATGATACAGCTTATCCTATATTAAAAAAGTATGGGTTTAAGGCTACTCTTTTTGTAATAACAAATTGTATTGGAACGGGAGAATATTTAACAACAGATCAATTAAAAGAGATGGATAAAAATGGATTTGATGTTGAAAGTCATACTACAAATCATCAGAAATTAACTGAACTTTCTTATGAGGATCAATATAAAATATTCTTAGATTCTAAACAAAATTTAGAGAAGTTATTAAATAAAAAAATAAAATATATTGCATATCCTTATGGTAAATATGATAATCAAAGTATAAAAGCTGCTGAAGATGTAGGATATAAGTTAGCTGTAACAACTCATTGTAAATGGTCAAATAAGAAAGATGGAATATATACTATAAGTAGAGTAGGTATAAGTGGTAAACACGATACGAGGAAGTTTATAAAAAAAATAGAATTTGAGAATTATTGTAGGTTTTATAAATATTTACTTTTATAATGAGCTATAAATTTATATGAAAGATTTCCAAAGACAAAATATAGAATAATAGTGTGAAAAGTTTAAATTTACATATTTGTATAAGACAAACAACTTGACAACTTGTTTACAAACAATATAAAATCAATAACGACAATAAAATATAAAAATAGGTGTCAGTTATAATAAAAATTTTAATTATGAACTGGTGAAAAGGGAAGATGGGTGTAAATCCTACACGGTCCCGCCGCTGTAAATGAGGAGCTTTTTTATGTGTAACCACTGGTGTTATTTATACTGGGAAGGATAGAAAAGTGATGATACTTAAGTCAGAAGACCTGCCTATTTTTGTACACCGATGAACTCTACGGACGATAGGGGGTGTTTTTATGAATTATTATTATATTTGTAATAATATTTATAATTATGTTCTTTTAAGGGCCTCTTGATGTTTATTGGAAGGGGTTTTTATTTTTTGCATAAAAATCCTTTAAACTAAATTGTTAAATAAATAATAAGGGAGAGGTTAACAAATGAAATCAAGAAAGAAGTATCAGTTATTTTTATTAGTTTTGTTTCTAGGATTATTTTCAGTTAGAACAGTATATGCTATGCATATAATGGAAGGATACTTGCCACCAGTATGGTGTGGTGCATGGATAGTTTTATGTTTACCATTTATAGTTAAAGGATTAATTTCTATAAAAAGAAAGGTAAATATAAATCCTAAAATGAAGATGCTTATAGCCATGGCAGGAGCCTTTGCATTTGTACTTTCTGCACTTAAGATACCATCTGTTACAGGAAGTTGTTCACATCCAACAGGGGTTGGACTTGGGGCTATTTTATTTGGACCATCAGTTATGAGTGTTTTAGGATTAATTGTACTTATATTTCAGGCATTACTTCTTGCTCATGGAGGTATAACAACTATTGGTGCTAATACATTTTCTATGGCAATAGTAGGTCCAATAATATCATACTATTTGTATAAACTTTTGAGAAAAGTAAATGTATCACAGAGTATAGCCATATTTTTAGCAGCTGCATTAGGAGACTTAATGACATATGTAACAACATCTATTCAACTTTCTTTAGCATTTCCAGATAAAACTGGTGGATTTATAGCATCACTTGAAAAGTTTATGAGTATTTTTGCTATAACTCAAATACCTCTTGCAATAAGTGAAGGAATTTTAACAGTAATAGTATTTAATCTTTTATTTAATTATAATAAAAGCGAATTAGAACAATTGCAAGTTTTACCACAAAACCTAATTGAATTAAATGAAAAATCAAAGGAGGTATAGTATGAATACACATAAGAAAACAACTAATAAATCTATGTTTAAGAAGAATTTAATATTATCAATACTTGTAGTTTTAATAGCTATAGGTCCACTGATATTTGCTAAGGAAGCTAAATTTGAAGGATCAGATGATCAAGCAGAAGATGCTATAACTCAAGTGGATAAAAATTATAAACCTTGGTTTTCACCTATATGGGAGCCACCAAGTGGTGAAATAGAAAGTTTACTGTTTGCTCTTCAAGCAGCTATTGGTGCTGGTATAATAGGTTATTATTTCGGATATGCAAAGGGAAAAAAGAAAACCCATGAAAGTGAAAAATAATGATTTCTATAGATAAATTATCATACATATCAAAACTTAGACATGTAAATCCTATAGAAAAGTTTATGTTTGCTATAACTACAATGTTTTTTGGAATATTTTTAAATAATTTAATAGTATCAATACTTATATTTTTTATAATGTCATTTATAACATTATATAAGGGGAAAATACCCTTTAAATCATATTATAAACTAATTTTAATGCCATTGTTTTTTTTAATTATAGGTACTATAACTATTGCAATTAATTTAGGAAACAATAATAATTTTATATTTAGATTTATCATATTTGGAATAAACATTGGATGTACAAAGGAAAGTATATATGAGGCTGTACAAGTACTTTTAAAATCTATGTCAGCAGTAACATGTTTATATTTTTTAGCTCTTACAACTCCAATAGTAGAGGTATTGTTAGTTTTAAAAAAACTTAGAATGCCTAAACTATTTATAGAGCTTATGGGACTTATATATAGATTAATATTTATACTCTTTGAAACCATGAATACTATTTATATATCACAAAAAAGTAGACTTGGATATTCATCAATAAGATTAGGATATAACTCATTAGGTAAATTAATAACAATATTGTTTATTAGAGCTTATAAAAAGTCACAAGACATGTATACTGCACTAGAATCTAGATGTTATTCTGGTGATATTAATGTAATAGAGCCAGAATATAGTGTTTCCTATAAAAATGTATTAATGATTATATTTTTACAGATAATTTTAGTAATTATAAAGTATAGTTTTAATATATAAAATATTTAATGCCACAAAATGTTAATATAATATCTGTGGCTATATTGTATTATGGAGGAAATTAATGAAAGAATATATATTGGAAACTAATAATTTGAATTTTAATTATCCAGATGGCACCAGTGCCTTAAAAAACATTAATTTAAGTATAGAGAAGGGAAAGAAGATTTCTTTCTTAGGAGTAAATGGTGCAGGAAAATCTACTTTGTTCTTAAATTTTAATGGGATATTAAAGTCAACTTCAGGTGAAATATTATATAAAGGAGAAAAAATTAAATATACTAATTCTTTTCTTAATAAATTGAGAAAAAGTATAGGTATTGTATTTCAAGATCCTGATAATCAGCTTTTTTCAGCAAGTATTTATCAGGAGGTTTCATTTGGAGCTATAAATTTAGGTTTAGATAATAATGAAGTAAGAAGTAGGGTGGATAATTCATTAAAAGATGTTCATATGTATGATTATAAAGAGAAAGCAGTGCATTTTTTAAGTTATGGTCAGAAAAAGAGAGTATCAATAGCAGATATACTTGTCATGGAGCCTGAAGTAATAATACTGGATGAACCAACTTCAAGTTTAGATCCAAAGCATTCAAGGCAAATAATAGATATATTTGATAAAATTAATGCAAGGGGAGTAACAGTTATATTGTCTACTCATGATGTTGAATTAGCTTATTCGTGGTCGGATTATATAGTAGTAATGAAAGATGGAGAGATAGTAAGGAGTGGAGAGCCAGTAGAAATTTTTAGTGACAGTGAATTTTTACAAAATACATATCTTGAAAAACCTCTGATATTAGATTTATATGAAAGATTAATTAAGAATGGATTTATAGGAACAAATGATAATATTCCAAGAAATAAGGAAGAACTTTTTAATATTTTAAATAACAAAAAGCTTAGTTGATAATAAAAACTCTCGATTTATAAATCGAGAGTTTTTATTTAACCTATGCCATTGTAGATAATTCCTAGAATTAATACTAAAATAGCTGATAATATAAATAAATAAGATAAAGGTTTAAACCAATTGCCAATAGGTTTTTTAGAACCTTTATTTATATCTTTTAATGCATTATCAAATCCATAAACCCACATAAATGTTATGGATGCTATGATTGATCCAATAGGTGCTAGATAAATAGTAACAAAATCTGCCCAATGTCCAAAACGTGCCATACTTAGATCTAATGGAATACCTATAAAGAATGCAATAATTGCTACAATTAAAACTGCAAATACTCTTTTAAATTTAAATTTGCTTATAAGAGCTTCAGAAGGAGCTTCTAACATATTCATTGCAGAGGATATTCCAGCGAATATTATACTTAGGAAGAATAATATTCCGAAAATATAACCTAAAGGCATAGCATTAAATATATGTGGCATAGTTATAAAAAGCAATGATGGACCTGAAGTTGGATCAAGTCCAAAAGAAAATACTGCTGGCATTATGATAAATGCTGCAAGTAAAGCTGATATAGTATCAAAAATAGCCACATTAAATGCCGCAGAAGGAATGTCTTCTTTATCTTTTAAGTAACTACCATAAACAACCATACCTGCTCCATTAAGAGAAACTGTAAAAAATGCTTGTCCTAAAGCCATAATCCAAGTCATAGGTTTAAATAAAAATGACCAATGAGGCACTAATAAGTATTTTAATCCAGCTATTGAACCTTCTAATGTTACAGAACGTATAAGTAAAATTATAAAAACTATAAATAAACCAGGCATAAGTATTTTATTAGCTTTTTCAATTCCTTTAGTTATTCCTAAAAGAACAATTATTACAGTAATGGTTAAAGCAAGTAGATGCCATGGAATACTTGAAGAAGTTCCAGCAAATGTATCGAAAAATTTACTAATATTTGTATTGTAAATTTCTTTATTTACAGACATAAAAAAATATTTAAAAATCCAACCAACTACTACTGAATAAAATACAAGAGTAGATCCTACTGCAAGGGTAGGAATTATGCTTAATATTTTTCCAAATGGTTTATTTCTTTCATTAAAAGTATCTTGAATTCCTTTTAGTGAACCGCATCTTCTAGATCTTCCAAAACTAAATTCTATCATAAGCCCCGTAGTACCTAAAATAAATACACATATAAAGTAGGGTATGAGAAACGCGGCACCCCCAAATTGACCTAATCTCCAAGGAAACATCCATATGTTACCTAGTCCTATTGCAGAACCTAGACATGCAAGGATAAACCCTAATTTCCCGGAGAAAGTTTCCCTTTTTTCCATTAAATATAGCCTCCTTAAATATTAATTTATTAACGCTTATATAATTATGACATAATTCTATCAAAAAGTAAGTATTATTTAAACAATAATATTATTATAAAACCATTTAATAAAAAATATAAAGTATTAGAATACATAAAATAATATATTACGATTAATTTACTTATTTTTTGGTAATTTGTAACCTTTTCATATTTATATATACTATAATAATGTTTGGACATTTTTTCACAATATGAATAAATCATGGTTTATAGTATCTTGTATTTAAATTTTAGGGGGAACATCATGTTACATAGAAAGATTAAAGTTAAAAATATTAAAAGGTTCATAATTAATACACTGACTTTATTAGTAATTATAATTATAGCAACATTATTCATTGGTCACAGTAAAAAAAGTAATAAAAAAAATATTTCCTTGGCAATTTCAGAGGTTAGTAATACAAAAACATTAAATATAACAAAAGAAAATGTAAATAAGAATAAAATTAATAATGTATCACAAAGTAAAGAATTAGTAAAACAAGAAAATAATATTAATACTAATAAAAATAATCAAGAAAAAAAGAATTTATCTAATAAAGAATATTTTAAAGATTCATTATTTTTGGGTGATTCAATAACTGAGGCAATGGCTTTTTTTAATGTTTTAGACGAATCAAATGTAAAAGGAATTATAGGATTAACAATATCAAAGGCAAAAGCTGTTATAGATAATATAGAAGGTAAAAAACCAAAACGAATATTTATATTATTAGGTAGTAATGACATTTCTAATAATATTGAGATGAATATGAGTAATTATAAAAAATTATTAAATAAGATAAAGGCAAAATTGCCAGAAGCCAAAATATATGTTCAAGGAATTCTTCCGGTTACAGAAAAAGCCGTAAAAAAAGATAAGTATTTAAAGAAAGAAAATATAAATAAGTTTAATGAAGCTTTGAAAAAAAATTGTCAAAAGGAGAAGGTAAATTTTATTGATTTAAGTAGTATAGTTGAGAATACAGATAAAAGCATATATGAACCTGATGGAATTCATTTTAAGGAACCTTTTTATAAGTTATGGTTAGATTATTTAAAAAATATATTAAAAGATTAAGGAGAAAGATACTATGAAAAATTTTAGAAAGCAAAGCAAAAAGATTTTAATTACTTTATTTTTACTTATTTTTTCTACATGTATTTTTTCAGCATGTTCAAATTCAGCTGAAAGCAATAAAAATGTAGCAATTAAGGATATAAGTGAAAAAATTTCTTCAGTTACAGATGTGTCACAAATGAAAGAAGGAAATGCTGAAAAACTTAAAAAATTATATAATATAGATTCTAAAGAGGCAGAAGAATTTATTCTTTACACAGCATCTTCAAATATTAAAGTTGATGAAATAGCTGTAATAAAAGTTAAAGATTCAAATCAAATAGAAAATATAAAGAAAAAGATAAGTAAAAGAATTGAAAAACAAAGTACAAGTTTTAAGGATTATCTTCCAAAAGAATATAATTTAATAGAAAAACATGTTTTGAAAAATAAAGATAATTATGTAATATTCATAATATCTCAAGATGCTGAAAAAATTGAAAAAGTAATAGATGAAAGTTTTAAATAGTATAGATTTCTATATAGCTGTGGAGGTGTACTAAATTGGTTTTTAGTAGTTTGACATTTATGTTTGTATTTCTACCAATAATACTTATAGTTTATTATTTGTCACCACGTTGTCTTAGAAATTTAATTATATTTATAGCAAGTCTTATATTTTATGCTTGGGGAGAACCCATATACATATTAATAATGATCTTTTCAACAGTTTTTGATTATACAAATGGATTACTTATTGATAAATTAAGACATAAAAAAGGACTATGCAGATTTATATTTATAGACTCTATGGTTATAAATTTAGCTATACTTAGTTTTTTTAAATATTATAATTTTATAATAGCAAATATTAATAATATTATGCATGCGCATATACCTTCAACAGATCTTCCGCTTCCAATAGGAATATCGTTTTATACTTTTCAAACAATGTCATATGTAATTGATTTGTATTTTGAAAAGGTAGAAGCTCAAAAAAACATAATATCTTTTGGTACATATGTAACAATGTTTCCACAGCTGGTAGCAGGTCCAATAGTTCAGTATGGAGATATAGCTAAACAGTTATATAATAGAAAAGAAACATTAGGAATGTTTGGAGATGGAGTTGAATTATTCATAACTGGATTAGGAAAAAAAGTTCTTTTGGCCAATAATATAGGTTTATTATGGTCAAGTATAAAAGCAACACCATTATCGGAGTTATCTGTAGTTGGTGCTTGGATTGGCATAATAGGCTTTACATTTCAAATATATTTTGATTTTAGTGGTTATTCAGATATGGCCATGGGACTTGCTAAAATGTTTGGTTTTGATTTAATGAAAAACTTTAATTATCCATATATATCAAAGAGTATAACAGAATTTTGGAGAAGATGGCATATATCCTTAGGTTCTTGGTTTAGAGATTATGTATATATACCACTAGGTGGAAATAAAAAAGGTTCATTTAATCAATATAGAAACTTATTTATAGTATGGTTCTTAACAGGATTATGGCATGGTGCTAGTTGGAATTTTGTTTTATGGGGATTATACTTTGGAATATTTGTAACCTTAGAAAAGATATTTTTATTAAAATGGTTAGATAAATGTCCTAAAATTATATCTCATATATATACAATGCTTTTAGTAATTGTAGGATGGGCAATATTTGAGTTTGAAGATATGCATACATGTATTAGATTTATAGGAGTTATGTTTGGATTTGGAAAGAATATATTAATTAATACAGAAACTATGTATTATATTTATACAAATTGGATACTTTTTATGATTTTAATAATTTGTTCTACACCCCTTCCAGCAAAAATTATTTCAATTATAAAAAGAAAAATAAAGATTATTGGATCTGTGGCTTTGCCACTTGGATATGTAGCAATAATGTTTATTGCTACAGCATATCTTGTAAATGATACTTATAATCCATTTTTGTATTTTAAATTTTAAAAATATGCCCTTAAAATATTTTTAAGGGCATATTTTACAGTTATTCGGAGTCTGTTCTAGCAGGTGGATTTGCAGCTCCAAATATTTCTACAAATTTTATAGAGTAAAGATCACAAACTTCTAGGTCATTTGAACCAGTTGGATTTAATATTATATAGTCAATTCCAACTGACACTAATTTTCCTGCGCGGTCAGTAAGTATGCCAGTTCCTACTAAGAAATCAACCCTTATATTTTTACCTAATTGACTTCTTAAATAACCTTGTAGATAGTTTGGGTTATTTTGGACAGGAATAGTTGTATTTCCAGCAGTATTAGTTGATGGTGTTGGAATTGGACTTGGTGGAAATTCTAAAGGATTTGTACTAACTCCTTGTTTGTTACAAGGCATCATAGGATTAGGCATTAAAGGTTGTTGATATGTTCCCATTGGATTCATCATAGGATTTTGAACATCAGACATTTGTCTATAATCGAAATCTAACCAATTTTCCATAAAATGGCCTCCTTGAAAATTAATATATATATAATTTTTAAATTATAGGCTATGTTTCAGCATAAAGTTCAGTTGGGTTATAAAAACAATGTTGTACTACTCTTATTTGAAAAGAGCCTGTGCCATTGTAAGGAAAATTATATGGGCAACTAGGTGCAAATGGATTAAAATACCATAAGGAATAACCAATATTATATAGTCTATTGCCAGCAAGTGCCCAATCGGCTATATCATAATGAATTTGTTCTGGAGGATTAGCCCAGATTGTTTGAGGGTTAGGTTGACCACCTAATGTTGAGCGAACACAATCAAATTGCCCCTCTTGATAAATTACTTTTCTAATATCTCCTTGACATATTCTATTGTATTCTCCATATGGAATTCTTACTCTATTCATAATAACTGTAGCCACAGCTTTCATTCCATTTACACCTTCACCACCAGCTTCACATTTTATAATTCTAGCCAGTAGTTCTCTATTAGAATAAGCCAAAATTTTCACCTCACCAATTTTGCTTATAATATAATGTATTCATTAATTTAAAAAATGTACGTAAAATTTATATAAAATAAAAATTATTTATACTTTAATTTAAATAATCTACTAAATATATAAAAAATAATTAAACTATATCTTTACATTTATGATAAAATGTTAGTGTATTACTTAAAAAGGAGATGTTATCTATGAAATCAAAAAATTTCTTTAAAGAGTGGATTATTCCAATAGGTTGTGCTGTTATACTAGTTGTTTTAATAAAGTATTTTTGGTTTTTTCAAGTATCAGTCCCTACTAAGTCTATGTATCCTACAATAAAGCCTAATGATAGAATAATAGTTACAAGAATATATAATAAAGATAAGTTAAAAAGAGGAGATATAATAGTATTTTACTCTAAAGAATTAAAAAATACGCTAATTAAGAGATTAATAGGACTTCCAGGGGATAAGGTTAATATAGATATAGATGGGAAAGTATACATAAATGGAGAAAAAATAGATGAACCATATGTTGTTTATAATGGGGGAAAAATAGGAGAATACAAGGTTCCTGAAGGGGAATATTTCTTTATGGGAGATAATAGAGAAAATTCGTGGGATGGAAGGTATTGGGATAAAAGTTTTATATCAGGAGATGATATAAAAGGAAAAGCTAGATTTATAGTATATCCATTTAATCGATTAGGAAAATTTAAAATTGGAAATTCAGCAGTTAAGTAATATAGTAAGATATCAGAAGTTATTCTGATATCTTTATTTTTATAAAATAAAAAAAGGTCATACATGGAGGTGGGAGGGAAATACTAGATTTCTTATTCCATGTATGACTTATGGCTTATATTAATAATATTAAAAGATTATTTTAATATATTACTTTATTTAATTGCACTTATTAGAATTAACATTCTTACTTTATATTGTATTATTACTTTATTTTAATGTCAATAAAAGTATTAGCATATTTTTATTTTATAAGAAAAATATTTATTTAATAGAAAATTTATTTATAAAATGTTAAAAAAAACTATATAGTATAAAACCTTGTAGGGTATAATTAATAAATGTATAATAATCAATAAAGGTTTAATTAAAAATAGAAAATTATTAGATGTAAATGTATAAATAGGAGGCGGATAATGTTTAGCAATAAGAAATTTAAATATTTAATATACTACATCATGGGTGTTATGGGGTTGCTTCTTGTATTAAATTCTGTTCTTAGAAGTACTAAGACTGAACATATAAAATATAGTGCTTTTGAAAAAATGGTGGAACAAAAGAGTATTCAAGAAGTTCAATTTTCAAATGATCAAATAATTATTATTCCTAAGCAACAAAAGGGTATAAAATCTAAAGTTAAATATACAACTAATATACAAAAACTTAATATGAATCCGCTTATAGAAAAATTAAAGGTAGCTGGAGTAGAGTACGATGGACCTATAAGTAATAATGATCCAATAAAGAAATTTTTTATAGAATGGATACTTCCTATTTTAGGATTTATGATTATAGGAAGAATTATATTTGGATCTATGGAAAAGCGAATGGGTAGTGGCGTTATGTCTTTTGGAAAAAATAATGCTAAAATTTATGCTGAAAGCGAAACAGGAAAAACATTCGATGATGTAGCTGGGCAAGATGAGGCTAAGGAATCCTTAATTGAAATTGTAGATTTCCTACATAATCCAGATAAGTATGTAGAAATTGGTGCGAAGTTACCTAAAGGAGCATTACTAGTAGGACCTCCGGGTACTGGTAAAACACTTCTTGCAAAAGCTGTAGCTGGAGAAGCTAAAGTTCCGTTTTTCTCTCTTTCAGGATCTAGTTTTGTTGAAATGTTTGTTGGTATGGGAGCTGCAAGAGTAAGAGATTTATTTAAACAAGCAGAAGAAAAAGCTCCATGTATAGTATTTATAGATGAGATAGATGCTATAGGTAAAAGTAGAGATGGAGCTATTGGTGGAGGAAATGACGAAAGGGAACAAACATTAAATCAGTTATTAGCTGAAATGGATGGATTTGATGCCTCAAAGGGAGTTGTGATTTTAGCTGCAACTAATAGACCAGAGGTTTTAGATAAAGCACTTTTAAGACCGGGTAGATTTGATAGAAGAGTAATTGTAGATACTCCAGATTTAAAAGGAAGAGAGTCTATTCTTAAAGTACATGCAAAAGAAGTTAAAATGTCAGAAGATGTTAATCTTGATGAAATAGCAAAATCAACTCCAGGTGCAGTTGGAGCAGACCTTGCCAATATGGTAAATGAAGCAGCACTTTTAGCCGTTAAGAAAGGCAGAAAAAGTGTCATTCAACAAGATTTAGAAGAAGCAGTGGAAATAATAATTGCTGGTAAAGAGAAAAAAGATAGAATAATGTCTGATAAGGAAAAGAGAAGGGTTGCTTTTCATGAGGTAGGTCATGCATTAGTAGCAGCATTATTAAAAAACACAGATCCTGTTCATAAAATTACTATAATTCCAAGAACTATGGGAGCCTTAGGATATACTATGCAACTTCCAGAAGAAGAGAAGTACTTAGTGAGTAAAGAAGAAATGATGGATCAAATATCTGTTATGCTGGGTGGTAGAGCGGCAGAAGAAGTAGAGTTTAATTCTATATCTACAGGTGCATCTAATGATATAGAAAAGGCTACTCAAACAGCAAGAAATATGGTAACAATTTATGGTATGACAGAGAAGTTTGATATGATGGCTTTAGAATCATTGTCAAATAGATATCTAGATGGAAGACCAATAAAAAACTGTAGTGCACATACAGAATCCCTTGTAGATGAAGAAACTCTAAGGATTATAAAAAATTGTCATAAAAAATCAATAAATATATTAAAAGAAAATAAAGAACTATTAACAATTATATCTGAAAGACTTATTGAAAAGGAAACTTTAATGGGTGAAGAATTTATGGATATGATAAATAGTTTTAAAAAGGATGATTTAATTGAAGAATAAAGAATTGGAAAAAGAAATTCAAAAAGAATTAGATTTTGAAATGGAAAAGCAAAGAGTTGAAGAAACTGTTGATATAATAAAAAAAGAGATTAGAAATTATATAGATAAGAGAACTAAGCTTACAAATCATTTAATTGATGCTAGAAAAAAGGCTGTAGAAGAATATAAGGATGATGAAGATAAACTTATAGAGTTCTTTGATCATGAAAAGTTTGTAGCTGAGGAAAGTTTTAAGGCTATAGATAGGAGATTTAAAGAACTTAATATTCTTCAACCTTCCCCTTATTTTGGAAAAGTTAATTTTGTAGAAAAAGAATTTAACGAAAAAGAAGATATATATATAGGAAGATTTGGAATTACAGATGAAAATGCTTATGAGCCAATAGTAGTAGATTGGAGAGCTCCAATTGCATCTCTATTTTATGCTGGAAAATTAGGAGAAGCAAAATATGATGCACCAATGGGGGAAGTTTGTGTAGATATTTTAGAAAAAAGACAGTTTATAATAAAAAGAGAACAGCTTCTTGGGATGTTTGATTCTGAATTAGATGTAAAAGATGAAATTCTTCAAATGGTTTTAAGTAAGAAAGCAGGAGAAAAGCTTAAAGATATAATAATGACAATTCAGCAAGAACAGGATAATATAATAAGACAGCCCAGAGAAAAAACATTAATAGTTGATGGTGTAGCTGGAAGTGGTAAAACTACTATAGCTCTTCATAGAGTAGCATATTTATTATATAACTATAGAAAGATATTGCAAGATAAAGTTCTTATTTTAGGACCTAATAATATATTTATGGAGTATATTTCAACAGTACTTCCAAGCTTAGGTGAAATCGGAGTAAGACAACAAACATTTAAAGAATTTGCATTAGAAATTTTAGAATTAAGAGATGTAATGGATTTTAAAGAATATATGGAAAATGTTGTGGATAAGGACGAAGATTTTGTAAAAGATATTTTATTTAAGACTTCAGAGAAATATATACATGAATTAGATAAATTTATAGATGTTTTAAATAAAAAATATTTCAATATTGAAGATTTATATTTTAATAAAGAAATTATTGTTGAAAAAGATGCTATACAAGAATTATTTAAATACTATAGTTCTATGCCTTTATTCAGAAGAAGTGCAAAAATAAAAAGAATTTTATTTTCAAAAATTAGAGATGTAAGAGATGAAAAAATAAGAGAAATAGAAGAGTGGTATAATAAATCTATAACTAGTTTAAATATGGAGGAAAGAAATTTACAAGAAGGCCATCTATCATATAAAAGAAAGTTAAAAATAAGAGAAACAATAAAAAATGTAATCCAGGCTAAAAAAACATTAAGTTGGTTAGATAATGAAACTTGTACTGAGTTATACAATGGATTCAATAGAAATAAAAAGCTTACAATAGATGATTTAGCTCCAATTTTATATTTAAAAATAAAGTTGGAAGGATTAAAATTAAGTGATGAGATAAAGCATGTAGTTATAGATGAAGCTCAAGATTATAGTTTACTTCAGTTTAGAGTAATTAAGGAATTAACTAATTGCAGTGGATATACTATAGTTGGAGATAAAAATCAGAGGCTTATTCCTTTTATAGGAGAGGTTCCTATGGATAATATGGATAAAGTTTTTGACAATATAAAAGAATTTAAGTTAAATAAAAGTTACAGATCTACTAAAGAAATTATGGAGTATGCTAACAAATATTTAATAGGGGATAGAATAGTTCCTATAGTTAGAAGTGGGAAAAATGTTGTTGAAAAAGAATTTAATAATCATAAGGAAGTAGTAAAAGAGATTGATAATACTATTCATAATCTTAGAAAAGAAGGGTTTGATAGTATAGCTATAGTATGTAAAAATCTTAAACAAGCTAAAGTTATTGATTCTTTAATGAATAAAGCCACAAATGTAAAAATATTAGACAGAGAAAATATTGTGTATAATAAAGGAGAAGTTATTATACCTTCATACTTTGCAAAAGGTTTAGAATTTGATGCTGTAATAATGGTTACTAATGATTATACTCAAGGATTAGAAGATAAAATGATGTATGTTATGGCAACAAGAGCACTGCATGAGTTATATGTTTATAAAATAAAATAGAATACATAATCAGTTGATTATAAAACTTTAAAGTCAGATGATAAGAGGAATATTATCACTGACTTTTTATAATTTGTATTAAGTATAATGCTTGTATTTAATATAAAAATAAAATATAATATATTTTGTTTTTATGAACGGTTTTCAAAAAAAGGAGAGAAATCTATGGATAAGTCAAAAGAACTTGGGAGAGAAAAAATATACAAACTATTATTGAAATTTTTTATTCCAGCTATAATTGGAACGTTAGTTAATGCCCTTTATAATATTGTTGATAGAATTTATATTGGACAAGGTGTGGGTTCTTTAGCACTTGCAGGATTAAGTGTAGCATTTCCCATTATGGTTATAACATCTGGCTTTGGAATGCTTATAGGAATGGGTGGAGGAGTTATTACATCTATAAGTTTAGGTAAAAAAGATAAGGAGAAAGCGGAAAAAATATTGGGAAATACTTTTAGTTTATTATGCATAATTTCCCTTTTAGTTAGTATTTTGGCTTTAATTATAAAGAATCCTATATTAAAATCTTTTGGAGCTAGTGAGAATACTATAACTTATGCAAATTCTTATTTATCTATAATATTGTTTGGAACTATATTTCAAAATGTTGGTTATGGAATGAATAATATAATACGTTCAGAAGGAAATGCTAAAATTGCTATGTTTACTATGATTATTGGAGCTATATTTAACATAATATTGGATCCAATATTTATATTTATATTCCATATGGGAGTAAAAGGAGCTGCTATTGCAACAGTTTTATCTCAAATTGCTAATACGTTTTGGGTATTAAGGCATTTTACAGGCAAAAATAGTTTTTTAAAACTTAAAAGAAAGAATTTAAAATTGGATTTAGAAATTTTTAAATCAATTATTGCAATAGGGATGGCACCTTTTTCTATTCAGGTAGCAGCAAGTCTTGTTAATATAGTTTTTAATAAGGAATTAATGATTTATGGTGGAGATTTAGCTGTTGGTGCTATGGGAATAATTAATAGTATAACAATGCTTATAATAATGTCTATAATATCTGTAACACAAGCATCGCAACCTATAGTTGGATATAATTATGGTTCTATGCAATTTGATAGGGTAAAGGAAACCATAAAAGTTGCTGCAATTGGTGCTACAATTATTGCTTTAATAGGTTTTATAGGAGTTGAGTTTTTCCCAAAATATTTAATTGGAATCTTTAATAGAAAAGATGAGGAGCTTCTTAGAATAGGGGTATCTGGCATAAGAATTAATTTATTTGCGTTACCTATAATAGGATTTCAAATAGTTGGTTCTAACTATTTTCAAGCTGTTGGAAAAGCTAAAGTAGCTATTATTTTATCATTACTTAGACAGGTAATAGTATTAATACCATTACTTATAATATTACCGAAAATATTTAACCTTAATATAAATGGTGTTTGGTTAGCATGTCCTATATCGGATATTATGTCTTTTATAATTACTACTATATGTGTTATAAAAGGAATGAGAGATCTGGATAAACAAGTTATAAAAAATAGTGAAGTTTCATTATAAATGAAACTTCACTATTTTTTTATAGTTTTGATCTATATTCTTTTTCATATTTTAATATTTTAGTTATAATTTCATTAAATTTATCTTCAGTTTTGTTGAAATTCATATTTGGAGTATAACATTCTTCTAGTTTATCATGAAGAGGTTTTTCAGAAGCTAGAATTTGTAGACCTTGATTTAATAAGAAATAAAAGTTATCTTTAGATTGTTGTATTTCTTTAGAGTATTTTTCTATAAGGTTAGTATCTAAGTAATCTTCCATTTTAATCTGATTTCCAACGAATTTTTTTTGATTTATTTCATTAGATGTTAATACTGCAATATTTAAAGATGGTATTAATATATGTTCTAATCTTTCAGGAATGAATGGATCATGGAATACATTAACATCAAGGCCTCTTTTTAAAGTTTCTTTATATAAATAATTTAATATATCTGTTTTTTGAGTACCAGGTCCGCCTTCTAGTACGTATATTCTTTTATAACCCTCTAGTAATGAGTCAACATAAGTTATAATTCCTTTAGGTGTAAAACTTGTAGCAAATAAATGTCTATCATACCCAACAGAAGATACTTCAAGGTCTTGAAGTATTTGATCTTTTAGTTGTTCTTTTAAAATATTAAGACTTGATAAATCAATTGCCTTTGAATTATAAAAGCTCCAATCCTCATGCATGTTTTTCGCAGAAGCGAAATATCTGTAAACGCGAGAGAAGGTTTTAGATATTTCTTTGCTTATTCTAATTATGTCATTTTTATAGGCTGCAAAACCAGTTTCTTTCCAACAATCGCCCATATTTAAGATTTCATCTATTGCTCCGGGATATTTAGGATCTACTATATGTGGTGCTGTTCCATCTAATAGAGCAATTTTTAATTTCTTTATAACAATAGCATCTAGAGAATCGCTATCGGAAGAACAATGATGATATTCAATATTATATCCTTTTTCATTAAAATATTGACCTACTTTTTTCATAAGATAAGATTTACCTGTACCAGGACCACCTTTTATACAAATAATTCTCTTTGCAAATTCTTGAGGTAATATATAGTGAAATAAAGAATAAAATCCTGTTGAAGTATTTGCACCTGGGAAAAAGTGTTCAAATTTACCTTGCATTAAACCACACTCCTTTTTAATATCTTATATTAAGTATATTAATGGGTGAGGATAATTTTTACACTAATTTAAAAAAAGATTATATAATTTAATAAAAAGTTATATAATCTTTCTTATTTATTAGCAAAAACTTTTGTCGATTGTTATTATGGAATTGAAATTAGAATGAAGTTTTTTTATTTCACAATCTATTTTTTCACATAAATCTTCTCCATTAGCAGTAATATCAAAGTTAGATTTTACAACTATATCGAAAATTAAATTTTTATTTTCGCCTTCACCAACCATTCTAAAATCATGGAATGATATAATATCAGGAAACTTTTTTAATGCAGTTTCTACATAGTTTTTAGTAGAATTTATATCTTTATCATTTGTATTTATAGGATCCATATGTATAACTAAAAACATACTATATTTTTCTGAAAGTTCCTTTTCAGCTTTATCAATAATTTCGTGAATTTTAACTATAGATATGTCACAAGGAACCTCTGCATGAAGAGAACCCATAATTCTTCCAGGACCATAATTGTGAATTATTATATCATGAACTCCTGATATTTTTTCATATGACATTACATCTTTTTGGAGTTGTTCTATAAATTCAGAGTCCGGTGCTTCACCTAAAAGTGGATTTATTGTATCTTTTACAAGAGAAAATCCTGAATATAATATAAATAAAGATACAACTATACCGATATACCCATCTATAGGAAAATTGATCCATTTAGATAATAGAAAAGATAAGGCTACAGTACTAGAAGTTACTACATCACCTAATGCATCTAAGGCTGATGCTTGAAGAGCAGAAGAATTAATTTTCACTCCTATATATTTATTAAATTTACTTAACCATATTTTAGCAAAAATTGATACTATCAGTAGTATAAAGGGTAATGGTTGAAAATATACTTTTTCAGGATTAGTTATTCTACTAAAGGATGATTTAGTAAATTGAAATCCTACTAACATAACCATAAAGGCAACTATTAATCCTGAAAGATATTCTATTCTTCCATGACCAAAAGGATGTTCTTTATCTGCTGGTTTTGATGCCATTTTAAAGCCAACTATTGTTATTACAGATGATAATGCATCAGATAAATTATTAAATGCATCTGCAGTTACAGCAATACTTTTAACAATAAGTCCAACAGACAATTTTACAAAAAATAAAAATATGTTAACAATTACCCCTACTATTCCACCTAAGTATCCATAGGTATCACGAACTTTGGAATTATTTATATTTTTATAATCATTTATAAATTTGGATACTAAAAATTTAGATAACATATTATCTCCTCCATATATAAGATAATTATCTTATATATAATAACATTTTTATTATTAAAGTAAAATTAATATTTTGTATTATAAAAACTATTGCAATGCTAAATTAACAATATACTGTTAAAAATAGCAATTTCATATTAAATAAATAGAAAACGAGGATTATTTTTGTTAAATACTTAAACAAGTTTATTGTATAATACAGAATAATATGGTAATATAGGTATCAAATTTCACATAATGTTTAAAAATGGGAGGCGGTAAAATGAAAAGTAAAAAAATAATGTCTTTAGTTCTAGCAGCTGGAATGGTTTTAGGTAGTGGGAGTGTTTCAACTATTAAGGCGTACGCAGATACTACAAATAATAAAATATTAGTTACTCAAACAAATCAAAAAGAATTACAGAAAAAAGCATGTAATTTAATAAAGATTATAGAAAATAATCCAAGTGCAAAGGATGTTAAAGAAGCTAGAAAGTTAATATCTCAATTAAATGATACAGCATTTAGAAATTCATATAAATTTCTTGTAGATTTTTATACTAATAAAAATTTAGATAAGGGAATTTCTCCAATTGATGTAATTGTAAATGCTTGTAAGAATAGTAAAAATATTCAGTCATCAGATTCTACTACTAATTTCAATATGAATTTACAAGGAAATAATTTATCAAATGAAGAAAAAGAAATTCTTAATAGCATAATTCCAATTATAAATTCAATGGATATATCAGTAGATATTAAAATGAATTCTGCTGAAAATAATAAAAAAATTAAATTAAGTGGGGTTATTCATTTTAAAAACTCTTTGATAAAAATAGATTCTAAAATATGGATAGATATGGATGTTACAAAGTCTACTCCAGATATAAAGTATATTATAGAAATTCCAGAAGGATTAAAAGCATTTTTACCAAGCAACCTTGCAAATAAAAAATATTTTGTATTCGATATGGTAAATTTATTAAAAGATCCTAAGGTTGCTAAAGATAAAGATTTAATAGATATAAACAAACAAATTCAATTATCAACAATGCTTCAAGATAAATTTATTAATGCTTTTGAAGATTTTATTAAAATAGCAGATGCTAATTATGATATAGTTTCTCCAATAAATAAGGATAAGTTAAATTGTAATTCTTTAAAAAATATAAAAAGTGCTTATGAGATTAATTTAAACAATGATAAATTAATGAAAGTAGTTAAATTAGGATTACATGATAAAAATATATCATCTACATTTTGGGATTGTGTTTATAAAGTAGCTGAATTGGAAGGTGATAATTCTAATGAAAAAATTACTGATAAACAAAAAACAGAGTTAATAAAAGCATTTGAAGAAGGGTTAGATAAATTTAATAAAGCTGTTCAATGTAACATAAAGAGTATAGTAGGCATTGATGAAAAAGGATATAGTTGTTACAGTAAAGTTACTGTTAATATGGTTATAGATGCAAAAGAAATATCAAAAATGTTTGGAGTAAAAGAAATGCCAAATACAAATTCTAAATATGAAGTAACAGTTAATTGTGATTGTAATATGAGTGATATAAACAATAATGTAAAAGTAGCAGAAAAGCCAGAGATATCTAAAGAAAATTCTGTGGATTTTTCAGAAATTTTAATGGATAATAATCAAGCTTAAAAAATAAATAAGATTATAGTAGAATACCCCAAGAATTTATATAAAAATTCTTGGGATTTTATTTGCATATTTTGGTATACTTAGCGTATAAAGAATTATGGAGAGTTTAATGAAATATATTAAATTTTTTAAAAAAGTTAAGTATGGAGGAATTTTTATGGGAAAAAAAATAGAGTTTGCAAATAAACTTTTGGATTTTATATATGAAAGTCCAACAGCTTTTCATGCAGTTGAAAATGTAAAAAATATACTTGTTAAAAATGGATTTAAAGAATTAAAAGAATGTGATAAGTGGTGTATTAAAAAAGGTGAAAAATATTATACAACTAAAAATGATTCTGCTATAGTGGCATTTGTAGTTGGAGAAGGAGCAATTGAAGAAAATGGTTTTAAAATAATAGGGGCACATACAGATTCACCTAGTTTTAGAATTAAACCAAATCCTGAGATGATTTCAGAAGAAAGTTATATAAAACTTAATACAGAAGTATATGGAGGACCAATTTTAAATACTTGGCTTGATAGACCATTATCTATTGCTGGTAGAGTAACCTTAAAAAGTGAAAATGTACTATTCCCTAAAACAAAACTTATTAATATTAAAAAACCAATAATGATAATACCTAATTTAGCAATACACATGAATAGAAATATAAATCAAGGAATAGAATTAAACAAGCAAGTAGATACTTTACCAATTTTAGGGCTTATAAATGAAGAATTTGAAAAAAATAATTATTTATTAAAAATAATAGGTAAAGAGTTAAATATAGATTATAAAGATATTATTGATTTTGATTTATTTTTATATGAATATGAAAAAGGAAGTATTATTGGAATAAATAATGAATTTATATCATCTGGAAGATTAGATGACTTAGAATCAGTACATTCAGGAGTAGAGGCTTTAGTTAATTCTTGTAATTCAAGTGCAACTAATGTTTTAGTATGCTTTGATAATGAGGAAGTTGGAAGCTCAACAAAACAAGGAGCAGATTCTAATATGCTTGCTAATACTTTGGAAAGAATAGTATTATCTTTAAGCGGCAATAGAGAGGAATTTTTAAGAGCATTATCAAAATCATTTATAATATCATCGGACTCTGCACATGCAGTTCATCCTAATAAGGGTGAAAAGTGTGATCCTACTAATAGACCTAAATTAAATAAAGGACCAGCAATCAAAATCGCAGCTAGTCAAAGTTATACATCTGATAGCAATTCAGCTTCAGTATTTAAAGCTTTATGTCAAAAAGCGGAAGTTCCAGTACAAGAATTTGTTAATCGTTCTGATGAGAGAGGGGGATCTACTATAGGACCAATATCTTCAACTCACTTAAATATACGTTCTGTTGATATTGGTACGCCACTTTTAGCAATGCATTCTATAAGAGAATTATGTGGTGTTGATGATCATTACTATAGTATGAAAGTTTTTAAGGAATTTTACAGCTTATAAAAGTTAGCCGTATATCTATATAGATATGCGGCTATTATATTTAATGGAATGTAAAAAAATAGCGCATCATATTATATATAAATTATCATCAAAACATATATAGGAGTAAAAACTATGAATGAGATTAGAATAAATAATTTTCAACAATTTCATAATGCATTGGCTAAATATAAAAATAATACAGAGTGGATATTTAGAGGACAAGGAAAAGTTTCTTGGAAGTTAGTACCTAAAGCAGGAAGGTATCCTTATAGTAATGCTAATGATAAAGAATTTTTTTTAGCATGGAAAAGAAGAGCAACAGAATTTATAGATATAGAAAAATATGATGATGGGAATTTACTTGCTATAGCTCAGCATTATGGTTTTGCAACTAGATTATTAGATTGGACACATAATCCTTTAATTGCAGGATACTTTGCAGTTAATAAATATTATGATTCAGATGCAGTAATATATGCATATTTAAATAATAAGTCTATTTTTGCACAAGATAATGACTTATTTAGTCATAGAGGAATACATAAGTTTATTCCAAATGGAGATATACAAAGAATAGTTAGACAATGTGCAATTTTTACTGTGCATGGACCAGCTACTATATCTTTGGATGAAAATATTGATAATAATTGTTCCTTGGAAAAAATTATAATTGATAAAAATTATAGAAGAGAACTGTTATTTGATTTATCCTATTATGGAGTTAATAGATTGTATTTATTTCCTGACTTAGATGGATTAAGTGTATATATGAATTGGCATATGGAAAATGAAAATTCATAAGAAATAAAATTTTTGTTTAGGACATAACAGTAGAATTAAATGGAGTTAGTTAAAAATATTGTTTAATTATGGAAAAAGAGATATAATTATAGTGTTAGTTGTTGTAAACGTTTAGTAAATGCGTTATAAGGGGGAACTAAAATGGATGAAAGAGAACTAATTCACCAACAGAATAAATTATTAGTAAAATTACTATGGCCGTCTTTATTTATAGGGTTTATTTTATTTTTAGTACTAAAGTTACAGGTTCTGCAAATAGTAATTTTGTTAAGTGTAGGGGGAACTATATGTACTATAATGACATTGTTAACTATTAGAAAGATACTTGTAGTAGAAACAATGTATATATTTATTATTGGCATGACTATATTTTCATACATATTATTTGAATATATACCGTATTCATCTATGTATACTGTTATATTCTTTGAACTAATTGTAATTTCTTTATATCAGGATATAAAAGCAACAATAATTACAGGGATTTTAGTTTTAGTATTAAATAATTATCTTTATTTTATAAGTAAAGCTCAATTTATGGTTGGAGAATCAATACAAGGTGTCACAATATATAATGTCATGATAATGGTAATTCTAGGAGTCTTAATAGTACAACAAAAATTCAATAAAAGATTAAGGGAAAAGAATATAGAATCTCAAAAAGAAGCTGTGATATCCAAGAACCAATTAGAAGCAATTTTACTAGATGTAAAAAAATCAGTAGATGGTTTTTTAAAATTTAATAAAAACTTAAAAATAAGCATAAATGATACCAAGGATATATCTAGTAAATTAAATTATATATTTAATGAAATTACTAAAAGTATAGAATCACAGGCTAATAGTATTAATACAATAAATAACTCGGTTATGAGTAATGAAGAAAGAATGGATACCCTTGTTAATGCATCAAATATAATGAATGATGCATCAAATAGTACATTAAAATTTATTAAAGGGGGTACTAGTGAAGTAGATCAATTATCTCAAAATATGATAAAATTAAAAAATATTATGGATTCAACACGGGACAATACAAGAAAATTAGATGAAAACTCTATAAAAGTAGAAGATATATTAAAAATAATAAATAGCTTAGCAGAACAAACGAATTTATTAGCTTTAAATGCTGCAATAGAGGCTGCAAGGGCTGGAGAACATGGTAAGGGATTTGCTGTAGTTGCTGAAGAAATAAGAAAGCTTGCAGAAAATTCAACTTCTTCTGTTAAAGAGATTTCAGACATATTAGAAAACATACAAAGACAAGCTAAAGATGCAGATTTAGCTACAAATTCAGCACAAAATATATTATTATCAAATATGGAATCATTAGACAAAGTACAAGAAAATTTTATTAGTATAAATTCAAGTAGTGAAAGTGTAGTTAAAGAATCTAATAAAGTAAATGAGTTTATAAAACAATTAAATGAGATTTCTGTTAATATTGGTAAAGAGATATCTACGATATCAGCAATTACTGAAGAAAATACTTCTGCAATAGAAGATACATTGAATTTTGTAACAAAACAAAATAATGCAGTAAATACTATGATTAATATTTATAATGAATTTAATGAATCTATAGAAAATCTAAAAAAGTTATTTGAATAAAATTAATTCCACTATTAAATGTGTAAATATAAAGTTAAAGGATGAATTTAAAGGAGAAAGTTTTATGAAAAGTTATAAAATAGGAGTAATTTCAGATACTCATGGATTATTAAGAGATGAGGTATTAGAAATATTTAAAGATGTAGACATGATTATACATTCAGGAGATGTTGGAAATACATCTATAATACAACAACTAAAAAATATAGCACCTATTGTTGTAGTTAGAGGAAATTGTGATGGGGGAGAGCTTGGATATATATTAAAAAAAACGGAGGTAGCTCAAATAGGAAAGGCAAGTATTTATATATTGCATAATTTAGAGGAGTTAGATTTAGAACCTAAAGATGCAGGGTTTAATATAGTAATTAGTGGTCATTCACATATGCCTTGTAATAAAAATATAGATGGAGTAATGTTTTTAAATCCAGGTAGTGCAGGACCACGTAGATTTAAATTACCTATATCTCTTGGAATGATTTATGTTAATGATGATGAAATAAGAGGAGAAATTATAGAAATTCCAGTTAAATAAAATGTTATATAAAAGTAAGAGGAGAATGATTTTATACTATCATTCTTCTCTTATTTAATTTTTTGTTTAAATGAAAAGAAGTTGGGGCACAATAATTAAGCAATATAAATTTATTTTATAGAATATAATGCAAAAATCATAAAGGAGTGACTTAAATGCTTTATGTTATTATAGGGCTTTTATTTATAATTTTAGCTATAGTTTTAACCTTGAAATTTAAAACATGTAGTAGAAATAGTAAGGAAAATATATTGGAGGATATTCCAAGTATAAATATTAGCAAAGAAGAATTACAAAAACATGCATCAGATATAGCTAATTATTCTGTAACAAAACATACAAATTGTAGAAGGAAATTAATTAAGAGTTTAGATATAAGCTATAGAAAAATAATTCAAGGATATGAATACATAGATAAAACCATTGAAGAAAAAAAAGAAGTAACTCCAGCTTCAGAATGGCTTTTGGACAATTTATATTTAATTGAAAAAGAATATAAACATATAAAATATAATATGCCGAAATCATATTATAAAAATCTTCCTGTAATAAAAGAAGGAATTATGAAAGGTTATCCAAGAATATATCATATAGCTGTAGAAATAGTTTCACATATAAATACAAAAATTGATGAAGATATAATAGAAGGATTTATAAAAGCATATCAAGATAATACTATTTTAACTAGTGGAGAACTTTGGGCACTACCAATAATGCTTAGAATAGCATTAATACAAAATATAAGTAAGATAACTGATGAACTAGTATATTATTCTAAGGAGAGAATTAAAGCTGATAATATAGCTGATAAAATAATAAATGCTATTCATAAGGACAATTCACAAGAAGAAATAAAAAAAATAATTAAACAAGAAATAGAATTTAGTACACAGTTTACTGAAAGATTATTAAAAATATTAAGAGATAATGGTGTAGATAATAAAGAAGTAAATAAATGGATATCAGATAAGTTAGAAATTAAAGAAACTAATTGGGAATCTATAGTAAATTCAGAACATATAAAGCAAGCTTCTCAACAATTTTCCATGGGAAATTCAATAGATTCTATTAGAGAAGTAGAATCATTAAATTGGAGAGAACTTTTTGAAAAATTAAGCTTTGTTGAAAAATATTTAAGGGAAGATCCATTAAACATATATTCTAAAATGGATTTTAAATCTAGAGATTATTATAGACATAATATAGAAAAATTATCTAAAAGATTTAAAAAATCAGAAATATTTATAGCTAAAAGGGCTATAGAATGTGCCAAAGAGGCTAATGAAGTAGAAGAAAAAGATTATAAAAAACATGTTGGATATTACATTATAGACAAGGGAATAAAAATATTACAACAAAAAATATATGGAAGTGATAAGGTACCTAATTCTTTTAAAGACAGTTTAAAGGATAATTGCGTTGCATTTTATATAGGAACTATAATAGTTTGCACTCTTATAGTTATAGGAATATTTTTAGGATTAAGTTATATAAATGATGATGAAATAAGATTATGGAGATATATTATAGCTACAATAGCTCTTTTAGTACCATGTAGTGAAATTGTGATTTCTATTTTAAATTGGACCATAACTAATACAATTACTCCTAACTTTATACCTAAAATGGAGTTTAAGGAGGGTATAGGTGAAGATAATAAAACAATAGTGGTTATTCCTACTATTATCAATAATGAGAAAAGAGCAAAACAATTAGTTGAAAATTTGGAAGTATATTTTTTAGCTAATTCCGATAAAAATTTATATTTTGCTATTTTAAGTGATTTTAAAGATAGTAATAAAGAAAAAGAAAATGATGATAAGAAAATATTAAATGTTGCATTAAAAGCTGTTGATGAATTGAATAAGAAATATTCAAAAAATAGTGAAGACATATTTTATTTTTTTAGTAGATGTAGACAATTTAATGAAAAAGAAGGTAAGTGGTTAGGATGGGAAAGAAAAAGAGGAAAACTTATAGAGTTTAATCATTTAATTAGAGGAGATAAAAATACAAGTTATGATGTTATAAGTTCAGATATAACAGAATTAAGTAAAGCAAAATATATTATAACCTTAGATGCTGACACAGAACTTCCAAGAGATAGTGCAAAAAAATTAATTGGAGCTATGAGTCATATTTTAAATGAACCATATGTTAATAAAGATAAAAAAAGAGTTATTCGTGGATATGGAATAATGCAACCGAGAATTGGTATTGATGCTATAAGTAGTAATAAAACTATGTTTTCCAGAGTATTTTCAGGAGAATCAGGGATAGATACATATACAACAGCAGTTTCAGATGTATACCAAGATATTTTTGGAGAAGGGATTTTTACTGGAAAGGGAATTTATAATATAGATGTTTTTAATTATATGTTAGAAAATGAAATCCCAGAAAATACAGTATTAAGTCATGATTTACTTGAAGGTTCTTATGTAAGAGCAGGATTAGTTACAGATATTGAGCTTATTGATGGATATCCAGCCTATTTTAATTCTAGTAGTAAAAGGCTTCATAGATGGGTAAGAGGAGACTGGCAACTAATTCCTTGGCTTAAAAAGAAAAATTCAATAAATGTACTATCAAGGTGGAAGATGTTTGATAATTTAAGAAGAAGCTTATTAGCACCATCAATAATTCTTTTAACAGCTTTATCATTTAATATACTTCCTGATGGTACAGATAAATGGATAGTAGCCTCTATTTTAGCTTTAATAACACCACTAATCTTTGATATTACAGAAAGTGTGGCATCACCAATAAGAGGAATTAGTTTATCAGGAAAAATAAATAGTAGAAAATTAATTATAGAACAGATATTTTTAATTTTTTGTTTCTTAACATTTAATGCATATTTAATGATTGATGCTATTTTAAGAACATTATATAGATTGATTATTAGTAAAAAAAATTTATTAGAATGGCAAACAGCTGCCGATGCTGAAAAAAATGCTGGAAAAAAGTTAAGCGATTATATTAAATTAATGTGGCCAGGAAGTTTAATTTCAATAATAGTACTTATTTTTGCTTTTATAAAATCACAAGATTCCGGAATATTTATGATCCCTGTAAGTTTTTTATGGTTTATAAGTCCGGTAATAGCTTGGCATATAAGTTTAGAAAGAAACAACAAATCCTATAAAATTGATGAAGAAAATAAGAAAATGTTAAGAAGAATTTCAAGGAAAACATGGGCCTATTTTGATGATTTCGTGAATGATGAAAATAATTGGTTAGCACCAGATAATTATCAAGAAGAACCGTATAAGGGAGTGGCTCATAGAACATCTCCTACAAATATTGCTATGGGATTAACATCTAATTTAGCAGCATATGATTTAGGTTATATTGATATAAGTGAAAGTATAGATAGAATATCTAAAATTATAAATAGTATGGAAAGTTTAGAAATGTATAAAGGGCATTTATATAATTGGTATGATACCCTAACAAAGGAACCTCTAATGCCTAAATATATATCTACTGTAGATAGTGGTAACTTAGTAGGTTATTTATGGGTTGTTGAAGAAACATTAAAGGAATATTTAAAATATCCTTATTTAAACAACAATGTGAAAAAGGGTATAGAAGATACTTTAAATTTAGCAAATGAAGAAGTGTACAAAAAGCTTGGAATTAATGATTTTTATAGAGAGGATATAAATAATATAAAAAGTTGTAAATTCAACGCAAAAGTTTGGATTAATCTTTTAAAAAACATAAAAAATAAATTTATAATTATAGAAGGAAGCAAAAGTGATAGTGAATTATATTGGAATAGTAAACTTAAAGAAGATATAAGAAAATATTTATATCATATAGAAATAATTTATGAAGTATTAGAGAAATTTGATATTGATATTATTAATATTTTTACAGAAGTTCCTTTAAAAAATTTATCACAAGTATTAGATAATATAAGTAAAGACAAGAAATTTATTAATTCAACAATAAACAAGTTAGTGGAAGATGTGAAAAGCAATATAGATAAATTGATAAATCAAATAAAAATGTTAATAGATAAGTGTAACCATATGGTTAAAAATACAGATTTTAAGATGTTATATGATTATAAAAGAGGACTTTTTGCTATTGGATATGATGTTGAAAAGGATACATTAGGAAAATGTTATTATGACTTATTAGCATCAGAGGCTAGACAGGCAAGTTTTGTTTCAATAGCTAAGGGAGATATAGATACTAGACATTGGTTTAGATTAGGAAGGTCAATGGCACTTATAGGGGCAAATAAAGGATTGGTTTCTTGGAGTGGAACAATGTTTGAATATTTAATGCCATTATTAGTAATGAAACCTTATCCTAATACAATTTTAAGCGAAACATATAAATCTATTGTTAATGGTCAAAAAAAATATGGAAAACTAAATAATATTCCTTGGGGAATTTCTGAATCAGCTTATAGAGCTTTTGATGTAAGTATGAATTATCAATATAAAGCATTTGGCATACCTGGTATTGGACTTAAAAGAGGACTTAAAGATGAACTTGTAATTTCACCATATTCAACTATTATGGCACTGCAGGTAGACTTAAATTCATCTATAAATAATATCATTAGATTGATTAAAAATGGATTAGAAGGAAGATATGGACTTTATGAATCTGTAGATTATACCAAAGAGAGATTACCTAAAGATGTGGAAAGTGCTATTGTAAAATGCTTTATGGTTCATCATGAAGGCATGAGTTTAATGGCTTTAGATAATATATTAAATGATAATATATTTAGAGAAAGATTTCATAGTAATCCTAATGTGAAATCAGCGGAAGTTTTATTACAAGAAAAAGTACCAAGTAGGATTGTTTATGAAAGACAACAAAAGTTTGAACCTATGGAAGATAAACAAAGTAAGCCTAATATTATTCCTAGAAGATTTAATACATCAAAAACAACTATTCCTAAAGTACAGTTAATGTCCAATGGAAAGTATTCTATGATGATTACTAATAGCGGTAGTGGATATGGAAAAAGAGAAGACATGACTATATATAGATGGAAAAAGGATGTTACACTTGATTCTAGTGGTATGTTCTTTTATGTAAAAGATATTAAGAATGATTATTATTGGAGTACAACATATGAACCCTGCAAAAAAGAAGGGAATTCATATGAGGTTATTTTTTCACAATATAAGGCTGAATTTAAAAAGAAGGAAGAAGATATATTAGCTTATACAGAAATCACTGTTTCTAATGAAGATGATGCTGAAGTAAGAAGAATTACTTTAACCAATAATGGAAATGAAACTAAGGTATTAGAAATAACATCTTATTGTGAGGTTACATTGTCCCCATTTGATGCAGATATAGTTCATCCTGCCTTTAGTAATTTATTTATAAGAACTGAATTTTTACAAGAGTTAGAGTGTGTAATAGCAAATAGAAGACCCAGGGCAAAAGGACAAAGAAAACCACATGTTATGCAATGTATTACTATTGATGGAGAAGCGTTAGGGGTAGCTCAATATGAAACTAGTAGAGTGAATTTTATTGGCAGAGATAGAAATTTAATTAATCCAATTGCAATGGAACACGATATGCAGTTGAAAAATAGTGAAGGAGCAGTATTGGACCCTATAATAAGTATAAGAAAAAGAATAAAGATAGAACCAGGAAAGTCTTGTAGAATTGCATTTACTACAGCCATAACTGATTCTAGAGAAGATTCTTTAGAATTAGCTAAAAAATATAGAGAATTTGCTAATGTTGATAGAGCATTTGATTTAGCATATAATCAACATATTGTAGATATGAGATACTTAGGATTAAAATCACCTCAAGCTAATCTTTATGAGGAAATTGCTTCAAAAATATTATTTATAAATGATTCATATAAAAAAAGAGAAGAATATATAAAAAATGTTAAAAGAGGTCAAGAATCATTATGGAAGTACGGAATATCAGGAGATTTACCTATTTTACTTGTTATAATAAGAGAGGAAAGTCATATTGATTTAGTTCGTCAATCATTAAATGCATATGAATATTTAACAAAAAAAGGATTAAAGGTTGATCTTGTTATATTAAATTTACAAGATACAATTTATACTCAACCATTACAAGATGCTATTCATAATTTGATATCATCAAGTTTTGCAAGAGATAAAGAAAATGTATCAGGTGGAGTATTTTTGAACAATAAATCTACTTTTGAAGAGGAAGATATAAATTTATTGATGGCTATTTCAAGTATTGTATTAGATGGAGAGAAAGGACTATTATCTAAGCAAATTAGTGAAGAAGTATTTGATAATAATCAAGAAAAAGATATTAATTTTATAAAAAAAGAATATTCCTATGAGCCATATGATTTTAAAGTTGGCAAGTTGGAATATTATAATGATATAGGTGGATTTGATTTAGAGAATGATGAGTATGTTATTATTTTAAATGAAGGAAAGACAACACCAGCTCCGTGGATAAATGTTATTGCAAATAGAAATTTTGGATTTATAGTATCTGAAAGTGGCTCCCCTTATACTTGGTATAAAAATAGTAGAGAAAATAAAATTACTACATGGTCCAATGATTGGGTAAGTGATCCCCCATCAGAGGTTATTTATATAAGAGATGAAGAAAATGGAGATATATGGAGTATTACACCTGAACCTATTAGAGATAACAACAAATATGTAATACGTCACGGATTTGGATATTCCAAATTTCAGCATCAAGCATTTGGAATAGCAGGGGAAGTTACAATGTTTGTTCCTATGAATGAAAATATAAAAATATGTAAAATAAAATTAAATAATACATCAAACATAGATAGAAAACTTTCATTAACATATTATGCTCAATTGGTATTAGGAGTTGTTCCTCAGAAAACTAATATTCATATAGCAACTTATTTAAATGAAAAAAAGAAATATATATATGGCATAAATCCTTATAGTGGTGTATTTGGAAACTTAAATGCATATTTAAAAATTATAGGTGGTAGTGATGAAAGTTTTACTGGAAGTAGAACAGATTTTATAGGAAGAGGAAAGTCATTAGGTGATCCTTTAGGATTAAAAAAAGAAAAACTTTCAAATAGTGTAGGTGCTGGAATGGATCCTTGTCTTGCTGAAAGTGTTAAGGTGTCCATAAATAAGGGAGAAGAAAAAACATTACTTGTAATTTTAGGAGAAGATGAAAGTATTGAAAATGTAGAAAACCTAATAAATAAATATGAACATATTGATAATGCGGAAAATGAATTACAAAATACTAAGACTTATTGGAAGGAACTATTGCATACTATTAAAGTAAATACTCCAGATGAAACTATGGATTTAATGTTAAATGGATGGTTATTGTATCAAACGATTGTTTGTAGAATTTGGGCAAGGAGTGCATTTTATCAATCTGGAGGAGCCTTTGGATTTAGGGATCAGCTTCAAGATGTAATGGCTGCTGGATATGTAGATTCTAATTTTATGAGAGAGCATATTTTATATAGTGCAACAAGACAATTTACAGAAGGAGATGTACAGCATTGGTGGCATCCAGTAGTTGATAGTGGTATAAGAACTAGATTTTCAGATGATCTTTTATGGCTTCCATATGTAACTGTAGATTATATTAAAAGAACAGGTGATTATAGTATACTAGATGAAGAAGTTGGATATTTAGAGGATAGACCACTAGAGGAAGGTGAAGATGAAAGATATACTATATCTCAAAAATCTGATAAAAAGGGAACAATATATGAACACTGTATTAATGCCATTGAAAGAGGGCTAAAATTTGGACCTCATAATATACCTTTAATGGGATCGGGAGATTGGAATGATGGTATGAGTGAGGTTGGAAATAAGGGAACTGGAGAAAGTGTATGGCTTGGATGGTTTTTATATAGTATATTAGATGGATTTAAAGAGATTAGTAAAGTTAAAAATGATAAAGATAGAGTTGAAAAATATCAAGATATGCAAAAATATTTAAAAGAAAATTTAAATAAAAATGCATGGGATGGAAATTGGTATAGAAGAGCTTATTTTGATGATGGAACTCCATTAGGATCTATAGAAAACGATGAATGTAAAATTGATTCATTGGCTCAATCTTGGGCAGTTATATCTGGTGCTGGAGATAAAGAAAAAGTAAAAACTGCTATGGAGTCTTTAGAGAAGTATTTAGTAAAAAAAGATACAGGAATGGTACTTTTATTAACACCACCTTTTGAAAGTAGTAAATTAGAGCCGGGATATATTAAAGGTTATGTACCAGGAGTAAGAGAAAATGGAGGGCAATATACTCATGCTTCTACTTGGGTTGTTCTTGCAATGGCTATGTTAGGAAAAGGTGAAAAAGCATGGAGAATTTTTAACATGTTAAATCCTATTAATCATACTAAATCATATTTTGAATGTGAAAGATATAAAGTAGAACCATATGTAATAACAGCAGATATATATGGCAGAGAACCCTATGTAGGAAGAGGCGGATGGAGTTGGTATACAGGCGCAGCAGGTTGGATGTATAGAGTAGCTATAGAAGGAATACTTGGGCTAAAATTCAAAGGAAATAGAGGATTTGTAATAGAACCTAATATTCCAAAGGATTGGAATGGATTTGATATAGAATATAATAGAGATAAATGTAAGTATATTATAAAAGTAATAAGTGGAGAAGAAGAAAAAGTTTTAGTAGATGGAAATGAGCAAAAAGAAAATATAATTCCGTTTTTAAAAGATGGAGTTCATAATGTAGAAGTCTTTATAAAAAGAAAATAAAAATAATAAAGGTCAAAGGCATAGTGCTTTTGACCTTTATTTATAATATTTAATTATTCATCAAAATAGTCATCATTCATTATGTCACTTTCATCATCATAGGTGTAATTAAATTCTGACCAAGCAATATTATTTGATATTATTGGATCTTTAATGTTATTTGGAAGTTCTATATAGCTTTTACCATTTTTAGAGTATGATTTTAATTTTTTTTGATTACCTTCCATAAAGTCTCTAATATTAGGACCATAAATAGTATTCTCTTTTTTGTTCATGTTTTTTCTCCTCTCATATAAAGAAGTTTCATAAATAGTATTCCACAAAATAATAAAAACTTTAGAGAAAAATATAGTAAACAAAAAAAATCTAAAACTATCCATATATAACAATATAATTGTTATATATGAGTTTTAGATTTATAATAATATATAATATGTATTTATTTTTAGTAACAAATTAAAATTTTAAATAAAAACTCAACTAAATGGAGGGATATTAAAGTGCAAGAAAAAGAACAAAAGAAGGTTATTTTTAGTGGCATACAGCCTTCAGGAGATTTAACTTTAGGTAACTATCTAGGAGCGTTAAAAAATTGGGTTAAACTTCAAGATGAATATGATTGTTATTATTGTATAGTTGATATGCATGCTATAACAGTAAAACAGCAACCAAAAGATTTAAGAAGAAGAACCTTAGAGCTTCTTTCTATATATGTGGCTGCCGGAATAGATCCAGAAAAAAATACAATATTTATTCAATCTCATGTTCCGGCTCATGCAGAGGCAGCATGGATTTTAAACTGTAATTCATATATGGGTGAACTTTCAAGAATGACACAATATAAAGATAAGTCTCAAAAGTATGGAAACAATATAGGTGTAGGTTTGTTTACTTATCCTGTATTAATGGCAGCAGATATTTTATTATATCAAACAGATTTGGTACCAGTAGGAAAAGATCAAAAACAGCATTTAGAGTTAACACGTGATATTGCTGAAAGATTTAATGGAGCATATAGTCCCACATTTAAAGTACCAGAGCCATACATACCAGAAGCTGGAGCTAAAATAATGGATCTTCAAGAACCAACTAAAAAGATGTCTAAGTCATCTGATAATCCTAATTCATTTATACTTATTATGGATCCTCCAGAAGTTATTAGAAAAAAAATATCAAGAGCAGTAACAGATAGTTTAGGAGTAGTTAAGTACTCTGATGAACAACCTGGAGTTAAAAATTTAATGACAATATTAAGTGTAATTAAAGGTAAAAGTGTTGAAGAAATAGAAGAAGATTATAAAGGGCAAGGTTATGCACAATTTAAGAAAGATGTGGCAGAGGCAATAGTAGAAGAACTTACTCCTATTCAAGAAAAAGTTAAAGAATTAGTGTCTAATAAAGAATATTTAGAAAGTATATATAAAAAAGGTGCGGAAAAGGCTAATTATGTGGCTACTAAAACACTTAGAAAAATGCAAAAGAAAACAGGTTTTATACCTAGATAATGATTAATTTCAAATAAAAAAACCTTAAAACTATATTTGTAAATTTAGTTTTAAGGTTTTTAATAATGTTTAACTATTAAGTATGAATTTTTCTATAACATGAGCAAGCCCATCTTCTTCATTAGTATATGTTATGTAATCTGCAATTTCTTTAACTTCAGAGAAAGCATTGCCCATAGCAACTCCAAGACCTGCATATTTTATCATGTCAATATCATTACCAGAATCCCCAACAGCGATAACTTCATTAGGATTTATACCAAGTTTTTTTGCTAATAAATTTAAAGAAGAACCTTTATTAATACCTTTTTTTTGAATTTCTAGAGTTTCAGAAGAGGGTTTTAATACAGTAAAATTCTCAAAAAGTTTTTTAGGCAATGAATCTTCATCTAAAATTAAGTTACTATTTCCATGTATTTTTTTAGGAAAAGTATATTTTATATTAACTCTTTTTATAATTTTCATTAAATGATTTACAAAGTCATCAGTTTCATTTATATATACTATTCTATTTATAAATATATTTTCATCTAAAGTTTCAAAATCTTTAATTTCCATAGCTACATTAGATAAAAAAGATTCAACTTGAGTAGTTAAATTTAAATTAGGGGTTAAAATAGTATCTCTAGAAAGAAAATTCAATGTTATTTTTAAATCCTTAGAGAGATTATATAAGTAACTAAATTCTTTAAATGTTAGGGAACTTTCAAATAGAATTTTTTTATTTCCTAAACATTGAATAAGTCCACCACTACATGCAATTCCATAATCATTGTTAGAATTTAATCCAAGCTTTTCAGTATACTGTTTTAATCCTTGAATAGGACGACCAGTTACTAAAACAATTTTTACACCTTTTCTTTTAGCCTTTTTAATAGTTTCTATAGTTTTATTTGAAAGAGTTTTATTGTTTTTTACTAGAGTACCATCTATATCTATACCTATAAGTTTATACATTATTTATCCCCCATTTAAATTGTTATTAGTGATTCTTATTTAGTATAAATTTATTTATAACATGAGCAACTCCACTCTCATTATTTGAGTAAGTAACAAAATCAGCAGCTTTTTTTACATCAGGAAATGCATTGTCCATAGCAACTCCAAGACCTGCATATTCAATCATATGAAGATCATTTTCAGCATCACCTACACATATAATTTCTTCTTTGTTTATGTGTAGTTTCTCACCAAGGCATTTAACACCAAAACCTTTGTTGATTCTTTTATCTAGAAATTCTAAGAAGTTATCATGACTTCTTACAACGGTATATTTTTCATATACTTCTTTAGGTAAAGTGTGCATAATTGATGCAATCTTTTCTTTAGGACCTACAAATAAAACTTTTATTACTTCTACAGATTTATCTGCATTTTCTAAAGGTATTTCTTCAAAACGAGTTTTGTTCATATAAAGTTCTTTTTCAGTAAACTCATTCATTTTAGGAACTAATGATTTAGTTGGTGTTACTGCATGTATATATACATCTAATTTTTTACTTAATTCATTTAAATAGCAAAGATCTTCATAACCTAATACTATTTTTGATAAAATTTCTTTGGTACCTGCATTAACAACTATTGCACCATTACAAGTTACGCAGTAATTATTATCAGTGTTAAGATTAAGTTCTTCTAAATAACTTTCTATTCCGCTTATCATTCTTCCTGTAGCTAAAACAACTTTAATACCTTCTTCATTGGCTTTTTTTATTGCTTCTTTATTTTCTTCCGTTATTAAATGTTCACTATTTAAAAGTGTTCCGTCCATATCTAAAGCAATTAGTTTATACATATAAAGACCTCCATTATTAATAATTCATTAGAACGGTATGTTACCTATAATTTAAAAAATATTTATTTTGTTTATTTGAGAAATAAAAGTTAAATAATAAACTAGGGAGCAATTATTATTATACCTTTATAGATCATTTTAAATTCTATCATAGTTATTTTAATGTTTACAACTTTTAGGACTCATATATTTATGGTATTATATATGTTTGACAGGAATTTTTATAAAAGTTAAAATCATAAAGGAACTATAAAAATAAAGGAGAAAGAGGAGACGCAAGTGGCAAATTTGAGAAGTCAAATAGAGAAAAGAAGAACTTTTGCGATAATATCTCACCCAGATGCGGGTAAAACAACACTTACAGAAAAACTTCTATTATACGGAGGAGCTATAAGAGAGGCAGGTTCTGTTAAAGGAAGAAGAGCATCAAAGCATGCTGTATCTGACTGGATGGAAATAGAGAAACAAAGAGGAATTTCTGTTACATCTTCAGTATTGCAATTTAATTACGATAGTCATTGCATAAACATATTAGATACACCAGGTCACCAAGACTTTAGTGAAGATACATATAGAACTCTTATGGCTGCAGATAGTGCAGTAATGGTAATAGATGGAGCAAAAGGTGTAGAAGCACAAACAAGAAAATTATTCCATGTATGTAGCTTAAGAGAAATACCTATATTTACTTTTATAAACAAGTTAGATAGAGAAGCAAGAGATCCTTTTGAGTTATTAGAAGATATAGAAGAAGAACTTGGTATAAAATCATATCCTATGAATTGGCCTATAGGATGTGGGGCACATTTTAAAGGTGTATATGATAGAGTTAAAAAACAAGTACTAATATTTAATGGTGGAAATCACGGTTCTAGTGCGGTAAGTATTATTGAAGGTAGCTTAGATGATGAAAATATTATAGAAATAATAGGTGAAGATTTACATGAAAAATTAATGGAAGAAATTGAACTTCTTGATGAAGCAGGGGAAGAGTTTGATTTAGAAAAAATATCAAATGGAGAATTAACACCTATATTCTTTGGTAGTGCATTAACTAACTTTGGTGTTCAACCATTCCTTGAAGGATTCTTAAAACTTACTCCACCTCCACTAAATAGACATTCTAATATTGGAGAAATAGATGCCTTTAGTGAAGACTTTACAGCCTTTGTATTTAAGATTCAAGCTAATATGAATAAAGCACATAGAGATAGAATTGCATTTATGAGAATTTGTTCAGGTAAGTTTACAAAGGGTATGGAAGTATTCCATATGGAACAAGGTAAAAAAGTAAAACTAGCTCAACCACAACAATTCTTGGCTGAAGAAAGAGAAATAGTTAATGAAGCATATGCAGGTGATATAATAGGTGTATTTGATCCAGGTATGTTTAGAATAGGAGATACTCTATGTTCAGCATCTAATAAATTTAAGTTTGATGGAATACCAACATTTGCTCCAGAACATTTTGCAAGAGTTAGAACTGTAGATACAATGAAAAGAAAACAATTTATAAAGGGTATAACTGAAATTGCTCAAGAGGGAGCTATTCAAGTATTTAAAGAGCTTCATATAGGAATTGAAGAAATCATTGTAGGAGTAGTTGGTGTACTTCAATTTGAAGTATTAGAGTATAGATTAAAAAATGAATATAATGTTGATATTAAGATGGAAAGACTTCCATATAAATATATAAGATGGATGGAACAATCAGAAATTCAACCAGATAAACTTAATATAACAAGTGATACTAAAGTAGTTAAAGATTTAAAAGATAAAGACTTACTTATATTTAGTAATGACTGGGGAATAAATTGGGCACTTGAGCATAATAAAGGACTTGTATTGTCAGATATAAGTAAAGCTTAAATATAAATGTGATAAAAAACCTTAAGACATTAATAAATAGGTAAAGCCTATAGTTATTTATGTTTTAAGGTTTTTATTTAATAAAGTATAAGTTTTATTTCATATTAGATTCATCCCTTTCAAATAAATTTAAAACTATAAAGTCAATAAAATAATTATTATATTAGTATTTACAGCAATAATTTAATTATAAATAGTTATATATATAAATGTATGGGTACATTTGCACAACTATTAAATACTCATATAATAGTTTAAAAAGGATTAAATTTTAAGGGGGATTTTAGTATGGAACATAATAAGAAGAAACAAGTATTAACATCCAGTGGTTTAAAGCTTATAGACTTAATTCAAATTGGATTAATGGCATCCATAATATTTATTTTAACTTCTGTAGTTCATATACCATCTTTTATGGGAGTTATACATCTAGGAGATAGTATGATATTTTTAGGTGCCATATTGCTAGAAAAGAAAAAGGGAGCTATTTCAGCTGCTATAGGAATGAGTTTATTTGATATTTTAAATGGATATATTCTATGGGCTCCTTTTACATTTTTTATAAAGGGTATTATGGGATATATAGCAGGTATCATATGTTATAGAAAAAATTATAATGGTGAAAATTTATTAAATAATTTATTTGGGTTTATAGTATCAGGATTATTCATGATTATATCATATTATTTAAGTGGGGTAATTATGGCTAGATTTTTAATAATGAAAGTAGCTACTATGGATCAAGCATTTGTAATCGCTTTAAAAGATATTCCTGGTAATATATCTCAAGTTATTGGTGGTGTAATTATAGCTCTTCCTTTAAGTTTAATATTAAAGAAAACATTAAAAAAATAATAAAATTAACATCATTTTCCTAAATGTAATTTTGTGGTAAAATAATATTATATATGTATTTGGTGTTAATTAATTTAAAACAATGAAAAATAAGTAAATAATTAACCGAATGTTTAAAACATATTAAATTAGTGTAAATTATCAATTGGGGGAATGTATAAGTATATGAATGACTACAAAGTTGATTTAAAAAATCAACTTGAAAAAAAGTATATTAAATTAAAAGATGAGTTTGAAACATATCAAAATTTAGCGGAAAGTACAATTCAGATTATAGCTAAAAAAAATATAAGACTAGAGAAAAAATTAGATGCAATAACAAACATTGTAGAAATCAGTAAATATATAAATTCTTTTCTTAGTAATAAAAATTTAATTCCTATGATAAATGATATGATAATAGGAATCTTAGGTGCTACCTATTCATCCATATATATTGTTGAAAATAAAGAATTGGTTATAAAGGCTACAAATATTGAAAATTCAGACTATAATTTTTATAATGATGGAGATTATAAAAAATTATTTAATGGAAAGTACTTTATAATAAATTCTAAAAAGCCTTTATTAAAAGATGATATATTAAAAAGCCAAATACATTCATTGATAGGTGTTCCTATATATATAAGAGAAAAATTTATAGGTTATATAGTTGTAAAACATACTTTAAATAATTTTTTTGGACATGATCATATAAATTTTATTTCAACTATAGCTAATCAGATAGCAATAGCATTAGAAAATAATTTTTTATATAATCAAATAAGAGAAATGGCAATTACAGATTCTTTAATTGGAATATATAATAGAAAGTATTTTTTTAATATAATAGAAAAAAAACTTAAACAAAATTTAGTTAAAAACTTTGCTATAGTTATGTTAGACATTGATGATTTTAAATCCGTAAACGATTTATATGGTCATCAAGTAGGAGACTTAGTTTTAAAGGAAACAGGAAAAATAATTAGGGATAATTTAGATGAAGTTGATATAGTAGGACGTTATGGTGGAGAAGAAATAATTATATATATTCCCAATTATAACAATTCAATAGAAGTTTATAAAAAGGTTGATAATATAAGAATAAAAATAAATGAAAATATAGTAAAACATAAAGGAAAAAAAGTATGTATTACAGCCAGTTTTGGAGTTGGGTATTATCCTAAAGATGGAAAAAATATAACTACTGTAGTTGCTGTTGCTGATAGTAGATTATATACTGCTAAAAGAACAGCTAAAAATAAAGTTATCTATAATTAAAAATGAGATTAAATTTTTAAATATAACTTTAAGAAAAAGCTAGTAATTTTAATTTACTAGCTTTTTCATTATGTTTATATAACTTAGAGAAATAAAATAGAAAATATGAATATTGATAGAAAATTTAGAATATTATATAATTAAGATAATAGAATATAAAATTAGAAGGAGTGGTTAACATGTTGCATGTTTTTTGTGATATAAAAGGAGCTGGAAAGACTAAAGCATTAATTGAATCTGCAAATAATAAAGCCATTAATTCAAAAGGAAATGTGGTTTATATTGATGATGATAATAGACCTATTTTTCAATTAGATAATAAAATTAGGTTTATTTCAACTGAAGAATATGGTTTAAGAGATACTAATCACTTTTATGGATTTTTGTGTGGTATTCTATCACAAGATTATGATATTTCAACTGTTTATGTAGATGGTTTATTTAATATCATAGAGGGAAAGATAGATAATACTGCACATTTGTTTTATAGTATAGAAAAATTATCACAAAAATATGATGTTGACTTCTATTTAAATATAAATATAGAAAAAGAGAAAGTTCCTGACTTTGTAAAAAAATATGTTGCATAGTTATATATAATAAATTATAAAAATATTTATTCTCTTGCATTTTGAGGAATTTGTTTATATAATAGTACCTAAATAAATAAAACATAAAGATTATGATGGAAAGAAGTAACTTTATAAATCATGCAGAGAGCTAGTGTTTGGTGAAAACTAGTTGAGGATTAAAGTGAAATACATTCCTGAATTTTATACTGAAAGGTTATATGCTTAGTAGGTGGCTACGGATATCTCAACGTTATAGGGAAATGAGCGAATATGATATTATCATATTAACTTGGGTGGTACCACGGAAAATTTCGTCCCTTTATTTTACATAAAGGGATTTTTTATTTTATAAAAAGAAATTAAAATTTAGGAGGAATAAAAATGGAAAATGTATTTGATACCTTAATGGAACGTGGATACATAAAACAAACAACACATGAAGAAGAAATTAGAGAATTATTAGGAAAAGAAAAAATAACTTTTTATATAGGATTTGATCCAACAGCAGATAGTTTGCATGTAGGACATTTTATAGCTATGATGTTTATGTCTCATATGCAAAAAGCTGGTCATAGACCAATAGCCTTAGTTGGTGGGGGAACAGCTATGATTGGAGATCCTAGTGGAAAAACTGATATGAGAAAAATGCTTACAAAAGAGCAAATAGATATACATGTAGCTGGTATAAAAAAACAACTTGGAAGATTCATTGATTTTTCAGATGATAAAGCTATATTAGTAAATAATGCAGACTGGCTTTTAGGTGCTAAGTATGTAGAGTTTATAAGAGAAATAGGTATTCATTTTTCAGTTAATAAAATGCTTACAGCAGAATGTTTTAAACAAAGATTAGAAAAAGGATTATCTTTCTTAGAATTTAACTATATGTTAATGCAAGCTTATGATTTCTTGGAGTTAAATAGAAAATATGGTTGTGTTATGGAACTTGGTGGAGATGATCAATGGTCAAACATGATTGCTGGTATGGATCTTATAAGAAGAAAAGAAAGAAAACCTGCCTTTGCTATGACATGCAGTCTTTTAACTAATAGTGAAGGTCAAAAGATGGGTAAAACAGTAGGAGGAGCATTATGGCTTGATGCTGAGAAAACATCACCATACGATTTTTATCAATACTGGAGAAACGTAGCTGATGCAGATGTTGAAAAGTGTTTATCACTTCTTACTTTTGTTCCAATGGATGAGGTTAAAAGATTAAGTGCCCTTGAGGGAGCTGCTATAAATGAGGCCAAGAAAGTATTGGCATTTGAAGTAACTAAACTTGTTCATGGTGAAGAAGAAGCACAAAAAGCACAAGCAGCAGCTGAAGCGTTATTTAGCGGAGGAGCTGATATGAGTAATGTTCCAACTGTTGAAATATCAAAGGAAGATATTGGGACAGCGTTATTAGAAATTCTTTTAAATGGAAAAGTTATTCCATCTAAAAAAGAAGGAAGAAGATTAATAGAGCAAGGTGGTCTTTATATGAATGATGAAAATGTAACAGATCCAAATGCTACATTAGAAGAATCAGATTTAAAAGATGGAAGTGCGTTAATTAAAAAAGGAAAGAAAAAGTATTATAGAATAGTTGTAAAATAAGATTATAATTTTTATCATAAATGTGGGCTATGCCCACATTTTTTATGTATTATCATTAATAAATACAAGGTATAATAGTAGTATGAATATTTTTCTATTTATTACGATAATTAATAAATAATATTTTATATTAAGGATGTGAAACTGATGGCTACGATTTTAAACGTTAACAATGCTTATAATGTAAATACAAGTAAAAGTCACAAAAAATTATCTTTTGAATTAGGAGAGAAAATTTCAGCTAGAATCATGAATATAGATGGTGAAACTAGTGAAGCCATATTAAAATTATTGGATGGATGGCAATTTTCAGCACAAATAAAAGATGCTATAGATTTCACACCCAATAAATTAATAAGATTTGAAGTAGAAGGTTATGATAGTGGAAAAATATTATTAAAGGTACTTAATGAAGCCGAAGAGAAAGTTGAGGAATCATTAGTTGATATTTTAGAAGAACAAGGTGTAAATGTTAAAGATGAAGATTATAATATTCTTCAAAAGATGATAAAATATAATATGCCATTAACTAAAGAAAACATTTCTAAGATGAAGACTTTACTACAATTTCAAGAAAAGATTAATACAAGTATTCATGAAGAAAACCAATTTATTGAAAGATATTTAAGTAATAAGAATATAAGTTTAGATAGTCAAGAAGGACAAAATATAAAAGATATTTTAAAAGGATTTTTTAGTGAATTTAAAAAATTAAGTACTGATGAAATTTTCACATTAATACAAAGTAATATAGAATTAACAGAAGAAAATATAAAAAGTTTTAATAGTATAAATAAAGGTTCTATGCATATATATGAGGATATTATATGTGATGATAATATATTACAAGATTTTGATGAAGTAGTTCAGTTAAAGAATATACAAGAAGAAAATAATGAAGGTAATAAAGAAAATTCAAGTTTTATAAATAATGATGAAATAAATAATAACGCTAGTAAAAATAATAAGATGTATGATTCTAAAGTCTATTCTAATAATAAAAATACAATAAATGGAAAAGAAATTTTAAGAAGGTTATTAGAGTTAGATGTAGAAAGTAATAATGAAGAGAAACAAATTACACTAGAAAATCATGAAAATATAAATTTTGATAATGAAAAAATTCAAAATAATATTAAAAATAATGAAGATAAAAATATTTTATTAAAAGATAATAATATTTTAGAAAATATGGACAAGGAAGAAATTAATAACATTGAAAAGAAAATAGTGAATAATAAAACAAATAATAATACATTAGAAACATCTCAAAAAGTTAAGGAAGAACTAAACAGCAAAATAAATGATATGAAACAAATAATAAAGCATGCTCTTGGAGAAAATAATGATGTTAAATCATTAAACTTTGATAAGGTATTTCAAAATTTACAAACTAAGATGAATGATTTTAAAGTCTTTAATTCATTGTCTAATCAGTATTATTATTTAGATGTTCCTGTTAATGTTAATGAAAAAGAATATCCATGCAAATTAATTATAAAAGATGATAGAAAAAATGGAAAGCAAATAGATTCGACTAATGTTAAATTCGCTGTTTGTGTTAAAACAGTAAACATAGGAGTTATAGATGCTTATATAAATGTAATAAATTCAAATATTAATGTAAATATAAAGTGTGAAGAAAATTGGATTAAACTTATAGATTTAACAAAAGATAAGATAATAAATAAATTGAGTGAGCTTGGATACATAGTAGGAGTCAATGTTGATAAGAAACAAAAAGAAATGAGTTTAGTTGAATGTAATACTTTTTTTGAAGATAATGATTTTTCAAGAATAAACTTTAAAGTATAAGTTAAAAATTGGAGTGTTTATTATGGACAAAACCCATAGAAAAAAGGCTGCTGCTTTAAAATACGAGTTAAATTATGATGCACCCATAGTCAGTGCAGCTGGTATGGGTCATATAGCTGATAAGATTGTTGAAGAGGCTAAAAAAAACGAAGTACCAGTAGTATATAATAAAGAACTTGCAGACTTATTAACAAATGTTGATGTTGGTAGTTCCATTCCTGAAGAGCTTTATAATGCAGTAGCAGAAGTAATAGCATATATAATGGACGTAGATAAACTTGCTGATGGAAGGTGATAAAATTTGGCGCTATACGCAATATCAGATTTACATTTATCTTTAAATAGTGACAAACCTATGGATGTATTTGGAGAGCATTGGTACAATCACCATGAAAGAATAAAAGAAAACTGGATAAATAAAATTACAAATGAAGATACTGTTTTAATAGCAGGAGATATTTCATGGTCTATGAAAATAGAAGATGGAATGGAAGATTTAGAATGGATACATAAGCTTCCGGGTAAAAAAATTATTTCTAAAGGAAATCATGATTATTGGTGGGGGAGTATAAGTAAGTTAAATAGTTTATATGAAGATATAAGTTTTATACAAAATAATTATTTTGTGTATGAAGATTATGCTATATGTGGTACTAGAGGATGGATTCCACCAAGTGATAAATATACTCAACATGATGAAAAAATATATAATAGAGAAAAGATAAGATTAAGAATTTCACTAGACAGTGCAAAAAAAGCAGGATATGAGAAAATAATAGTTATGATTCATTATCCTCCTGTAAATGATAAATTTGAAGAAACAGAGTTAATTAAAATATTTAAAGAATATAATGTAGAGAAAGTCATATATGGTCATTTACATGGTGCCTCTTTAAAAAATATATTTGAAGGAAAACATCATGGAATAGAATATATAATGACTGCATGTGATTACATAAATTTTAATCCTATAAGTATATTATAAAGAGTTAGAATAAGTTCTTCTAACTCTTTTATTTATCAAAAAGTGATGAAAAAAAGCCTTTCTTTTTAGGTGATGATTGAGAAGATGAGGTCTTAGAGGAGTTAGGGGGAATTTCAGGGGATTTTATTAAATCTCTTTGATCACGGGCTAAATCTTTGATTTTTCTGTCTGCCATTTGTGAAGTAATGACATTACCAAGCCATAATAATGCTTCTTTAGTATTATTGATACGTCTATTTAGTTCACCTATTAAATACATAACGGTGAATTTTTTCATTCCGTATATAGGGAAATCTTCATTTAAATAAGCTTCCTTAAAGCCTTTTAAAGATTCAGTTATATAGAGTTCTTCATTTTCTTTATCATTTTTAAGTCTATACATCCATGCTAATTTTAAGCAGTTCATAGCTTTTTGACTATATCTTGCATTCATATAGAAATAATTAAGTAAGGAAAGTTTGTAACGTTCAATAGCTGTATCAACATCATATGGTATAGAATATTCACGTCCTTTCCATCTTGATGAAATATTGCTTGTAATATCATCTTTTTGATAACTACGAATTCTTAAAAAGTCTGATTTCATTGCAGAATATCCACAATCATTACATATCCAAACATCATAAAAATAAGGATTTATTAAGTCATATCTAATAAAAAAATCACTATCTCTATTCTTCATTTTATATGAAGAAGTTTTTATAGCTTTTACAGTAAATTCATTTTCACAAACAGGACATATAATTTTTTTATCATATAAGTGATTAATTTCCTTTGGGGTGATATCTTTAAGTTCTTCTGTAGCCAATTTATTATCGCTACCATATAGTTCTACGTCTTTTATATCTTCAAATCCTAATTTATCTAATCCAGCAAAAAGGTTTTTCATTATTTTATTTCACCTCAAAATATAAAAAATTTTATATTAATAAATTATAGCAAACTTCTGTATAAAAATCATGTTATTGAAAAATAATTGTTTATATATAATCCATATATTATAATTATATTGTAAATGTATATGATAAAAATATGAAATACATAAAATAAAGGGTGGGGAATATGGCGGTTAGAAAATGGAATGAATTTCGAATACCCTATGAACAAGCTGTAGAGGAACTAAAGGTTAAATTTAAGAGTATTAGAAGAGAATATAGAAGAAAAAATGAAAATTCACCTATTGAGTTTGTAACAGGTAGAGTTAAAGAATTATCTAGTATGCTTGAAAAAGCAAATAAATTTAATATACCCATTGATCGTGTTGAGTATGAATTAGAGGATATAGCAGGAATTAGAATAATGTGTCAATTTGTTGATGACATATATAGAGTTGTTGATTTAATTAGAAAAAGAAAAGATATGCAAATAATATATGAAAAAGATTATATAACAGATGTTAAAGCAAGTGGATATAGAAGTTATCATATAATTGTTAAATATCCTGTAAATATGGCTGATGGAGTTAAAGAGATATTAGCTGAATTTCAAATAAGAACACTGGCTATGAACTTCTGGGCAACAGTTGAACATTCGCTAAATTATAAATATAAACATAAGATACCGGAAGAAATAAAAGATAAACTAAAAAGTGCAGCAGATGCAGCTTTTAAATTAGATACAGAAATGCTTGAAATAAAAGATGAAATAATGGATGCTCAAAAATTATTTGAAGTAAAGTCAAGTTTAGTATCCGATATTATGAATAATATTTTTGCATTAATATCTTCTGGAAGAACAGTTGAAGCTGATTGTTTTCAAAATCAGTTAAATGATGTTGTATCTGAAGGTGAAGTTTTTGAATTAAATAATCTTCTTAAAGCCACAGAAAGAAGCTTAAAGATGTATAAGTAAAAAAAAGCTACAGACATATAGTTATATATGTTTTTGTAGCTTTTTTATTTTAAATTATTTTGCAACTATATTTACAAGTCTACCTTTAACAACTATTACTTTCATAACATTTTTTCCTTCAAGTAATTCTTTAATAGTTTCATTATTAAGAGCAGCTTCTTTTATTTCATCTTCTGTAAGATTAGTTGCTATATTCATTCTAGCTTTTATCTTACCAAGTATTTGGATGGCTATTTCCACTTCATCTTTAATTAAAGCTTTAGGATCAAATATTGGCCAAGAAGAAGTAAATATTGAAGAATTATTTCCTAAAAGTTCCCATTGTTCTTCAGAGAAATGAGGAGCAAAAGGAGCTAGAAGTTTTACATAATCACATAAAGCTTCTTTTAAAAATTTTATATTTATATTTTCCTCATTTAAATATTTTGATAAAGAGTTTGTATATTCCATTATTCTAGCAATAGCAGTGTTAAATTGGAATTTATCTGTATCTTCAGTAATATGTTGTATTGCATAATGTCTTGCATAATTTAATTCTTTTTCAGCTTTTTCCATAGTTGATTTTGTATTTTTTGAATTATTAAACTCTTCTTTAGCATCATCTAAAAGTCTTTCAACTTTATCTATAAATCTTCCCATTGACTTTATAGCATCATCAGACCACGCACCACCTTCAGAGTAAGCAAAACCAAACATTAAGTACATTCTAAATACATCAGCTCCATACTCTTTAATATAGTCATCTGGAGCTATAGTATTACCTTTAGATTTACTCATTTTAAGTCCATCTGGTCCTAATATTAATCCTTGGTGAGTAAGAGATTTAAATGGTTCATCAAAATTTAAGTAGCCCATATCTCTAAGAGCCTTTGTTATAAATCTTGCATAAAGAAGATGCATACAAGCATGTTCAGGACCACCAACATATTTATCCACTGGAAGCATTTTATTAACTTTATCTATATCAAATGCTTTTTCAGAATTATTATTATCAACATATCTTAAATAATACCATGAAGAACATACAAATGTATCTAAAGTATCAGTTTCACGAATAGCATGACCTCCACATTTAGGACAAGTAGTATGTAAGAATTCTTCACTTTTTGATAATGGTGATTTACCATCTGGAGTAAATTCTATATTATATGGAAGTTCAACTGGTAGTTGTTCTTCAGGAATAGCTACAGTACCGCATTTATCACAATAAACAACAGGAATTGGAGCTCCCCAATATCTTTGTCTTGATACAAGCCAATCACGAAGTCTATAGTTTACTTTCCAATCTCCAAGTTTTTGTTCTTTTAGTTTTTTTACAATAGCTTCTTTAGCTTTTTCTCCAGATAAACCATCAAAGTCTCCGCTATTAACTAAAGGACCATATTCTGTGAAAGGAAGAGAATCTCCGCCTTCAACAACTCTTATTATTGGAAGATCATATTTAGTTGCAAATGCATAGTCGCGTTCATCATGAGCAGGAACTGCCATTACACAACCAGTACCATATGTTGCAAGAACATAATCACCTATCCATATAGGAACTCTTTTACCGTTTATAGGATTTATAGCATATGATCCTGTAAATACTCCTGTTTTTTCTCTTGTTGAAGACTGTCTTTCTATATCTGATTGTTTTTGAGCTTCTATTTTATATGCTTCAACAGCAGCTTTGTTTTCTTCAGTTGTAAGAGTATCAACAAGCTCATTTTCTGGTGCTAATACTACATAAGTAACACCATTTAGAGTATCCACTCTAGTAGTAAATACATTAAATGTTATATCAGAGTTTTCTACTTTAAAAGTTGCCTCTACACCTTTTGATTTGCCAATCCAGTGTTTTTGCATTGCTTTAGTTTTTTCAGGCCAATCAAGTTCATCTAGTTTTTCAAGAAGTTCATCAGCATAGTCTGTTATTTTTAAGAACCATTGAGTTAATGCTTTCTTTTCAACTTCTGAATCACATCTTTCACAATGACCGTCTAGTACTTGTTCGTTTGCTAAAACAGTATTACAGCTAGGGCACCAGTTTACTGGAGCATTTTTTCTATATGCAAGTCCTTTTTCATACAGTTTTAAGAATACCCATTGAGTCCATTTATAATAATCAGGAAGACAAGTTACTATTTCATGATCCCAATTAAACATAGCTCCCATAGCTTTTAATTGCTCTTCCATATTTTTTATATTTTGCATTGTTGAATCTTGAGGATGAATTCCTGTTTTTATAGCGAAGTTTTCAGCAGGAAGACCAAATGCATCAAATCCCATTGGTTGGAATACATTATATCCATTCATCTTTTTAAATCTTGCCCAGGAATCTGTAGGACCATAATTAAACCAGTGTCCAGCATGTAATTTTGCTCCTGATGGATAAGAGAACATTTCAAGTACATATAATTTCTCTCCTGGCGCATTTTCATTAAAGTTGTGAAGTCCAGATTCTTCCCATTTCTTTTGCCATTTTGTATCAATTGATACTCCGTAGTTTCCCATAAAATAGCCTCCTTATAGGTTTTAAAATATTATTTTAAAATAAAAAAAGCCCTCATCTCTGAATTAAGAGACGAAAGGTATAATTTCCGCGGTACCACTCTAATTAAGCTTTAAGCTTCACTTTAAAATTTAACGGTTTAAATCCGTACCTGTTTATCACAGGTAAGCTCAAAGGCAAGTTCATATTTTATCAATTCTATCTTACACCAACCGATAGATCTCTTAAATTGAATTAAATATTACTACTCCTTATCAAAGCAATAAATATATAACTTTTGTTTTTTAATTATAGAGTAAATAGGAAATACTGTCAAGTGAGTTCCAATATAAACATAATAATAACAATATTATACCAATAAATAAAATACTATATACAATAAATGAGTAATATTTATTATTAAAGAATTTTAAATTGTAATATAAAAAGCTACACTCCATACAAAGTGTAGCTTTTGGCTGCCCAAGCAGGATTCGAACCTACGGAGTGCCTGAGTCAGAGTCAGGTGCCTTACCGCTTGGCTATTGGGCAATATTTCTATTATTAACATTTATTAATTATATCATTTTTTTATAAAAAGTCAATCTTTTATAAGAAATTAAAATTTTGAATAGAAATGATTATTATAGTATGCAACAAAAAGAGTTAAAATATAATCAAATACGAAGAATAGTATTTCAACAGCACCTATAACAGCATATATAGGGAAATGAATTTTATATAAATTAAATTCTCCAATAAATATTGTTTTATATAAGTAAATTAATATGAACATAGAAATATTAAAAAATATAAGTTTTAGAAGTAATTCTAAAGGAACATTTCTAAAGTGCTCTATATAATACTTTATAAAACCATATAATCCAAAGAAAAATATATAAGTAAAAACTATGCCTTTAGAACTTACCATAAAAAAACTTAAAAGAGAAACAGCTATATAAATTAATATACTAGTTTTAATTCCAACACTAATAATAGAAAGTATTATGATAAAAGAAGTTATTGCCATTAAAGAAAATTTATTTATTGGCAATATAGAACTCAAGTAAATACATATAAAGCTTAGGGCTGTAAGTATACCACCTTTAGTTATATTCGAAACCTTAGACAAGTAAAAACCTCCTTTAACAACAAGAAATTAAATCACCACCACAACATTCACATAGACAATCAAGACAATATAGTTTCACGCAACAATCACAAAAATCTGAATCATTTTTACGGGTATTATTATATCCTTGTCTAAAGGATTGATTTGTGTTTTGAAGCATTCTCAGAGTATTTGCATATTCATTATTATGTGGATTTAATCTACATGCTATACTTATGTAATTGAATGCTGAATCATACCAACCCTTTTGTAAGTTAATTACACCCATTAGATAATTCCACTCAGCATTATGATCTTTAATATTATGAAGTTGAGATTCGGCATAAGCAAGGTCACCTTTGTTAATATACATCCTTATTTCGTCAAAAGACATTGATTTTGTAAAATTACCAAATTCAGAATTTTGATTATTTGTATGGTTTTTAGTAAGATAATCATAAGCTTCATTTAGTTCACGCATTTTTTCCTCAGCAAGATTACGTAGGGGATTATCTCCATATTGATCTGGATGATATTTTCGAGCTAATTTTCTATAAGCTTGTTTAATTTCTTCCTCTGTTGCATTTTCATTTATTTCAAGAACTTCATAAGGATTTCTCATTATTAATCCCTCTCCTTTTAAATATTATATTCATTTTTTCAAGTAAACCGTAACGAAGAATATTTTCTATTAAATCATAATTTTTTTTAATAGGTAATTTTTTAAAAAATTCATAGCACTCTCTGGCACAATTACAAAGAGTAAAGTCAATTCTATCCTTTATATTAGAATTTAATTTATCATATGGTAAATTATCTATATTAATATAAGTATTAATAGGATTAAATTTATTGTTTTTAATATCTTTTTCTAAATCATCATAAGCATCTATAATATATATCCATTTTCCAAGATTATATCCTAGCCAATATAAATCAAACTTACAATTTATATCTTGTATATAGTATGAGATAATAAATCCAGTTAAGTCTGCAAACGGATGAGCAAATTCATCTAAATTTTTATTTTGGGGATTATTTTCCATGGTATTTAGTTCTTTTAATTTTTTTTCTATATAATTTTTAATATCATAAGAATAACTTATGTCCTTTGTTAAGAAGTTTTTTAAAAATATGGACAAAAATTTACTTTTTATTGATTTATCATCGTTATAATCATCTAAAAGCTTATAATATGTTAAACATATATTACAAAAGGCTGCATAGTCTAAAACTTCATTGTTTATTATAAAGAGTCTATTTTTTATAGGATGTGCTATACAAGAACCTTTAAGACAATTAATTTTAGTATTATTTAATGAATCTAAAAGTATTGCCAAAAAGGTCATATCATAATTTAATGATATTCTTGGAAGATTTCCAAAATTCTTTTTTATTGATAAACAAAGTCCACAGTAGTATGCTTTAAATTTTTCATAGTCTTTTATTTTTAGTTCCAATTTACTTGGAAAAACATAACCAAACATATTATTTATTTTTTCTTTCTTTAATTATTTCATAAATAGTTTTAGAAGTTGTATCCTCCATAGTATATCCTAAAAGTGTAACAACTTCTTTTAGTTCATCTTCAATAGAAGTTTCAATTTCTATATAAGGGAAAGGACAAAAGCTTTTTTCATTTATATCTATTTCTATAAGGGTATTTTTATATTTATAACTTTCTCTATATTTTTTTATTGATTCAAATAATTTAAGACCTAGGGATTTAAATATATTTTCTCCTTCAATAGGATTATTAATTTCTACTTCATTTTCAGCCATTACTTTATATTTTTCTTGGCTTAAAAGTTTTTTTGTAGTCATATAATAGAAGCTTTTATTTTTTAATTGATCATTTACTATTCTAATTCTAGCATATCCTTTTTCTTTTAAAAGTAATCTGTTTGGAAAATCAAATATATTATTAGTTTGTTCTTCTTCTTTAACTTTAATGGCACCGATATTTAACATTTTTTTTCTAATGTTATTTACATCAATATCTATTATTCTAGTTTCAATTTCATTCACTTAAATTCACCTCATTTGTATTTATTTTATAATTATAACATAAATACAAAGTGGTATAAGCTTAAAAAATTTTTTATGTTATAATTATTTTATAGGTTATTATGAATTATTTTAGGAGTGAATAAAGTGGAATATATAAATGATATTAGTATAAATGAAGCGGTAATACATATTTTAGATAATAATGCTGATGAACCAATTTTAAATGACTATAAGTTAGATTTAAATGATGAAACATATAATTTTTTAACTAAGCATATTCAAAAATGTTTTAAAGATGAAGAGTTAAAATATGCAATTTTTAATGATGATAGAAATATAGTTAAGGATATATCACAGGAGTTTTTAAATCAAGAATGTGATTTTTTAGAAGCATCTAAAGAACTTGCAAAACAAATGTTTATACTTATGAGGTCAAAGGGAAGTATTGCATCATGTGATTTAGTTATAGTGCATATATCTACAGAATATGGTTCTATGCTTGGAATAATGAAAATGGATTATATAAAGAATTATTTTCATAATGTTGAAGTTGTTGATAATAAGATAGGTATTAATATAATACCTCAATATACTGGACTTCCAGGAGGAGGTCAAAGGATACAAAAATGTGCTTTTATTAAACCTATTAGTAAAGAAAATGATTTTGATCTTATGGTAATAGATAAACAAACTAAAAATAAAAAGAGTGAAGAATATGGTTCAAATTATTTTATAGGTAATTATTTAGGATGTAAAATAATAAATAATGAAAGAGACATTACTAAAAGTTTTGTTGAAACAGCAGAAAAATGGACTAGAACAAATTTAAAAGAAAATGCAGAGGCACAAGAGGCAGTTAGAAATACAATTAAAAGAAAACTAAAGGAAAAAGAAAATTTTGATATACAAGAAGTTGCAGAAGATTTATTTGGAGATGAAACTGTTGTTAAAGAAGATTTTGTGAATTTTGTTAAAGAAGAAGGAGGGGTAGATAGGGTAGAAGTAGATAAGGAATGGATAGAAAAAAAATTTAAAAGAATAAGGCTTAAAATTGATAAGGATATAGATTTGTATTTAAATGAAGATGCTTATAATGATAATAGCAGATTTGAAATAAAAAGAAATGGTGATGGAACCATAAATATGATTATAAAGCATATATCTAATTATATAGAAAAATAAAATGGATGATATTTTGAAATATCATCCATTTTTGAAACTTTAATATTAAAGAGTATTGTTTGATCCAAGAACGTCAGTTATTTTTTTCTTAACTAAACCTTTAATTAATTCTCTTCCAGGTCCTAAGTATTTTCTTGGGTCAAATTCAGCTGGATTTTCACCTAAAGCTTTTCTAATACCAGCAGTTAAAGCAAGTCTTAAGTCAGTATCAACGTTTATTTTACATACTGCCATAGAAGCTGCTTTTCTTAACATGTCAGCTGGAACACCCTTTGCTTTAGATGGGATATTTCCACCAAATTCATTACATATTTTAACAACTTCAGAATCAACTGAAGAAGCACCATGAAGAACGATAGGGAATCCAGGTAATTTTCTTTGAATTTCTTCTAGAATATCGAATTTTAATTCAGCTTCTCCTTCAAATTTAAATGCACCATGACTAGTTCCGATAGCTATAGCAAGAGAATCACAACCAGTTCTATTTACGAAATCTACAGCTTGATCTGGATCAGTGTAAATGTGTACATCACTTTGAACATCTTCTTCAACTCCAGCAAGAACTCCTAGTTCAGCTTCAACAACTACTCCGTGAGCGTGAGCATAATCAACAACTTCTTTAGTTCTTCTTACATTTTCTTCATAATCATAATGAGAACCATCGAACATTACAGAAGTAAATCCATTTTCTATACAAACTTTTACAGTTTCAAGATCAGGACCGTGATCTAGGTGAAGAGCCATGTCTATACCAGTATCTTCAGATGCAGCTTCTACTAAAGCTCTTATATATTTAGGACCAGCATAAGTTAATGCTCCTTTTGATACTTGGATTATTACAGGAGATTTTTCTTCTTTTGCAGCTTCAACGATTCCTTGAAGTATTTCCATATCATTCATGTTGAATGCTCCAATTGCGTAATTTCCTTCATAAGCCTTTTTAAACATTTCTTTAGTTGTTACTAATGCCATACTAATTCCACCTTCCAAATAATTATAGGATTATATCATCTTTAGTTTTATATGTTTTTAGAGACTACTACTACCAAAAATATTATACCCTATTAACAATATATTTACCATAGCGTATAATATATTGAAAACGTAAGCATAATAAAAAAAATTATCTAAAAAACGTTTGTTATGTTTAATTTTTGAATTTCTGTAATTTGTTTCAATAAAAATTTAATTTCATGTATAGATGCTAAAGATTGAACTTTATCTTCATATTTTATATATTGGGTTAATTGTAATAATTCGGAACTAATAGATTCTACATGAACATGATGTATATAAGCAGTCGCCATTTTAGAATCTTTTTCCCAATTATTTAGGAATGATAAGGAACTATTATATGCTTTATTCCATTCATCTTTAGAAACTAATTCTTCTAGTGAATTTATTTCATCACTATAATGATAATATTTAGTATTAAGATAATGTATTGAAAATGATATAGTAATAATAAGTAATATAAATATTACGAATGAAGTAAAAATATTTTTCATTTACTAGAATCCTCCTATTAGTTAATATCATTTTTACGTTGACAAAAAAAGTTTCCACTAGAGTCTAAAGCAGCTATAAAAACTTCTTTTTCAGAAGAGATATTATTAGTTTTTAATTGAGAGTAAAGCCAATTATTATCCTTATGTATTACTTCAAGATTTTTTTTATGAATTGTACCATCTATTATAAGAGTTACAGGTAGTTTTTCTTCAGGTGCTACTACATTTAAATCTTGCTTTGTTGCAGGGGTAACCTTAATTTTAGGAATTACAGATAATTGACCACTAGTTTCTAGTATTCCGTATTCTACATCTGAAACATTAAAGTAACCAGATAGTCTTAGTTTTTCCATTAAATCATTAAAACTTAATCGTTGATTTCTAAGTTCTTTTATATTTATTTTCCCGTTTTCAATTAGTATACTTGGAGTACCTGTTAAAATAGAACTAAATTTTTCACTTTTTAATTCTATTAATGTTATTATGGATTGCATTACGAGCAAGGTAATTATAGGTATTATTCCATGAACAAGGGGAATTCTTAAATCTTGCATGGGTAATGAAGCAAGATCTGAAATCATAATTGCAATTACAAGTTCAAAGGGTTCCAATTGACCTATTTGTCTTTTGCCCATTAAACGCATAACAAATACAACTAAAATATATAAAATAAATGTTCTTACCATTACTATGAACATAAAAACCCTCCTTTCTAAAAATTATTTTTTCCTAAAAAAATAATTTTATAAGGTAAAGGGCATTTTTTATATAAAAGTGTGAAATCATATTTTTATTATTATTTATGGAGGATTATTATGAATAAGATTAATATAACTTTAAAAAATAACAAAAAAATTTCTATAAATAAAGGTTCAAATTTATATGAAATATTAAAACAATTAAATTTAGAAGAAACAACATCAATATTAGGGTGGTTTAATGGAAAAATACATGAATTAAGTTATGAAGTAAAGGAAGATGGAAATTTTGAATTAGTAGATCCTAAAAGAAAAATATCAATACTTTCATATATGAGAACATTGCAATTTATACTTATAAAATCAGTTAGAGAACTATATCCTAATGCAAAAGTTCGAATTGAACATTCATTAAGTAAAGGAATTTTTGGAGAAATTCATAAAGATACTCCTTTAACTATTAATGATATAGAAAATATTAAATCAAAGATGAGAGAAATTATAGAAAAAGATATAATAATTCATAAGTTATCAGTTTCTAAAGAGAAAGCAATTGAAATTTTTAAAAAATATCATATGGATGCTAAGTTAAGAATGTTTAAGCATGTAGATAATAATAAAGTAACTTTATATGAGTTAGATGGAATGTATGATTATTTTTATGGTCCAATGGCATATTCTACAGGCAAAGTAAAAATGTTTGATTTAATGTATTATAGTCCAGGTTTTATTTTAAGAGGACCAACTATAGATAATTGTGACAAGCTTCCAGAATTTGTTGAACGAAAAAAATTAGCAAAAATATTTTATGAAAGTGAGCAGTGGGCACAAATAATAGAGGTTGGAGATGTGGGAGCTTTAAATAATCATGTAGTAAGTGGGGACATAGGAAATTTAATAAGGGTAGTAGAAGCTTTTCATGAAAAAAAAGTAGCTTATATTGCTGATATGATTCATAATAGAGAAAATGTGAAAGTAGTATTAATTGCAGGACCATCATCTTCAGGTAAAACTACTTTTGCAAGAAGACTTGGAATACAATTAAGAGTCAATGGACTAATGCCTGTTCCAATATCTCTTGATGATTACTTTGTTAATAGGGAACAAACTCCTAAAGATGAATTTGGAAACTATGATTTTGAGTCTATATATGCATTAGACTTAAAGCTATTTAATAAGAATTTATGTGAGCTTATGGAAGGAAAAGAAACTAAAGTACCTGAATTTGATTTTAAAACTGGATCTAGAAGTTGGAAAGATAAGTGTCTAAAGCTTCCTGATAATGGAGTTCTTATAATAGAAGGAATTCATGGATTAAATGAAATGTTAACATCTTCAATACCTAAAGAAAATAAGTTTAAAATATATATAAGTGCATTAACTCAATTAAATTTAGACGATCATAATAGAATAGCTACAACTGATGTTAGAATGATAAGAAGAATAGTAAGGGATAAATTATCTAGAGGATATGGATCGGAAGATACATTAAAAATGTGGCCATCTATAAGAAGAGGAGAAGAAAAAAATATTTTTGTTTTTCAAGAAGAAGCAGATGTTATGTTTAATTCTAGTTTAATTTATGAGTTATGTGTATTAAAAAAATATGCAGAATCTGAACTTGCAAAGATAAAAGAAGATAGTGAAGTATATTATGAAGCAATGCGACTTAAGAGTTTTTTAAACTTTTTTAAAGATGTAGATAAGGATTTAGTTCCTGATAATTCTATATTAAGAGAATTTATAGGTGGTAGTTGTTTTTATAAATATTAAGATTTTAATATTTATAAAAAGGAATGAAACTTTAACAAAATTAATATAATAACTATTGAATATTAAGTGGTAAGGTGATCTATTGGGAAGCAGAAAGGTTATAGAATCATATAAAGTAGATATAAATGATCTTGCAGATTTACTTGGAAAATTAGTAAGTTCTTATCAAGCGTTAATAGGAAGTTGCGCTCAACTAAATGGAATGGCAGTCTCAAGGAAAAGTCAAGTTAAGAATACACTTCAAAAAGCAGGTAAAATAGGAGAAATGATAGATGAAATTATTAAGATTTTAGAAGAAGCTAATAATAATTATCTAGATTATTGTGAACTAAAATCTGAAATAATAAAAACTACTATTAATGAAAATTATATAGTTGCAGAAATTAATGAGGAACTAAGTTTTAAAGAATAAAAAAAGTGTGAATAGAAATCACACTTTTTTTATTTTGAATTTACTAACCATAAGATATGATAGGATAATCATCAAAATACTTGTAACTAGAATATTAGAATGAGTTTCAATATTAACAAAAGCATATACAGATAATAACATACCAGCTAATGTAATTGGTATACCTGTAAATGTACCATCAAAGTCTGAGCAATTATATCTTGCAAGTCTGTATGCTCCTGATAATGGAAATAATAAAACTAATAAATATCCTATAATTCCTAAGTCAATAAATTTATATAATTGAAAAATTAGTATAGATGGTGCAACACCAAAGGAAACAAGGTCAGCAAGGGAATCTAATTCTTTTCCGATATCACTAGAAACATCTAAATATCTAGCAATTCTTCCGTCGTATCTATCCATAACACCAGCTAATAAAATAAATACACAAGCAGTGCTGAAGTTATCTTCAAATGTCATTATTAAAGATATGAGACCACAAGCTAAGTTACCTAAAGTGAAGGCATTTGGTACTGCCTTTTTTATCATTATAATATCACTCCTAAAAATTATTAAATATAAAAAATACTATATGTATTCAATTATATAGTATTTTTCATAAATATTTAAGAGTAAAACAATATTTTTTATAAAAACTTAATATAATTGCAAATTTGAGGAGATAATAAACTTGGGAGGTGTCTTGTATGGAAGTAAAAAATATAATGACAAAAACCGTAGCAACTATAAATCCAGAGGATACAGTGGAACGTGCAGCTCAAATGATGAGTGAATACAATGTTGGTTCAATTCCAGTTTGCAGAGGCGAAGAAGTAGTTGGAATAGTTACGGATAGAGATATTACATTAAGATCATCTGCTCAAGGCAAAAATGTTCATCAACAAAAAGTTAAAGATATAATGTCTTCAAATCCAGTGGTTACAAGTCCTAGTATGGATGTTAATGAAGTTGCACGATTAATGGGAGAAAGACAAATAAGAAGACTTCCAGTGGTGGAAAATAATAAAGTAGTTGGAATTGTAGCTTTAGGTGATTTAGCGGTGGAATCACAATGTTTAGACAAAAATAAAAACACTTTAGGTGAGATATCTAGTCCTTCAACTCCTAATATTTAGAACTAAATAAAAAAGTATATTGAATAAATTATAATTTTATAAATAATTTATTTTATTATTTTAATTTTATTCAATAACCTAATTTTTAATAAAGTGAGTATAAAGTATAATATGTAAAAGACATACTTTTTAGTTTTTTATAATATATGTCTTTTACATATTGTAGTAAATATATAATTAATTATCCTGTAATAATTTCTACATTAAGACTATTCAAAACTTTTTGAATAGGATTAAACAAAGTGCCGTCATCACCACTACCCATAAGAAGCCCTACGGCATTCATATCTTTAGTTAATAATATAGCTCCTGAATCACCTTTATCATCCATTTTGGTTGTCCAAATTTGGTTCACAAAACGATATGATTTTTCACCTATATCCATAATAAGTGTTGATCCTACAACAGTTATTTTCCCAACAGTTCTTTCTGTACGATATCCTACTTTTTGAACGCCCATTCCAATTTTGGCAGAAGCTACTCCTTTTATAGGTTTGTTTAATAAGGCAATATTTTTAGTAACACAAGCACTATTTGATACTCTAGCCATTGCACAATCAACTCGATTATCATCAGCTGTTTTAAGTTTAATAAAAATTGATAAATTTGCAATTGTATCATTAGGAATTTTACCACCAAATGTTTTAGAGGGTTGAATTATAGGATCACCTATAGGTACTAAACCATTTTTAGCTAGAATATGGTTACAACTTAATACATAAGTAAATCTTGCATCTGCCACTAAACATCCAAGAGTACCACCTGAACTTAGTAGTGATCCAATACTATAACCACCAGGAGCTGGACGTATTTTTTCTTTTAAAGAGGATGCAGTTATATTACCAGATTCAATAACATCTGTTAGAATACCTTTATATAGAGATGGAACTAAATCTTTCATAGATACTTTATTAGATAAAAGTTTATTTCTTACAAATACAGTAATACATGGTTGAAAAGTATTAAATCCATTTTTTATTTTTTGACCTAGTCCTAATCCTATTACATTATTTTTATTTAAGAAAAATGAATATTCATTTCTAGCAATACAAAGAATTTTTTTTTCTAAGTTGCAATAATTATACATAATTTATCACCTAATATATTATAAATTTATATTATTATTTTATAATATTCTATTTATAATATAAGTTTACTAAAGTTAAATAGAATTTTAATGGAAAATAGGAATACTTTATTTATAAAATATAAATGTTTTTAGGAAGGTGTAATATTTATTTTGCGTTTTTGATATTTAAAATATTAAATTGTTAATTATTAATAACAATATTATAATATATGATATATGAATGAGTTTTACATATATTTAATTATTAATGAAATAATTAGTAGGAGAGTTGGAATATGAACAAAGTAAAGTTTATTTACAATCCTTATTCAGGTGAAAATGCTATTATAGCTGAAATAGATAATGTTATAATGATTCATCAAAAGTATGGATATATAGTTGAACCTTTTAGGATTTCAAAAGAATCTAATTTGAAGGATGCTTTGAAAAACATAGATGATAGCTTTAAATATATATTAGTAGCAGGTGGAGATGGAACGGTAGACAGTTTAGTAAATTGTATGAAGTCATTAAAAATTGATTTACCTATAGGAATTCTTCCTGTTGGAACAGCAAATGATTTTGCTAAAGCTATAGGAATTTCACGTAATATAAAGAAAGCTTGTGAGCAAATATTAAATAGTGAACCTATACCATTAGATTTAGGAAAAATAAATGATAAATATTTTATAAATGTAGCAAGTACAGGTCTTTTTACAGATGTATCTCAAAAAACTGATGTTAATTTAAAAAATACTATAGGTAAACTTGCTTACTATGTTAAAGGAATAGAGCAAATTCCTAGTTTTAGAAAATTAAAAATAAAGGTTACATCTGATCATATGGAATTTGATGATAATATGTATTTAATGCTAGTTTTTAATGGAAAAACAGCTGGAAATTTTCATTTAGCTTATAAAGCAGATTTAACAGATGGATTACTTGATGTGATTATAGTAAAAGCAGGTATGATAAAGGATATAATAGGATTATTTATAAAAATTTTAAAAGGAGAACATCTAGAAGGAATAAGAGGGATAACATATTTTAAAACAGACAAATTAACAATAGAGTGTTATGAGGATATAGTTACTGATATAGATGGGGAAAGGGGTCCTGATTTTCCAGTAACTATACGATGTATAAAAGGTGGAATTAAAGTTTTAGGAGTAAAAAGATAATGAGTAGTAATAAATAAATAGGAATTATAATATTTATAAGTAACAATAATTTTAAGGTGAGAATATATTGAAAGGTTACATTTATTTAATACTCTTAATATTTATGTTATTTATAATATATAAAGGTTTTAAGGATAATATAAAAAAATCCCCTCATAAAATAAAAATTATAAGTGCATTTGTATTTATAATTATGGGGATTAGATATTTAACTTTAATTATATTCTTTTTTATGGGAAATATTAGATACTTATATTTATTAAAAGGAAATTATTTTTTCAATTTTATAGGAATACCATTAATAGGACTTATAACCATTTATATAGTTATGAGAGATTATAAAGTTAAATTTTCATATATATTTCCTTTAACTATAATATTATCAATTACTTATGGATTTATAATATATAATTATCCAGCAATTATAAAAGCGGATATTTTATATGGATATTATATGCATTTTGAAAAAATTCCTTATTTATATGTAATATATATGGTTATAAATGTATTATTTATAGTAATAACTATGAACATTTATAAAAATAATTTAGATAAAAAAAATATAATTTTTATAATAAGTTCTTCCGTTATAAGTATATTGGAAACTATGATGTTTTTAATAGGATATGGAATTTTCATTGAATTAATAATTGGTGATATTGCATGGATATTAACTTTAGATTACGGTATAAGTAAACTAAGAAGAACAGGAAAATGATTATCTTCCTGTTCTTCTTGTTTTTTTATTGGAAGGTTTATTTTTAAAATTATTTTTTGATCTTTTATTAGTGTTAAAAGTTTCTTTTTCTAAGGAAGTAGATTTAGTGTTAGTTTTTTTCTTAAAATTAGTATTCTTAGATTTTATTTGTCTTGGTGGTATAAGACAATCTTTACCGAAGCCAATCAAATCTTCTCTACCAGCTTTTATAAGAGCTTTTTTTACTAAATTATAGTTTTCAGGTTTTGAAAATTGTAATAATGCTCTTTGCATAGATTTTTCTTCAAAAGTTTTTGCAATATAAATCTTTTCTCCAGTAAGAGGATTTATTTCTGTATAATACATGGTAGTTGATAAGCTACCTGGAGTAGGATAAAAATCTTGTACTTGTTCTGGACTATGACCCATATGTTTTATATAACAGGCAAGTTCGATTGCTACTTTTAAATCACTTCCAGGGTGACTTGATATGAGGTATGGAACTAAAAATTGTTTTTTACCCAACTTATCATTTATAGATTTGTATTTAGTTTCAAATTTTTCATATACCTCATTTTTAGGTTTTCCCATAGCTTTAAGAACAACATCATTTATATGTTCAGGAGCCACTTTTAATTGACCACTAATATGGTGTTCACATAATTCTTTAAAGAACGTATCTTTTTTATCTGCTATTAAATAATCAAATCGTATTCCTGATCTTATAAAAACCTTTTTTATTTTAGGAAGTTTTCTTACTTTTCTTAGTAAGTCTAAATATTCACTATGATCAACTTTTAAATTTTTACAAGGAGTTGGGAAAAGACATTGTTTATTTTTACATACTCCCAATTTTTTTTGTTTATCACAAGCTTTGTGTCTAAAGTTCGCAGTAGGACCTCCAATATCGTGTATATATCCTTTAAAGTCATCTAAAGTTGTAAGAAGTTTAGCTTCATCTATAACAGATTGTTGACTTCTATTTTGTATACTTCTTCCTTGATGGAAATTAAGTGCACAGAAGGAACACCCCCCATAACAACCTCTATGACTTGTAATTGAAAATTTAACCTCATTAATAGCAGGAATTCCACCTTTAGATTCATATATAGGATGATATGTTCTAGTAAAAGGTAAATTATATACTGCATCCATTTCAGTTTCAGTTAATGTATCTTGAGGTTTATTTTGAACAATATACCTATTGTCATGTTTTTGAACAATATTTTTACCATTTATACTATCTTGCTCGTAATATTCTAATTTAAAGCTTTCAGCATAAGCTTTTTTACTTTTAACGCATTCTTCATATGAAGGAACTTCTATATAATTAGTAACATTATTTAAGGTATTAGTAGCATAAACAGTACCTTGTATGTTAGTTATATCTTTTATATTCATTCCATATTTAAGAAGATCAGCAATTTGAACGACTGTTTTCTCCCCCATACCATATATTAACAAGTCTGCTTTGGAATCAAGTAATAAACTTCGTCTAAGTTTATTATCCCAATAATCATAATGAGTAAATCTTCTAAGGCTAGCTTCAATACCACCTATAATTATAGGAACTCCTTTAAAAGCTTCACGAGCCTTATTACAATAAACAATTATTGCTCTATCAGGTCTATGACCACTTTCTCCACCAGGAGAAAATAAATCGTTATGTCTTTTCTTTTTGGAAGCAGTATAATGATTTACCATAGAGTCCATATTTCCTGAGTTAATTAAAAAAGCATATTTGGGTTTTCCAAGTCTTCTAAAATCATCTACATTATGCCAATCGGGTTGAGGTATAATACCTACAGTAAATCCTTGACTTTCTAAAACACGGCTTATTATAGCTGTACCAAAGGAAGGGTGATCTACATATGCATCACCAGTTATAATAATAAAATCTAATTGATCTATATTTCTTTTTTTTAAGTCTTCTTTGCAAATAGGTAAGAATTTTTTATTTAATTTCATAATATCAAGTACCTCCAAATCTAGTAATAATATTAACATAATAAATCTAAAATATAAATAAGACTTTTTACACATAATACATATAATGATATTAAGAGAAGAAATAAAAAACAAAGGAAAACGTTGAATTTTCATTTGAGAGGTAAATAAAAGAACGTAAATTAGCAAAATTAATCAAATTCCGTAAATACCTTTGCATTTTGCAAAAAGTATAATATAATTTATTATAGATTGTATTATGCTAGATAAGTTTCTATAGAAATTTATCTTATTTTATTGAAAGAGGTGAGGTATAAATGGAAGGTGGTCCCCTTAGGAGGAGATCTGTTAAATTTTTAAAATCAAATAAAAAGAAACAATATATAGAGGAAAAAATATTATTAGTATTCAGGTTATATAATTGATAATTGATGATTTATAGTTGGTAGTTGAGAATTGATAGTGTACTATATTATAGGATTATATGTCAATTGTCAAATATTAACCTTAAATAATAAAGTGGTTTTCCTCTATATATAGAAGGAGGATTATCCATGAAAAAACTTAATAGTTTTTATTTAAGTCAGGCACTCCATAAAAATATTTATGATGAATATAATGATCATATAGGTAAACTTATGGATATATATGTTACCACTGGAGAAGGGTATCCTAAAGCTATAGGATATAAGGTAAAAAAAGGTGGAGAAATTTATAACTATGAGTTTAGAAGTATTGAAGTATTTAATGAAATTGGAAAAATTGTTATAAAAGTAAAAGGGGTAAAGGATATAATTCCATGGGCTTACTCATATCTTTTATCAGAGAATTTATTAGACAAGCAGATAGTAGATGTAAATGGTAAAAAAGTAGTTAGAGTTAATGATCTTATAATGGCAAGTATTACTTCTGATATTAGGGTAATAGCTGTTGAAACTGGATTTTTAGCTTTAAGTAGAAGACGTGGTTTTGAAGGAATAGTGAAATGTTTTTATAAATTATTTAAAAAGCCTATATATGATAAAACTATAATGTGGGATGATGTTGAGTCATTAGAAATGATTGATGATAGTTTAAAGATAGCAGTTCCTTATAAAAGAATATCTGAATTACATCCTGCAGATATTGCTGATATATTAGAAGAACTAGATTTCAAATATAGAAATAAAATATTTGAAAGTTTAGATGAACATTTAGCAGCAGATACATTAGAGGAAATAGAGCCAGAAATTCAAGCTGATATATTAGAAACAATGAATCAGAGTAAGATGTCTAGAATTTTAAATAATATGTCTAATGATGAAATTGCGGATATTTTGGAGGAAGTTGATGAAGAAATGGCAGAAAAATTATTGATTACACTACAAACAGAGGATGAAGAGAAGGTAAGAGATCTTATGAGATATGAAGAAGAAACTGTTGGTAGTGTAATGAATACGGATTTTGTTGCATTCAATGTAAATATTACTGCTGCTGAAACAATAGAACTTTTAAAAGAAATACACCCTGAAGAAAAGATTAGTTATAATATTTATATAACAGATCAAAAAGAAAAGTTAGAAGGGGTTGTACCTTTTAGACAATTAGTATTTTGTGATGGTAATATGAAACTTAGAGATATAATGAAAAAAGAATTTATAAAATTAAAAGATGATGAGAATATAGATAATGCTATTACAAAGTTTGTAAAATATGATCTTATAACAATTCCTGTTATTGATAAAGAAGAAAAATTACAAGGAATTGTTATAGTGAATGATATAGTTGAGGAATATTTAGGAGAAAAATTAAAAAGAAAATTAAAAAGAGTTGTTTAGTTTATATATTTAAACTTATAAATAAGTGATTACATTTTTAAGGTGTAATCACTTATTTATTTTTACGAGTATTTTTTTTGAAATATGCACAAACTATATGTACAAGATGAAATCATACTCAATATTTTAGGAGGAGACTTTTAATGAAAGGTAGATTGGATTTTAAGAGGATATGTTTACTTGTAGTAGTATTATTATTTTCATATGCGGGTATTCCTCAAAATATAATTCCGTATTATAACGCTGTTAAGACTTCGGTATATAAGTATGGAACTAAAGATTCTATTGTAACGGAAATACAAAGAAGATTAAAAGCATGGGATTATTATAATGGGGAATTAGATGGTAAATATGGATACGAAACTTATTTAGCGGTAAAAGAGTTTCAAAGAAAAAATGATCTTACAGTAGATGGAATAGTAGGAGATTATACTTTGGCTGCCCTTGGAATAAATGACGGAAAAGGGGGAGGTCAACATGCAATAGCATCTAATAATTCTACATCTAATAACTCAGATGTAATGTTACTTGCAAGATTAATAAATGGAGAAGCTAGAGGGGAACCATATGAAGGGCAAGTAGCTGTTGGAGCTGTAGTGTTAAACAGAACTAGAGATTCAAGATTTCCATCTTCAATAGCAGGAGTTATATATCAACCAGGTGCTTTTACAGCTATAGTTGATGGACAGATAAATGCGGAACTTGAGCAAAGTTCAATTAAAGCAGCCCGAGATGCTTTAAATGGATGGGATCCATCAGATGGAGCGGTATATTATTTTAATCCTGATACTGCTACAAGTGGATGGATTTGGTCTAGACCCCTTATAAAAATAATAGGAAAACATAGATTTTGCAGCTAAAGTATATCTGTAAAATTTAAAATATATTGACAATTTAAAGGTGAATTCATATAATAAAAATATAATCCTTAGTATAATAGTATGAAATACAGTGAAGAAGGAAAGTAATATAAATTAGATATTCAGAGAGGAAGTCATATGCTGAAAGATTTCTATATTGAATTTATATGAAGTGCCCTTTGGAGTTTTGCACCGAAATAAAGTAGGCTGCAACGGTTTTACCCGTTATAGTAATAGAGCATAAAATTATAGTATAAGATATAATAGTGCTTGAAAAGAGGTGGGATTTTATTCAAATAGAGTGGAAACGCAGAGTTTAGCTTTGTCTCTAATATTATTAGAGATAAGGCTTTTTTTATTTTCAAAATGGGGTGGAGATATTAATTATGTTTAAATTTTTTAAAGTTCTTAAGTATGATATAGATAATGTTTTGGAGAATGATCCAGCAGCTAGAAATAGAATAGAGGTATTATTGTTATATCCATGTATTCATGCATTAATATATTATAGAATGGCACACTTTTTTTATAGAAAAAGGAGCTATTTTATCGCAAGATTCATATCACAATTTGCAAGATTTTTAACGGGAATAGAAATTCATCCAGGTGCAAAAATAGGAAAAGGATTATTTATAGACCATGGTATGGGAGTTGTAATAGGTGAAACAGCAGAAGTAGGGGATAATGTAACACTATATCATGGGGTTACTCTTGGTGGAACAGGAAAGGATAAAGGTAAAAGGCATCCTACAGTTGGCAATAATGTGCTTATAGGGTCTGGTGCCAAGATACTTGGACCTATATATATCGGAGATTATGCAAAGATTGGTGCAAATGCTGTTGTTTTAAAGGAGGTTCCGGATGGAGCAACTGTTGTTGGAATACCTGGTAAAGTAGTTCATTCTATAACTATGGATAATACTAAGAAATAATAATAAATAAAGTAATAATTAATGAAGAAAGGAAAAATAGGTGTAAATGAACTGTAAGAAAAAAATTATTGAATATTGTAGCGAATTAGGATTAGATATAGTTGGATTTACTAAATGTAGGGTTTTTACAGAATTAAAAGAATACTATATTAATAGGAAAGAACTAAATCTTGAAAATGAATTTGAAGAAAATGATATTGATAAAAGAATAAATCCCTTTATTTATATGGAAAAAGGAAAAACAATAATATCTATTGCTTTTCCTTATTTACATGAACAAATTAGTTACTCTAAAATATATTTTTCAAAATATACGTTAGGTAGTGATTATCATGAAGTTGTTAGTTCATATCTAAAAAAAATATGTGAGTTTATTAAAATTCTTGGAGGAGAAGCTTCTTACTTTGTAGATAGCAATTCTCTTCCAGAAAGATATATTGCATACTTAAGTGGAATTGGATTTATAGGAAAAAATAATATGCTTATTACAGAAAAGTATGGATCATATATTTTTTTAGGAGAAATAATAACTGATTTAGAATTAGAAGAAGATTATCCAATAAAAAAAGATTGTGGAGAATGTGAATTATGTTTAAAGGCTTGTCCTACAGGAGCTATATCTAATGATATTAATAATAATTCTAATATATGCCTATCTTATATAACTCAAAAAAAAGACATAGATGATTATTGGTTATCTAAGTTTAAAGGTAGAATGTTTGGGTGTGATACTTGTCAAAACGTATGTCCATATAATAAGGATGTTATAAATTCTAATATACAAGAATTTAAACCTTTTGATTTCATGAAAGAAATTAATAGTGAAGAAATTTTAAATATGAGCAAAAAAGATTTTAATAGTAAGTATAAGCTAACTTCTTGTGGATGGAGAGGAAAAAATATAATTCAAAGAAATATGTTAATTAATATGTTTTATTTTAATGATATTAATATAAAAAAAGTAAAAGAATTTTCTTCTCCTTATGTTCAAAGTTACTACAATAAACTTTTGAAATTTTTAAAGTTATGATATTATATAAACATATATATAGGAAAGGTGGAATTTAAGAAATGATATCTCCATCAATGGCTAAACTTATAGGTTTACTACCTAACAAATGGGTTAGTTTTTTAGCAAATAGAGCACTTAATGGATACATAAATAAATACGCAAATATCAATGTTGAAAACTATGAAAACTTAAATAATATACCTACTCCAGTAATATTTATATCAAATCATTTAAGTAATTCTGATGGTCTTGTTTTAAATAAAATACTTAAAGATTTTGATGTTACATTTGTAGCAGGAGTTAAACTTAGTAACAATGCTTTTACTAAACTTGGAATTGATGTAGTTAAGACTACACCTGTTCATCCTAATTCTCCAGATAAAGAAGGACTAAAAAAAATAATAAATATTATTAGGAGTAGAAACAATGTATTAATTTTTCCAGAGGGAACAAGAAGTAGAAGTGGAAAAATGATTAAAGGTAAAAAAGGAATAATACTAATTGCTAAGATGTGCAAAGTACCTATTATACCAATAGGAATTACAGGAACAGAAAAATTATTGCCTATAAATATGGAAGGAAAAATGGAACTTGAAAAATTTCATAATGCAGATGTAAATGTTAAAATAGGAGAAATGTTTTATCTTCCAACTAAACTTGAAGAAGAATCTAAAAAAGAATATGATGAAAGAGCAATGGATATAATAATGAAAAATATAGCTAAATTATTACCAGATGAATATAAAGGTGAATACTTATAATTAGGTGATAAAATGAAAAAACATGACATAGAAAAAGTAATAGAAGTATTGGAACATAATTACAGAGGAGCTAAATGTGCATTAAATTTCAAAACGCCATATGAATTATTAATAGCTACTATGTTATCAGCACAATGTACTGATGAAAGAGTAAATATTGTAACTGGAGAATTGTTTAAAGAGTATAATTCACCAGAAAAGATGATCACATTAACTCAAGAAGAGTTAGGGGAAAAAATAAAAAGTTGTGGATTATATAAAAATAAAAGCAAAAATATATTAGCAGCTTCTTATGAAATTTTAAATAAATATAATGGAAATATTCCAGACAACATGGAACAATTAATTCAATTGCCAGGTATAGGAAGGAAAACAGCCAATGTAGTTCTTTCAAATGCTTTTGGAATACCAGCCATTGCTGTAGATACTCATGTATTTAGAGTGTCTAATAGAATAGGTATAGCAAAAGGTAAAAATGTAGAAGTAGTTGAAAATGAACTGATGAAAAATATACCTAAAGAAAAGTGGAGTGATACACATCATTACTTAATATGGCATGGAAGAAAAATATGCAAAGCTAGAAAGCCACAGTGTGAAATTTGTCCAGTTGCACCATATTGTGAATACGTTTCCTTATAAAAATATATGTCAAATGATAGTAGTATCATTTGACATATATTTTTATATAATTATTTAGATAAACAGTACTGTAATACTAAGTTTAATGTAGATATAATAGAATCTATATGTGTTCTTTCGTAAGCATGAGATGCAAAAACACCAGGTCCAATTAATGCAGTTTTAAGATCCCATCCAGCTCTAAGAGCAGCGGAAGCATCAGAGCCATAGTGAGGGTATATATCTATTTTGTAATTTATATTATTTTTTTCACATAAGTTTATTAATTTTTTTCTAAGGTTATAGTCATAAGGACCTGATGAATCCTTGGCACATATGCATACGCTATATTCAGAAGAATTTTGATTTAATCCAGGAGCGCCCATATCCACTGAAATAAATTCTTTAGTGTTATTTGGTATGCATGCAGATGCTCCATGTCCTACTTCTTCATAGTTACTAAAAAAGAAATTAGTTGTATATGGCAAACTCATATTGCTATCTATAATATGGTTTATAGTATATAAAAGAATTGCTGCACTTGCCTTATCGTCAAGGTGTCTGCTTTTTATAAAGCCATTTTTTGTAATTGTAGTTCTTGGATCAAAGGCTATAAAGTCCCCTACATTAATTCCTAAGTTTAAGACATCCTCTTTAGAAAAAACTTTTTCGTCTAAAATAACTTCCATATTTTCTTCACTTCTTTTTAAATTACGAGCATCATCTCCACTAATATGAACAGATGGTTTTATAGTTTGTATAGTTCCGGAATATTTTTTGTTTTCTAATGTAAAAATAGTACAATTTTCTCCTTCTACTGAATTACACATAAATCCACCAATTAAAGTTAAGCTAAGATTTCCGTTAGATTTTATTTCTTTTACCATAGCACCAAGAGTATCAATGTGAGCTGAAAATGTTCTTTGATAGCTATCATTATTACCTTTAAGAGTAACTATTAGGGCACCTTTGGTGGTTTCTTTATAAGGAACTTTTATTATATCTAGTTGATTTTTTATATAATAGATTGCTTTTTCTGTATATCCGGTGGGACTAGGAATGTCAAGTAAATTTTCCATATGGTTTATTAAAGTTTTTATATTGTAAATCATAAATTAAATCACCTCTTCATTTAAATTCTAACATAATTTAAAAATAGAATAAATGAATGAAATTCTATGTGTAACTGTTGAGAATTTGTAGTATAATATATTGGAAAGAGGGGAGAGAATTAAATGGTAAGAAAAAAGAGAAGTGCAGATAATATAAAAAGTAATAAAAAATTAGTTAATATAGCTATTGTATTAATTTTAGTTATAGTTTCTGCCGTTATAAGTTATATACATTTTACTGTAAAGAAATTTAATAATCATATTTTGCCAGGAGTTATGGTGGAAGATGTAAATTTATCAGGAAATACTAAAGATGAAGCTGTAAAAATTTTGACACAAAAATACTCTAATGCAATGTTGAATAAAAAAGTAAATATTAAAGTTAAAGATAGGAATTATTTTATAAATTATTCAGATTTAAATGCAAAATACAATATCAATGATACTGTAGATCATGCAATGAGTTATGGAAAAGATTTAAATATGTTTTCAAAATATAAAATAATTAAAGGTAAAAAAATACAAAAGTATAATCTTGAATTATCTTATAATATCAAACCTATTGAAAAGATTATAAATAAAATTGCAAAAGAGGTAGATGTTAAACCTGTTGATGCAAGACTTAATTTTAATGGAGGAAGTTTTACAATAACACCTGATAAAAAAGGATTAGAGGTAGAAAAGGATAAATTAAAAAAGGAAATCTTAGCTAGTCTAAATGATAAAAAACAAGATGTTATAGTTATAGAAGCTCCTGTTAAAGTTACTGCGTCAAAAGTTACTGGGGAAGTTTTAAAATCTGTAAATGCAATGCTTGGATCACATTCAACAAACTATGCATCATCTACTGAGCAAAGAGCTAATAATGTAGCTGTGGCTACAAGAAGTATTAATGGAAAAGTTGTAATGCCAGGAGAAATATTTAGTTTTAATGAAGTAGTTGGAGAAAGAACTAAAGAAAGAGGATATCAACAGGCTGGTGTAATAGTAAATCAAAAAATAGAATCAGGTTTTGGTGGAGGTGTATGTCAGGTTTCCTCAACACTTTATAATGCACTTTTAAAATCAAACATAAAAATCACAGAAAGAGTACATCATACATTCCCTTCTAATTATGTACCTATAGGATTAGATGCAACTGTTGATTGGGGAAATATTGATTTAAAATTTAAAAATACTTTTAAATATCCTATATATATTGAAGGTTATACAGCTGGAAGAGAAGTTGGATTTAATATATATTCAAATTCAGAGTTATCTAAAACAAAGTGTCAGTTAGTATCAGAAGTATATAGTAAAATAGAACCAAAAGTACAATATATAAATGATTCTAATCTACCATCAGGAGAAACAGTTGAAGTAAGAAAACCTCATACAGGTTTTAGAGTTAGAGTTTATAGAAATATATATACAAATGGAAAATTTGTATCAAAAGAGTTAGTTTCAACAGATTATTATGTTCCTGTAAATGGAATTATAAAAAGAGGAACTAGATAAGAAGTATTTCATTGAATAAATAGAAATATAGGTTAATTATAAAGCAAGATGCTGTAAGTATAGTTTATGACTAGACTTACAGCTTTAATTTATTTTAAAGATTTTGCCCTTAGTTTAAGTGCTATGATATAATATTTCTATTAAGTTTTAAATTATTATAATGGGATTGTTATAAAGATGGGATAAATTAAGGAGAGATTGAGATGACATATAAGCTTATATGTTTAGATATGGACGGAACATTATTAAATAATAATAAAAAAATAAGTGATAGAACTAAAAAATCCATAAAAGAGGCGCATAAAAAAGGAGTTAAAATAGCTATATCAACTGGAAGAATTTTTACTTCAGCAAAATATTATGCTCATATATTAGGAATATCAGCTCCAATTATTGCATCTAATGGTGCATATATAAGAGAAAAAGATAAAAATGAAATTATATATAAATCTATATTATCTAAAGATCAGTGTATAGACATTATAAATATAACAAAAAAATATGATTTTAATTTTTATCTTAATACATGTGATACAATAATATCTTCAAAACCATATCCTAAAGGATATACTTATCTTGAAATGTCTAGTGAACTTCCAGAAGATATGAAAATAAAATTAGAGGTTAATACTAACTTAGAGGAAGAAGTATTTAAAAAAAATGGAGAAATTATAAAAGCCATATGTATTAGTAATGATAGTGAAATTCTAGAAAAAGCAAGACAAGAAATATTAAATTTAAAAAGTTTAGAAGTAGTAAGTTCTCTTGGAGATAATTTTGAAATAATGAATAAAGGAGTTTCAAAAGGAAAAGGAGTTCAGAAATTAGCGGAATTTTATGGTTTAACAAGTGATGAAGTAATATGCATGGGTGATGGAGAAAATGATTTATCTATGATAGAATATGCAGGTCTTGGAATAGCTATGGGAAATGCCCCGGATTTTATAAAAGAAAAAGCAAATTATATTACAGATACCAATGATAATGATGGAGTTGCAAAAGCTATAGAAAAATTTGTACTTTTAGATTAAGTAATAAATTATTCTAATAAAAGTGCAAGTAATTACATTACATAAGTTTAATATATAATTTAAGATTAAATAGGAGGAATAGTATAATGTCAGATACACCAAATTTAAATATAGTATTATTTGAGCCAGAAATACCACAAAATACAGGAAATATAGGAAGAACTTGTGTTTTAACTAATAGCAAATTACATTTGATAAAACCACTAGGATTTAACATAGACGATAAAAGTGTAAAAAGGGCTGGTCTAGATTATTGGCCTTATTTAAAATTAGAAATACATGAGTCTTTTGATGATATGATAAGAAAATATCCAGATGCTAATATTTACTTATCTACTACTAAAGAAGCTAAATATCATCATGATGAAGTAAACTATAAAGAAGGAGTTTTTATTGTGTTCGGTAGAGAATCTTCTGGATTACCAGATTACATTCGAGATAGATATATAGAAAATAGAATTAGAGTACCTATGATAAAAACCACTATGAGATCATTAAATCTTTCAAATACTGTATCTATAGTTGCATATGAAGCTTTAAGACAACTAGGTTTTCCAGAGATGAAATAGGGAGGGTAACTACTATGGATAAAATTAAAATAATTACTGATAGTACATGTGATTTAAATAATCAAGTTATCAGAGAATATGACATAGATGTTATACCGCTAATAGTAAACTTTGGTGAGGAAAGTTATATAGATGGTGTAGATATAAATATAAGAGAATTTTTAAGAAAAATGGATGAAGAAAATATATTTCCAACTACATCAGGAATAAATCCTAATAAATTTTATGAACATTATAAAAAGTACTTAGAGGAAGGTTATAAAATAATATCAATTCATCTTTCATCTAAGATGAGTGGAACATATCAATCAGCATGTATAGCTAAGGAAATGTTAGAAACTGATGATATAGTTGTAATAGATAGTATGAACGTAACTGCTGGACTAGGACTTCTAGCTATTAAAGCTGCTCAATTGGCTAAAAATGGACATAGTATACAAGAAATAAAAAAAGTCATAGAAGATACAATTCCTCATGTAAAAAATGCATATGCATTTGCTAGTTTAGACAATCTAGTTAAAGGTGGTAGACTTTCAAAAACTATGGGAGCTATAGGAAACCTTTTAAATATAAAATTGATTTTAGCAGTTGTAAATGGTGAGATGGCTGTTATTGACAAGGTAAGAGGTACAAAAAAAGCCATAAAAACAATACTATCAAGTTTAGAAAAAATGGATAGTGATGAATTAAGTATATTACTTCAGATAGATAATAATGATATACGCTCTGTTTTAGAAGAAGAATTAAAAAATAAAGGGGTGAACTTTATAGTTTGTGATGTAGGATGTGTAGTTGGAACACATTCAGGGCCAAATGCTTGTGGTGTAGCATTTATAGAAAAATTTTAAAATGAAAATGTCAGCAATGCTGGCATTTTTTTTATTTTTATAAACAAAATTTAAATTATGTAATTTTTGAAAGTTTTTTCTATATTAAATATGATATACTTAAAATAAGTATATAACTACATTATAAGATGGTGATAAAAATGAAGATGGATTTTAGTTTGGAGTTAAAACAAGAACAAAAACTAATAATGACTCAGCAGATGCAATTATCTGTGAAATTACTTCAAATGTCTAATATTGATATTCAGACATATGTTGAAAAAGAAATTCAAGAGAATCCAGTTATTGATGTAGATTATAATACTGGAGATTGTGAAAAAATAAACTATGAAATAGATTACAAAAGATTTTTAAAGCACTTAGATAGTTGCGAATATGGAAATATACAATATAGTAAACATAAGGAATATATATCTCCTCTTAACTTTATTGGTGCTAAAAAATCTTTGAAAGAATTTTTAACAGATCAAATAATAGGAATAAATAATAAAAAAATAAAAAAGGTTTGTGCTTATATAATTGAAAATATAGATTCAAGGGGATATTTAAATATAAATATTAATGATATACAAAAAGAAATAGGAGTATCTAAAGAAGTTTTACAAGAAGCTTTAAAAATTGTACAATCATTAGAACCTTTTGGTATAGGAGCGCGGGATTTAAAAGAATGCTTAAAAATTCAGTTAAGAATGAAAAAAATATATGATGAAAATTTAATTTTAATTATAGATAATTACTTAGAATTAATAGCAAATAATAAATATAATGTAATAGCAAAAGAATTAAATATAAGTGTAAAACAAGCACAAAGTTATGGTGACATAATTAAAACTTTAGAACCAAAACCTTCTAGAGGATTTTTTACAGGAGAAGAAATTAAATATATAGTTCCAGAAGCATATATAAAAAAAATAAATAATGAATATTATATTATAATGAATAGTTCATCAATACCAAAGCTTAATATAAATAATTTATATAAGAATATGTTAAATAATAAAGAAGATAAAGAAGTTAAAGATTTTATAAAGGGAAAGTTAAATAGTGCAGTATTTTTAATAAAAAGTATTAATCAAAGAGAGAGTACTATATACAAAATTTTAGAAAAAATATTAGAGATACAAAGGGATTATTTTGATTACGGAAGAAAAGCATTAAAACCAATGACATTGAAAGATATAGCGGAATTATTAGAGATGCATGAATCTACTATTAGTAGAGCTATTAGGGATAAATATATTAATACAGATAGAGGCACTATAAAGATAAAGGATTTATTTACAACAAAGATTTCTAGAAATGATAGTTTTGAAGAAGTATCAGTTAATATAATTAAAAATAATATAAAAGAACTTATAAATAGTGAAGATAAGAAAAAACCTTTATCAGATCAAAAGATTTGTAATATATTAAAAGAAAGTGGAGTGGAAATATCAAGGAGAACTGTAGCTAAATATAGAGAGGAATTGAATATTTTATCATCTAATAAAAGAAAACGATTTTAGAATATAATGAGTATGTTTTATAAATAATAAGAAGGCATAAGAATATTTGTGTCTTTTTATTATTTATAAAAATTTTACATAAATTACATATAATAAACTTTGCCTAACTTTTTTTACAAAATCTCTTTAAAAAAAGTAGTATTTGATTTATAATATAGGTGGGACATTAATTATACTACCGGGACAGCAATAGACCAGAGAGGTGTTTGTAGTGAAATACTTAGATGTCCAGAAAAAAATAGTTCCAGAATTGTTGGATATACTAAATAAACGTTATAATATATTAACTAATATTTATTATAATCAACCTATAGGACGTAGAATGCTTGCAAGTCAGCTAGGTATGGGTGAGAGAATAGTAAGAAATGAAATAGATTTCTTCAAAAAACAAGGTTTAATTGAAATTAATGCTGATGGTATGAAAGTAAATTATGAAGGAAAACAAACTTTAGATTCTTTAAAAATGTTTATCCATGATTTAAGAGGACTTTCTGAAATGGAAGAATTTTTAAGGGAAAATCTAAATTTAAAACATGTATTAGTTGTTCCTGGTGATGTAGATGAAAATGAACTGGTATTAGAAGAAATAGGAAAAAGCGCTGCAAACTATTTAAAAAGTATATTAAAAGATAAAAATATAATAGCATTAACTGGTGGAACAAGTGTAAAAAGACTTGTAGATAATATGCCAAAGTTAAATGAATATAAGAATCTTTTAGTGCTTCCTGCAAGAGGTGGAATAGGAAGAAATGTAGAGATACAGTCAAATACTTTAGTTGCTAAATTGGCAGAAAAATTATCAGCAGATTATAGAATGTTACAACTTATAGATAATGTAGATTATGCAGAGATATATGGAATATTAAATGAAGAAAGTATAAAAGAAGTAGTTGAAAAAATACATAAAGCAGATATATTAATATATGGAATTGGAAAAGCCGATGAAATGGCTAGAAAAAGAGGACTTAAGGAAAAAGAGATTCTTAGGTTAAAGAAAAAAGGTGCTGTAGGAGAGGCCTTTGGATGTTATTTTAATGATAATGGTAAAATAGTATTTTCTACACCAACTGCTGGTATAAAAGGAGAAGATGCTAAAAAAATCCATAAACTTATAGCAATAGCCGGAGGAAAAACTAAGGCACAGGCTATTTTAGGAGTTCAAAGATATAATCAGAAAAATATTTTAATAACTGATGAAGGTGCTGCAAAAGAAATAATAAATATCATAAAAAAAGAGCACAATACTACAGAGAGCTTTAATTAATTAAGTTATAAATTATATAAAATATAATTAATATAAAATTTTTAGGAGGTATTTTTTAATGACAAAAGTAGCGATTAATGGTTTTGGAAGAATAGGAAGATTAGCATTAAGATTAATGATCGACAACCCTGAATTTGAAGTGGTTGCAATAAATGATTTAACTGATGCTGCAACATTAGCTCACTTATTCAAATATGATTCATCTCAAGGACGTTTCAATGGTGAAATCGAAGTTAAAGAAGGAGCTTTCATCGTTAACGGAAAAGAAATTAAAGTAGTTGCAGAAATGAACCCTGAAAACTTACCATGGGGACAATTAGGAGTAGATATAGTTCTTGAATGTACAGGATTATTCACAAGCCAAGAAAAAGCTGAAGCTCACATAAAAGCTGGAGCTAAAAAGGTTGTTATATCAGCACCTGCTCAAGGAGATATTAAAACAGTTGTATTCAACGTTAACCAAGACGTTTTAGATGGTTCTGAAACAGTTATATCTGGTGCATCTTGTACTACAAACTGCTTAGCTCCAATGGCTAAAGCACTTCACGATAACTTTACTTTAACAAAAGGATTTATGACTACAATTCACGCTTATACAAATGACCAAAATACTTTAGATGGTCCTCATAAAAAAGGTGATTTAAGAAGAGCTAGAGCTGCTGCTGCTAGTATCATTCCTAACTCAACTGGAGCTGCTAAAGCAATCGGTTTAGTTATTCCTGAATTAAAAGGTAAATTAGATGGAGGAGCTCAACGTGTTCCTGTAATAACTGGTTCTTTAACTGAATTAGTTTGTACATTAGAAAAGAAAGTAACTGTAGAAGAAGTAAATGCAGCTATGAAAGCAGCAGCTACTGAATCTTTCGGATATACTGAAGAACCAATCGTATCTACTGATGTAATCGGAATTAACTTTGGTTCATTATTTGATGCAACTCAAACTAAGATTATGGAAGTAAACGGACAACAATTAGTTAAAGTTGCTTCTTGGTATGACAATGAAATGTCTTACACTTCACAATTAATCAGAACTTTAAAATACTTTGCAAACCTTGCAAAATAATTTAATATTTAATAATAACTTTTAACTTAACATATATCTAGGATTGTAGTTGCTATAATCCTAGATTTTTTTATTATTTTAAAAATATAAATTTTGTTATTAAAAAAATTAAAGAAAAACCTCAAAATTAGTTGATTTCATAGAATTAATATCTTATATTTATATTATAAGATGGATTAAATCGAATAAATCTATTTAAGGTGGGGATCTAGATGAAAAAAAGAAATATAATAGCAAGTATAGCTGCAATTGGAATGATAGTATCTTTATTTGTTAGTTATAAGGAAAAAGAAAATAAAAAGGAAAATAAAAATAATACAGAAAAGGTTTATGAATAAAAATATTATGAAACTTTTAAAAAACATTTAGCTAGAATTATAAGGATAATTATAATTCTAGCTTTTTTATTTATATGAATGATTAATGAAAAAAATATATTGTATTATTATGAATAAATTGTTAAAAATAAACTTAAAATTACTTGATTTACCATATATATTATCGTATAGTTATATATATAAGTTATAAAAAAAGGATTTAAAACAATTTAATTACATTAGAGTAAATTTCAGTTATCTAAACGTTTACTGAAATTTATTTAGTAAATTAGGGGGGATTTATATGAAAAAGAGAAAACTCATTGCCTGTATAGCTAGTATTGCTATGGTTGGGTCTTTATTTGTTGGATGTGGAAATGCAGCAAATCCAAATGGCGAAAAAAAAGGTGAACCAAAACAAGAACAAAAGTCAAGTATTAAAGTTGGTTTAGCGACAGATGAGGGAGGACTTAATGATAAATCTTTCAATCAATCCGCAGATAAGGGATTAAAAAAAGCTAAAAAAGAATTAGGTGCTGAGTACAAGCCAATAGAATCAAAAGGAAAAGAAAGTTATGTTCAAAATCTTCAACTTTTATCACAAGATTTTGGTGCTGATTTAACTTTTGGTGTAGGATACCAAATGAAACAGTCTTTAGAGGATGTAGCAAAAGGAGCGAAAGATAAGAACTTTGCATTAATAGATGAAAAAATAAATCTTCCTAATGTTCAATCATTATTATTTAAAGAGCAAGAAGGATCTTTTTTAGTTGGTGTTATAGCAGCTAAGATGACAAAAACAAATAAACTAGGATTTATAGGAGGAAAAGAAGGAGATGTAGTTGGAAGATTTGAAGCAGGTTATGTAGCAGGAGCAAAATCTATTAATCCTAATATAAAATTTGATATAAGATATGCAGATAGTTTTGCTGATTCCAACAAAGGATATGAACTTGCAAAATCAGAATATAATGCAGGATGTGATATTGTAATGCATGCTGCTGGTGGTGTTGGAATAGGGTTATTCCAAGCAACATCAGAATTGAAAAAAGCTGGGAAAAATGTATGGGCTATAGGTGTTGATATGGACCAAGCATTAAGTCTTCTAGATGACAAAGGAAAACCACAATATGCTGATGTAATACTTACAAGTATGGTTAAAAAGGTTGACGTTGCTGTATTTGAAGCAGTTAAAGAAGTGAAAGAAGGAAAATTCAAAGGTGGTATTGTTAAAAATTTTGGTCTTAAAGAAAATGGTGTAGAAATAGCTCAATCTTCAAGAGGAAATGCTCCAGATGATATGAAAAAATATGTTAAGGGTAATGTTCCTAAAGACATAGTAGAATTATCAGATAAATATTCAGAAGCTATAAAGAGTGGAAAGATAGTTGTTCCAGCAACACCAAAAGAAGCAAAAGCATTTAAAGGTGCTCCTTTAAAATAAAAATTTAATTTTAGGAAACTAGGTAGAAAAGTTAACAGCTAGGTGTATTGGTTTTACATCTAGCTGTTTAAAATATTAGTTATGTATTTAGAGAGGAAGGATATACATGAATAAAGTTGTAGAGATGAAAGGTATTACAAAGGTCTTTCCTGGTACTATAGCCAATGATAATATAGATTTTGATTTATTAAGTGGCGAAACTCATGTATTGTTAGGAGAAAATGGAGCTGGAAAAACTACTTTAATGAACATATTATATGGTTTATATCAGCCAGAGAAAGGTGAAATATATATAAAAGGTAATAAGGTTAAAATAACAAATCCTAATGATGCTATAAAGCTAGGAATAGGAATGGTTCATCAACATTTTATGCTTGTTCATAATTTCACCATAGCTGAAAATATTATATTGGGAAAAGAAACTAAAAAAGGAATAACATTGGATATTGAGAAGGCCAAAGAAGATGTAAAAAAATTAGCAGAGAGATATGGATTTAATATAAATCCTGAGGATGTTATAGAAGATATTACTGTTGGACAGCAACAAAAGGTAGAGATATTGAAGGCTTTATATAGAGGGGCGGAGATTTTAATATTAGACGAGCCTACAGCTGTTTTAACTCCAGCTGAAATAGATGAACTTGGAGTTATAATTGATAACTTAAAGGCTGAAGGCAAATCAGTAATACTTATAACTCATAAATTAAAAGAAGTTATGAAGATGAGTGATAGAGTAACAATAATAAGAAGAGGAAAAGCAATGGGAGTTGTAGATACCAAGGATACTTCTATAGATGAACTTGCAGAACTAATGGTAGGAAGAAAAGTTAAACTAGTAGTTGATAAAAAAGAAGCATCTCCTGGTGATATAATTTTATCAATTAAAAACTTATATGCTAAGGATAGTAGAAAATTACCAGCGTTAAAAGGTGTAGACTTAGATGTGAGAGCTGGAGAAATAGTTGGAATTGCAGGAGTAGATGGAAATGGACAAAAAGAATTAATAGAAGTTTTAACTGGTTTGCGAAAAGGTGAAAGCGGTATCATAAATATAAATAGTATTAATGTTATGGGGAAATCCACAAAAGAAATAATGGATTTAGGTGTTGGACATATACCTGAAGATAGACAACAAAGAGGATTAATTTTACCGTATACATTATATGAAAATTCTATTTTAGGAATTCATCATAGGGCTCCTTTTGCAAAAAATATACTTATGAATTACAGAAAAATTAGAGAACATGCCAAAAAACTTATAAAAGAATTTGATGTAAGGACTCCAAGTGATAGTGTTTCAGCGGCTGCTTTATCAGGAGGAAATCAACAAAAACTAATAGTAGCAAGGGAAATTTCTAAGAATCCTAATCTTTTAATAGCAGCTCAACCAACAAGAGGAGTGGATGTAGGAGCTATAGAGTTTATTCATAAAAGGTTAGTTGGAGAGAGGGATAATGGGAAAGCTGTTTTATTGGTGTCCTTTGAACTTGATGAAATATTAGCTTTAGCTGATAGGATAGCTGTAATGTATGATGGAGAAATCGTAGGAGTATTAGATAGAAAGGATGCAGATGAGCAGAAGATAGGTGTTTTAATGGCTGGAGGAAGTTTAGAAAATAGTGAAATTGAGGTGAAAGACATTGAAGAATGTAAAGAAAAGCAACACATCTAATAGTCAAGTGATAAATGTAATTAAAAATTCTTTAAAAAGTCTTATATTTCCACTAATCGCAGTTGTTGTATCTATATTTGTAGCTGTATTTTTTGTAATGTGCTCAAAGGGGTATGGAATATCTCAGTATTTTTCAGCACTTACAGATTTATTTAGATTGATATGGAAGGGAAGTTTTTCTACTTCCAGAAATACATTAACTACAATATCATACGTAACACCGTTATTATTTGCAGGTATTGCCAATGCTATAGCATTCAAATGTGGATTATTTAATATAGGTGTTGAAGGTCAATTTGTAATAGGAATGCTTGCAGGGGCATTACTTGGATTAATTCCAGGATTAAATCCTATAGTTCATGCAATAATAATGGTTATTGGAGGTATTATAGCAGGAGGAATATGGGCTGCTATTCCTGGAGCTCTTAAGGCTAAGTTTGGAACAAATGAGGTTGTTAATACAATTATGATGAACTATATATCATTAAATTTAGTAAATTGGGTAGTTAAAAAATCTAGATTTTCAACTGAAAATGGAACAAGCACTCCATTAATTCAAAATAGTGCTATGTTTCAAAAATTTGATTCGGGAACAGAAGCTAATATTAGTATATTTATTGCTATTATAGTTGCCTTAATAATATATTGGTTATTGTGGAAAACAACTATAGGATACGAAATAAGAGGGGTAGGATTAAATCCTCTTGGAGCTGAATATGGAGGAATAAATATAAAGAAAAATATAATCCTTGCTATGCTTATATCAGGTGCTATAGCTGGAATTGGAGGCTCGACTTATATAGCAGGAGCTAGACATCAAATGCAAGATTTAATGGGTCTTCCTGGATTTGGTTTTGACGGTATAGCTGTAGCACTTCTTGCAAGATCTAATCCAATTGGATGTATAGCATCATCAATATTATTTGGTGCGTTAAAGAGTAGTTCAGCAATATTGCAATTAAATGAAATACCTAAAGAAATAGTTTATTTAATACAATCAATAGTAATAATATTTGTTGCAACAGATTATATAATTAAATATTTTGAAGAGAAGAAACAGAAGGGAGCGGTAATAAATGAGTAATTGTATGATTGTAGCATTAATAGCCGCAACTCTAAGAACAGCAGCACCACTTATATTTGCAGCTCTTGGAGGAGTATTTTCGGAAAAATCAGGAGTAGTTAATATTGGACTTGAAGGTATGATGATTATGGGTGCTTTCTTTGGGGTACTAGGAACCCATGAAACAAAAAGTCCCTTAATAGGAATACTATGTGCTATGTTAGCAGGTGGAGCCATTTCTTTAGTCCATGCTTTTCTAAGTATAAATTTAAGAGCTGATCAAATTATTTCAGGTACTGCAATAAATTTATTTGCATTGGCACTTGCTAGTTTTTTAATAGGACCTATATTTAAAACTGGTGGACAAACTAATGTAGTTGCCAAGTTATCATATAACTTACCAGGGTTTTTAAAGAAGGTACCTATTTTAAACAACTTAAATTGGTTTGTTATATTGGCATTAATATTAGTTTTTGTATCTCATTTTGTATTATATAAAACACCATTTGGTTTAAGAATAAGAGCAGTTGGAGAACATCCAAGTGCAGCAGATACTATGGGAATTAATGTTTATAAGATGAGATATATATGTGTAATTATATCGGGGATTTTAGCTGGACTTGGTGGAGCTGCATTATCTATAGGAATGACTCCATTATACAAAGAAGGAATGGTATCTGGTCGTGGATTTATTGCTCTTGCTGCTATGATTTTTGGCAACTGGAAACCAATAGGTACAATGGGAGCATGTATGTTATTTGCTTTTGGAACAGCATTCCAAATGATAGCTCAAGGATTTTCCATAAATTTACCAAATGAGTTTTATCAAAGTATACCGTATATACTAACAATGCTTGCCCTTGCTGGATTTGTTGGTAAAACAGAATGTCCTAAGGCAGATGGAAAACCTTACATTAAAGGAGAAAGATAAAAAATAATTATTTATTAATTTAAAGAAATTAAAAAACCTTAAGTGTTATACAAAAAAATCCACTTAAGGTTTTTTATATTATGAAATTTTCAAATTTATTCTATAAAAAAAAGTTTATGGAGTAAAACTTTTTTTTATAGAATAAAAATTTTAAAATACTATTTAAAAATATCAGTAGTTACATTATAATGGAAGTGGGACAAATAATTAAACCCTGGGACTTTAAAAGACCTACACACTATACAATATTATTAAGATAATAATTATAGAAGAGTGTGGAACAATAACTGTTAGTAATTAATAAGTAACTATATTTAAAATTTAAATATTATTAACTAATAAAACTGGAAGGAGATATGGTTATGAAATTAAATAAAAAAACCGTAGAAGATATTCAAGTTAAAGGTAAAAGAGTATTAGTAAGATGTGATTTTAACGTTCCTCTAAAAGATGGCGTTATAACAGATGAAAATAGACTAGTAGGAGCACTTCCAACAATTCAATACTTAGTAAATGGGGGAGCAAAAGTTATTCTTTGCTCACATCTTGGAAAACCAAAGGGAGAAGCAAAACCGGAATTATCATTAGCACCAGTAGCTAAAAGATTATCAGAACTATTAAACAAAGAAGTTATATTTGCAGCAGATGATAATGTAGTTGGAGAAAATGCTAAAAATGCTGTATCTAACATGAAAGATGGAGATGTAGTATTACTTCAAAACACAAGATATAGAAAAGAAGAAACTAAAAACGAAGAAAACTTCTCTAAAGAATTAGCTTCACTTGCAGATGTTTTTGTAAATGATGCATTTGGAACAGCTCACAGAGCTCACTGTTCAACTGTTGGAGTTACAGAATTTGTAGATGAAGCAGCTTGTGGATACTTAATTCAAAAAGAATTACAATTCTTAGGAGATGCTGTTGAAAGCCCAGTTAGACCATTTGTTGCAATACTAGGTGGAGCTAAAGTTTCTGATAAGATCAATGTTATAAACAACTTACTTGAAAAAGTTGATACATTAATCATTGGTGGAGGAATGGCTTATACATTCTTAAAAGCACAAGGATACACAATAGGAAAATCATTAGTAGAAGAAGATAAAGTAGAATATGCTAAAGAAATGATGGATAAGGCTAAAGATAAGGGAGTTAAATTACTATTACCTATCGACAATATAGTTGGAGAAGAATTTAGTGCAGATACAACACCTGTAACTACAGAAGATGCTAATATTCCAGAAGGATTTATGGGACTTGATATTGGACCTAAGACTTCTAAATTATATGCAGATGCAGTAAGAGAAGCTAAAACTGTTGTTTGGAATGGACCTATGGGAGTATTTGAATTTGCAAACTTTGCAAAAGGAACTATAGCAGTTGCAGAATCTATGGCTGAAGCTGATGCTACAACAATTATTGGTGGAGGAGATAGTGCTGCTGCTGTTAACCAATTAGGATTTGGAGATAAGATGACTCACATATCAACTGGTGGTGGAGCATCACTTGAATTTTTAGAAGGAAAAGAACTACCAGGAATAGTAGCTCTTTCAGATAAATAAAATTATATAAAATTGAACATATTAAATATTAGGTATTAGGGGGAGGCGGAAAAGTATAAAATACTATTTTGCCACACCTAAATAAAATTTGGAGGGTGTAAAATGAGAAAAGCAATTATAGCAGGAAACTGGAAAATGAACAATACAATTTCACAAGGAGTTAAACTTGTTGAAGAATTAAAACCATTAGTAGCAGATGCAAACTGTGATGTAGTAGTTTGTCCATCAACTTTATGTCTAGAAGCAATAGTAAAAGCTACTGAAGGAACTAACATAAAAGTTGGAGCTCAAAATATGCACTTTGAAGAAAGTGGAGCATTCACTGGAGAAACAGCACCATCTATGCTTGAAGAATTAGGAGTAAAATATGTTATATTAGGACATAGTGAAAGAAGACAATACTTCGGAGAAAACGATGCTGACTTAAATAAAAAAATGAAGAAAGCATTTGAACATAACTTAACTCCAATCCTTTGCATAGGAGAAACTTTAGAAGAAAGAGAAGCAGATGTTACTGAAGAAGTACTTGCAAAACAAATCAAACTTGACTTAGCAGGACTTACTAAAGAACAAATCGAAGAAACTGTAATAGCTTACGAACCAATTTGGGCTATCGGAACAGGAAAAACTGCTACATCTGATCAAGCAGAAGAAACTATAGCTTTCGTAAGAAAGACAGTTGCAGGAATGTTCGGAGAAGAAGCTGCTGAAAAAATGAGAATTCAATATGGTGGATCTGTTAAACCATCTACTATAAAAGAACAAATGGCAAAACCAAACATAGATGGTGGTCTTATAGGAGGAGCATCATTAAAAGCTGCTGACTTTGCTGCAATAGTAAACTTTGATAAATAATATAGAAAATAATATATTGCTATAAGAAAAATGACTAATAAATTTTATTTATTAGTCATTGACTTACGGAGGTGAATAAAATGGCAAAAAAACCTGTAATGTTAGCTATTTTAGACGGACTTGGATTATCAAATCATAAAGATGGTAATGCATATACATTAGCTAAAACACCTAACTTAGATAAAATATTTAAAGAATATCCTCATACAGTATTAGGAGCAAGTGGATTATCTGTAGGACTTCCAGAAGGTCAAATGGGTAATTCAGAAGTTGGCCATTTAAACATAGGTGCAGGTAGAATTGTATATCAAGCACTTACAAGAATAACAAAAGCTATTGAAGATGGAGACATATTTAAAAATGAAGCTTTATTAAAAGCTGTAAATAATGCTAAAGAAAATAATTCTTCACTTCATTTAATGGGATTATTATCTGATGGTGGAGTTCATTCACATATAGATCACTTAAAAGGATTAATAGATTTAGCTGCACAAAATGGTCTTAAAAAAGTGTATGTTCATGCATTTTTAGATGGAAGAGATACTGCTCCTCAATCAGCGTTAACATATATAGAAGAAATAGAAGACTACATGAATAAAGTAGGTGTAGGAAGTATTGCTTCTGTTTCAGGAAGATACTATGCAATGGATAGGGATAAGAGATGGGAAAGAATTGAACTTGCGTACAATGCTATGGTACTTGGCAAGGGAGAGGTTACAACTTCAGCAAAAGAAGCTGTAGAAGCATCTTATCATGATAATAAAACAGATGAATTTGTACTTCCAGCAGTTATAGAAAAGGATGGAAAACCTATTGCTACAATTCAAAATAAGGATTCTGTTATATTCTTTAACTTTAGACCTGATAGAGCAAGACAAATTACAAGAGCTATAAATGATAAAGTATTTGATGGATTTAAAAGAGAAACATTAAACTTAACTTTTGTTACTATGACTGAATATGATAGTACAATTGAAGGAGTAGAAGTAGCTTTTGGACCTGAAAGTTATGAAAATACATTAGGAGAATATGTAAGCAATAAAGGAAAGAAACAATTAAGAATTGCTGAAACAGAAAAATATGCTCACGTTACATTCTTCTTTAATGGTGGAGTTGAAGAAGCTAATAAAGATGAAGATAGAGCATTAATACCTTCTCCAAAGGTTGCAACATATGACTTAAAACCTGAAATGAGTGCATATGAAGTAACTGATGAAGTTATAAAGAGAATAGATTCAGACGAATATGATATGATTATATTAAATTATGCAAATCCAGATATGGTAGGTCATACAGGCGTTGTTGAAGCAGCAGTTAAAGCAGTTGAAACTGTTGATGAATGTTTAGGAAAGGTTATGGATAAAATACTAGAGAAAAATGGTGCTTTATTTATAACTGCAGACCATGGAAACTGTGAGCAAATGATAGATTATTCTAATGGAAAGCCTATGACTGCTCATACAACAAACTTTGTACCATTTGCTTATATTGCAAATGATGCAAAAGAAAAACAATTAAAAGAAGAAGGAATACTTGCAGATATAGCACCTACAATGTTACAAACAATGGAACTTGAAGTTCCAAAAGAAATGACAGGAAAAAGTCTTTTTAAATAATTTTTAACCTATGTATAGAATGAACCACATATGTAAAAAATTACAGTAGGCAGTATTATTACTGTCTACTGTATAATATATATTTTTTACGTTAAATTTAGGAGGTAATGGTTAATGAAAACTTTTGTAGAGATAGTAGACGTTTATGCAAGACAGATTCTAGATTCAAGGGGAAATCCTACTGTAGAAGTAGAAGTTGAACTAGAAGATGGTACAGTAGGAAGAGCAGCAGTGCCATCAGGAGCTTCAACTGGTATATTCGAAGCCGTTGAATTAAGAGATAATGACAAGTCAAGATATATGGGAAAAAGCGTTGAGAAGGCTGTTGAAAATGTAAATGAAATTATTGCAGAAGAATTAGTTGGATTAAATGCATTTGACCAAGTTGCTATTGATAAGATCATGATAGAACTTGATGGAACAGATAACAAAGGAAAACTTGGAGCAAATGCAATGCTTGGAGTATCACTTGCTTGTGCTAGAGCAGCTGCTGAATATTTAGGAATTAGTTTATATCAATACATAGGTGGAGTTAATGCAAAAGTTTTACCAGTACCTATGATGAATATAATGAATGGTGGTTCACATGCTGACAATAACGTAGATTTACAAGAATTTATGATTATGCCTGCAGGAGCAAGAAATTTTTCACATGCTTTAAGAATGTGTGCTGAAATATATCATACATTAAAAAATATATTGAAAGATAAAGGATTATCAACAGGTGTTGGTGACGAAGGTGGATTTGCTCCTAACTTAAATAGTAATGAAGAAGCTATTCAAGTTATAATTGAAGCTGTAGAAAAAGCAGGATATAAACCAGGGGAAGAAGTATTTATAGCATTAGATCCAGCATCTTCAGAATTCTTTAATACAGATACTAATAAGTATGAATTAAAGGGTGAAGGAAGAGAATTAACTCCAGCTGAAATGGTTGAATACTATGCTAAATTAGTAGAAAAATATCCAATAATCTCAATTGAAGATGGTATGGCAGAAGAAGATTGGGATGGATGGAAGTTAATGACTGAAAAATTAGGTGGAAAGATTCAATTAGTAGGAGATGATTTATTTGTAACTAATACTAAGAGACTTTCAATGGGTATTGAAAGAAAGGTTGCTAACTCAATACTTATAAAACTTAACCAAATAGGAACATTAACTGAAACATTAAATACTATAGAAATGGCTGAAAGAGCAGGATATACTGCTGTTGTTTCTCATAGATCTGGAGAAACTGAAGATACTACAATTGCTGATCTTGTTGTTGCAGTTAATGCAGGACAAATAAAAACTGGTGCTCCAGCAAGAACTGAAAGAGTTGCAAAATACAATCAATTATTAAGAATTGAAGAAGAATTAAATACTATGGGTGAATATAGAGGATTAAAAGCTTTCTACAATATAAAGAAATAAGATAATCTTTAATATATTTTTTAATAAATGCTTGTGGCTTAATGTCATAAGCATTTATTATATCATGAGAATTTATATAATATGCTTTATATTGTAATTTAATATATGGTATGATAAAATATTTTTTATAGTAGGTATAGAATGGAATTAATTAAAAGGAATAGGGAGGTGTATGATTATGCATACATTTTTACAGATATCAGAAATAATAGTTGGAATAGCTATAATAGCTGTAATTTTAAAACAACCAGCTAAAGCAGATGGATTTAACTTGGTTTCTTCTGGAAATGATACATTTTATTCTAAAAACAAAACAAAAACATATGAATCAGTTTTAGCAAAAACAACAGTTATCTTAGCAATAATTTTTGTATTTATAACAATAGGATTAACATTAACTGGTAAATAGTTATTAAAAATAAATATAATACATATGATATGTAAATTAAGCATATAAATCTTTTATAAGATTTATATGCTTTTTTATTTTACAATAAAAACATACATTTATTATAGCGCTCAAGTAATTATTAATTAAAAAAAGGAGGAGTAATATGAGTGCATATTTACCAATAGTATCTGGAATACTAGCATTAATCTGTGCTTTAACTTTTAGTAATGGCATAATTAAAGAAAACGCAGGTAATGAGAGAATGACAGAAATATCAGGGTATATCCATGAAGGAGCTATGGCATTTTTGAGAAGAGAATACAAATATCTTGCTGGATTTATAGTAGTTGTATCAATAATTATAATTTTAGCACTTGATTATAAGACAGCCATATGCTTTATATGTGGAGCTATATTTTCAATTTTAGCTGGTTATTTTGGAATGAATGTAGCAACAAGAGCTAATGTAAGAACAGCTGAAGCAGCAAAAACAGGTCAAAGCAAAGCATTAAAGATAGCATTTTCTGGTGGAGCAGTTATGGGATTATCTGTTGTTGGACTTGGCATACTTGGACTTTCAGTTTTTTGTTTATTATTTGGAGATAATCCTGATTATATAACTGGATTTGGCCTTGGCGCAAGTTCCATAGCATTATTTGCTCGTGTGGGTGGAGGAATATATACAAAGGCAGCTGACGTTGGTGCAGATCTTGTTGGTAAAGTAGAAGCAGGTATACCAGAAGATGATCCTAGAAATCCAGCTGTTATAGCTGATAATGTTGGAGATAATGTAGGAGATGTGGCTGGTATGGGAGCTGACTTATTTGAATCCTATGTAGGATCTATAATTTCAGCATTAACATTAGGATATTTTTTATTTAAAGGAAATGAAGATAAAATAATATTTCCTCTCATGTTAGCATCTATAGGTATAATAGCATCAATTATAGGGGTGATTTTTGCAAGGGGAAGTAAAAGTAGTAATCCACAAAAAGCACTTAATACAGGAACTTATATTGGAGGAATATTAGTTATTATAGGATCATTTATATTTAGTAAAAATACCTTTGGAGATTATAAAGCTTTTGGTGCAATATTTGCAGGATTAATTGTAGGAATATTAATAGGAAAAGTTACAGAAGTATATACATCTGATAGATATAAATACGTACAAAGAATTGCAAGGCAATCAGAAACAGGTGCAGCAACAACAATAATATCAGGATTTGCAGTTGGAATGTATTCAACTGTTATACCAATTATCCTTATATCCATAGGAGTATTATTTTCATTTTATATAATGGGAGGAACTGTTAATCCGGAGCTAGGATTATATGGAATATCTCTTGCAGCAGTAGGAATGCTTTCAACTACAGGTATTACAGTTGCAGTTGATGCATACGGACCTATAGCAGATAACGCTGGGGGAATAGCTGAAATGGCTGAACTTCCACCAGAAGTTAGAGAAATTACTGACAAATTAGATTCTGTAGGTAATACTACAGCAGCCATAGGAAAAGGTTTTGCAATTGGATCAGCAGCATTAACAGCCCTTGCATTATTTGCATCTTATGCACAAAAAACAGGACTTGATGCAATAAATCTTATTAAACCTGTTACATTAGTAGGTTTGTTAATAGGGGCAATGCTACCATTCTTATTTGGAGCTTTAACAATGGAATCTGTAGGAAAAGCAGCAAATGAGATGATAGAAGAAGTTAGATATCAATTTAAAACAATACCAGGAATCATGGAAGGAAAAGCAAAACCAAATTATAAAAAATGTGTTGATATTTCAACATCAGCAGCTTTAAAAGAAATGATACTTCCAGGAATATTAGCTATAATAGTTCCTTTAGCAGTAGGTATGCTTCTAGGTGTTGAAGCGTTAGGGGGATTAATAGGTGGAGCAGTATCATCAGGAGTTTTAATTGCAATACTAATGGCAAATGCAGGTGGAGCTTGGGATAATGCTAAAAAATATATAGAAGGTGGAGCTCATGGTGGAAAAGGAGGAGATGCACATAAAGCATCTGTAGTAGGAGATACTGTAGGTGATCCATTTAAAGATACATCAGGACCTGCTATGAATATATTAATAAAATTAATGACAATAGTATCACTGGTATTTGCAACCCTTATAGCTAATAATGGAGGAATATTATTGAAATTATTTAAATAAATAAAAATTATTAAATACCATAGGCATATTTAATGGGTGCTTATGGTATTTTATTATGATTTTTCTAAAAATTTAATATAGTTAAATTTACAAATATGATTTTTATGGGATAAGTGGTATAATGTTCAGTAAGCAATAACGGTGTGTATAAGTTAAATATAGTATGATTTCATATATTGTTGAATACAATAAGCTGAAATGTACAAGACTAATAATGAGAAGAAATAATTATGAGAATACTTGATTGGAGGGAAGAAAATGAATATAAAAACTATACTTTTAGGTTTTATGAAAGAGCAAGCATATAAACCTATGGATATACAAGAACTTGCAAGGATATTTGGAATTTCAAAAAGAGATATGAAAAGTTTTAAAGAACTTCTTAAAACTATGGAAAAGGAAGGTAGCATTATTAAAACTAGAACAAATCATTACGGAATACCAGAAAAGATGGGACTTGTAGTAGGAAGACTTCAAGGACATCAAAGGGGATATGGATTTGTTATACCTGAGGATGGAAGTCCTGATCTTTTTGTAATTTCTTCATATATGAATGGTGCTATGCACGGTGATAGAGTAGTAGCTCAAGTTCTTAAGGAAGAAAACAATGGAAAAAGACGTGAAGGAGAAATAATTCGAGTAACTGAAAGAGCTAATCAAACAATAATAGGTGTTTTTGAAGCTAGCAAAAATTTTGGATTTGTAGTACCTGAAGAAAAAAGAATTCATCAGGATATATTTATTCCAAAAGAACATACAAACGGAGCTACAAATGGAGATGTAGTAATAGTAAATATTACACAGTGGCCTGAGAAGAGAAGAAATCCAGAAGGTAAAGTTGTAGAAGTTTTAGGTAAAAAGGGAGAAAAGGGAATTGATATTTTAACAATAATAAAGAAATATAAATTACCAGAAGAATTCCCAGCAAAAGTTCAAGGATATGCCATGAATATACCTCAAGAGATACCAGAAGAAGAATTTGATAATAAGGGTAGAGAAGATTTAACAGATGTTACAATGGTAACTATTGATGGAGAAGATGCTAAAGATTTAGATGATGCAGTATCTATAAAAAAACTTGATAACGGAAACTATTTATTAGGAGTACATATTGCAGATGTATCTCACTATGTAAAAGAAAAGAGTCCACTAGATAGAGAAGCTTTAAAGAGAGCAACTTCAGTCTATTTAATAAATAAAGTAATACCAATGCTTCCAAAGGAATTATCTAATGGTATATGTAGTTTAAATCCTAAGGTAAATAGACTTGCAATGACTTGTTTCATGGAGATAAATGACAAGGGTAAAGTTGTAGATTATAGAATTACAAAAAGTATAATAAAGACAAATGAAAGAATGACATATACTGATGTAACTAAGATATTAAGAGATAAAGATGAAGAAACTATAGAAAAGTATAAATATTTATATGAAGACTTTAAGTTAATGGAAAAATTATGTGAAATTCTATATAAGAAGAGAATTTCAAGAGGTGCAATAGATTTCGAATTTGAAGAAAGTAAGATAATTTTAGATGATAATGGAAAGCCAATAGATGTAAAACCATATGAACGTGCTATTGCAAATAGAATAATAGAAGAATTTATGCTTGTTTGTAATGAAACTGTAGCTGAACATATGTATTGGACTAAGCTTCCTTTTGTATATAGAATACATGAGGATCCAGATGAAGAAAAACTTCAAAGATTTAGAGAATTTGCATATAATTTAGGATACTTTATAAAACCAAATAAAGAAGTACATCCTAAGGCATTACAAGAAATAATTGAATCAGTAAAAGGCAAAAAAGAAGAAACAGTGGTAAATACATTGCTTCTTAGATCGTTAAAACAAGCGAGATATGCACCTCAATGCGTAGGACACTTTGGTCTTGCAGCAAAATTTTATTGTCACTTTACATCACCTATAAGAAGATATCCAGATTTAATTATTCATAGAATAATTAAAGAATCATTGGATGGAACTATAGATGAAAAGAGATTTAGACAATTAGAAAATGCAGTAGACTATGCATCTATGCAATCATCTGATATGGAAAGACTTGCAATGGAAGCTGAAAGAGAAGTTGATGACCTAAAGAAAGCTGAATATATGAGTACTAAGATAGGAGAAGAATATACTGGTATAGTATCTTCTGTAACTAATTTTGGAATGTTTGTTCAACTTCCTAATACAATAGAAGGATTAATTCATATAAGTACTATGGATGATGATTATTATGTATATGATGAAGACCATTTATGTTTAGTTGGTGAGAGAAGAAAAAATGTATATAGATTAGGTGATGAGGCTAAAATAAGAGTATCAAGAGTAGACTTAGCATCATATGAAATATACTTTGATTTAATAAAAGATGAAGAAGAAAATGAAGAACATGAAATACCAGAAATGCCTATAGAGAATATAGGAGAACAACTGATTTTATCAGAAGAAGATGAAAGATTAAATGACGAAATAGATATAATGTTAAATAAATAAAGACAATCTAGGTAGCAGTTAAATTTAGCTAGTATATACTAAATTTTAAGTGCTACCTATTCTTGACTTATAGCCTTCAATGGTATATAATTTATTTCCACAAGAGAGTATATGAAAAGTAGGTGTTTAGATGGCTAAGGATAAAAAAAACAATACCCTTGCACAAAATAGAAAAGCTCATCACGAATATTTTATAGAAGAAACTTTTGAAGCTGGTATAGCTCTTGTTGGAACAGAAGTAAAGTCTATAAGAGGTGGTAAAGCTAATTTAAAGGATAGTTATGCAAGTATCAAAAATGGAGAAGTTTTTGTATGTAATATGCATATAAGCCCTTATGAGCAAGGAAACATATTTAACAAAGATCCTTTAAGAGAAAGAAAGTTATTACTTCACAAAAGTCAAATTAACACTTTATTAGGATATACAGCGCAACAGGGGTATACACTAATACCACTTAGTCTTTACCTTAAAAAAGGAAGAGTAAAAGTAGCCCTTGGAGTTGCGAAAGGTAAAAAGAATTATGATAAGAGAGATGCTATAGCTGCAAAATCTGCAAAGCGTGATATAGACAGACAAATGAAAGAAAGAATGCGTTACTAAATTGTTCTATTGGACAATTTTATAAATATATATTATACTATTAGTGTACTAAATAGTATTTTGAAAATTAAATATTGTGTAAAAGCACAAACCTAACATGGGGGCGTACATGGCTTTCGACGGGGGTATGTTGTGCTACAGAAGCGAGTCGATGGTTCCCTGGACCAGCGTTAAAAAACTGGGGATTTAAATGTAAACGCAGAAGATAATTTTGCATTAGCAGCTTAATATAGCTGCTCGTTCTACCTAGGAGTCCCACGACTTAGGATAGGGCGTCGACTAGTGGGGAATCGCACCTAGGAAAGCTTTGACCTAGGGACGGAATTTATGAAGCTACTGAAATTTCAATCCTGTCAGTGGGAGTGAAACGTAGGGAATGTTAAAATACTGACTGCACTCGGAGATGCTGTAGTGTTGCTACTTTCGGACAGGGGTTCGATTCATGAAAGAGTCGCCTTATGAAGTGATTCATAAGTGAAAACTTGGCTTTATCGGTGAAACCGTAACATATTAAGATGACGGCAATACCGAGGGGTATGTAGGGAAATCTAACAGCCCCGTATCGACTTATAGGCTTCTAAGTTCTCTAAGGAGAATATGAGGTACTAGGATAGAAGGTTAAAAACTAAACTATACTTCTATAATACGCCAAGAACCTAATTGTAAGATTATGGTTAAAATATAGTCAGCGCTATTGGATAACAATAGAACAAGTGTCCCCTCGCCTCCACCAGAAAATAAAGCTCTATGCAGATTGCATAGAGCTTTTTACCTTATTCTGATAAACTTCTCATAAAAATTATTCTTAGCTTCGAGCATTTCATTAGTATATCTACCATTCCTAGGAGTTACAGATTTATACTCATTAATAATTAATTTTGCACGTTCTTTTTTCACATTTATGATTAAGTAAGGTTTAATATATTTTAAGAATTCAATTGCGTCATTATATTTAATTGTATATGAATAAGAATCTTTATGTTTTTCAATATTATAATTTTTTTTAGATTTTATTGTATCCATATTTGCTTCAGATTTTATCCATTCTAAAAGTTCTAATGTTGTAGAACTTATACTAACACAAAGTGCAGGAAATTGATTATTATGAAATTTTGTAAGTATTATACCTCCTTCACCATCTATAATTCCAGCAATATATGCTTTTTCAATTTCAGTCACTTTTATCACTTCCATAGTTTTTTATTAGTTTATGCAAAATTTCAGTTTATATTTTTTTGAGGCTCCTTAATAGATTTAAGAGTTGAAAACACAGATTTGATGAGCAATATTCATCTGAATTAAATTAATATTTTTAGTTATTTTAAATATTATATTTATTGTGTTAAAATATAGGATCATTGAATATAGTTTTATTATAGTACTAAATATAAAAGGTGAATTATGGATAAGAAAAATAAAGTTGTCATAAGTAAGGCTTTTTTAAAGAAAGAACTATCAGAAGATGAACACATAGCAAAATCGTTAAGTAGGTTTATAGATAACTCAATAAAAGCTAGAGAAAAAATAATTATTAATAAAGATCCATGTAGGGTGTATATAAATATATTAGAGGATTCAATAGTTATAAGTGATAATAGTGGAGGAATAGATAGTAGTATAACTGATAAGGATATATTTAAAATAGGTAACGATAATAAAAATGAAATACTAGGATTAGGCATCAAAAAATCTTTATTTAGATTAGGAAATAAAATATATATATTTTCAAATAAAAAAGGATGTGCAAGAAAATTTTCACTAGATATTAAATTAGGAAATGAGGAATTAGTATCTCAAAGTGAAGATATAAATTACGATCCAGATGTGCCAGAAGGAACTATTGTAGTTATAAGTGATCTGGAGGGTGAAATAAAAAAGAAAATAATTAAATTTGGTTTTCTAAATGATGTTATATTAAAGCTAGGAAGAATGTATAGTAAATTTATAGATAAAGAAAAACTTATAATTCAATTAAATGATATATATATAAAACCCAAAAATATTGAGGCAAAAAAAATAAATTCTTGTTTGATTTTAGATAACTGTAAGGTAGAGTTATACAAAGGAAATAAATATGATATTTCTGGCATTGACTTATTTATAAATGATTATATGGTTTATGATAGAGTAAAAACTAAAGAAGTTAAATGGAACTTATTAAATGAAGCTAAACATACTTATACGGATTGTATAATTGAAATTGTATATTATGGAGATAAAAGTGAATTTATGAAGAATAAAGAAGATATATTTAATGAAGTAATTGATTTTGTTAAAAAAAATAAAATTAATTTCCGAAGCAATGTAATTACAATACAATATGAAGCTTCTATATCTAAGGTAGAAGAATTAAAACAATATTATAATGAAAATACAGCCAAAGCTATAGGAATTAAAGGATTTAATAAATTATATGAACATTATATAAATACTAGATATAGAGATTAGAAATAAATTATATTAGCATAGCTTTTTTTGTTTTTATAAACATAAAAGCTATTCTATTTTTATGTTTATAAATTAGTTTGGAATTAGGAATAGTGAACCATACCATAATTAATAATATATTACAAGTTATGTTATAATAAAATAGATAATATTTAAAACAATACATAATATTGAAATATTGAAGTATAAGAAATTTAGGTGATAAATTATATTTTTGAAAAATAATTAATCAAGAGTATTATTTTGCACATGATATGGATTTATAGAATTTCATAGTATAGATATTGAATGTTTTGTATAAGCAGATAGACGTTGTAAAATACAGTAAAGAGCGTAGAAATAAAACGAAAAGTTAATAAAAGATGGAGTAGATTAATGAAAGAATATATTGAACTAGGATATATGTATAATATAATAGAGAATGCAAGTAAGGATTATTTACAATTAATTAAGATTAATAAAGATGGTAAAGTAGATATAGATTACATTAGATGTATTTACATAAGTGACAGATATGCTTTTTTAAAGCTAATAAATGAAATACTTTTGAGAGGTGGAAAGTTTCATTTAGAGAAAGAACAAAATATATTAAAAAATATTACTATTGAATCAAATGAATTCATTTTTAAAAGCGAAAATGAATTTAGATCATTAGAAATTAGTTTTGAGGAGTATAATTTGGGAGATTTTCTTAACAAATATAAAGTAGATAATGACAAATTCTTTAACTTTATGTTTATTGAGGCTTTCAAAGTTATTGATAAAAATGTAAATATTGAAAAATTGAAAGAAGAATTTATTAGAGTTGGATTTAAAATATTTAAAAAAGAAACTTTTGAAATAAAATATATTGACAAAGCAAACAAGAAATGGAATATGATAAATGAAGGTCAGAAAGAGAAAGAAACAGATAATGAATATCTAATTATAGAAGAATTAAATAATATATTTAATTCAATTCCAGAAGATATTAAGAATAAGGAAGTAAAGAAAATTTTTTTAAAATCAAATGAGAGAATGTTTATAGATTATTGCATAAAGAATGATATTATACTAATTAATGATTTAGATGGGAAGTCTCTTTACAATTTTTCAAAGTTTAAAGGTATAGGTAAAAAGAAGTTTGATCTAGTTAAAGAAAAATTGGAAAATATTGAAGAAATTATATTGTCAATTGAATCTAAAATGGAAAAAGGATACGATGATGGAATTGATATAAAACCTGAAAAATATTTACACAAAATCAAAGAGTTGAACCTATTAAATGAAAAGATTAAAGATGTATTTAATGAAAGAACGTTCTTGATTTATTGTTATGAGAATAATAAGGAAAAGCTAAAGGATATATTAGAAGAAATTGAGAGTGGTTTTATAAGAATACCTAAGATGGGAGCTGCAAAATGTAAAAGATTATTTAGTGAATTAGATGGACTAATAGAGGTTACAAAATCAAAAGATAAACTTTTAGCAGATTTTATCATTAAAATTAATGAATATTGGTTTAAAAAAATAAAGTTTAAAAAGATTAAAGATATAGCATTATTGCTAGACGTAGATTTAGATTTAGATGGTATTGAAGAAAAAATGTTTCAAGAAATTCAAAATACAAAATTAGACGAGTATAGCTTAGATAAAGAATGTAAAAAAGAATTTGCAGATATTATACGAAAAATTAATAATTTAATGGATATAAATAATATAATAGAGACTTCTGTTAATATTCTTAAGGATGATGATAAAAAAATATTAAATAAAAGGTATTTATTGGGGAATACCCTTGAGGAAATAGGGAAGGAATATAATTTAACAAGAGAAAGAATAAGACAAAAAATTATTAAGTCAAATAAAAATTTAATGAGAATGTATAATAAGTATGATATTATAAGCAGTCTCAAATTAGAGTTTATTAATTTTAAGTTTATTGAAATTAGTGAAATACTTAATTCTGTTAATGAAGAAAATAGATTAGGAATTAAAATTTTCTTAGAATTAAGGGAAGATTTAATTTTCAAAGATATGGAAATACTCACTTTAAATGATGACGGATATATTAAAGAATTAAACAATGAGATTATAGAGTATTTAGAGGAGGAGTTTATTATAGACGATGTTTTAGATGGATTAAATGAGATATATGAAATAGTAGGTTTTAAGGAGTTAGAAAAATACAAAATAGAAAAACATTTAATTAAATTAGGATATAAAAAATATGGTAAATTATACTCTAAGAATGCATTTTCCCTACAAAAAGGATATGAGTGGATTGCTAATAGGTATATTGAAAATTCTATAAAAATAGATGATCAGGGATTAGATATATTGAAGAGGACATATATTGACATTTTTGAAGATGATATTTCAGATAAAAGTATAAGAACTGTTAAATCTAGAATAATGGAAAATCCCAATATGATTTGTATAGATAAAAATGAGTATATTCATATAACAAAATGGAATGTTCATGATCAAACAAAGCAGTTAGCAGATAAGGTTTTGGAAGATACATTGAAATTGGTTGAAATTACAACAGCACAAGATGTTATAAAATATCATCAAAATGAATTATCCAATGTAGGTATCCCCAACAAGTATTATTTTTACTCTATAATAAAAAATTTTTTTAGTGATAAGTATAGTACAGGTAAGGGAAATACTATGTCTATAACTTATAATGCTAACAAGGATATTATGAATAAAAGTAGGGAAGATATTGTCAAAGAGTATATTAGCGAAAATAGTGGGGTAGTATTAAAAAATGAAGTTTTAAGTGAACTTAGATGGGAACTATTTAAGTTAGAAGATACTATTTCAAAAAGTAATGAAATTATTAAGATTGGAAATTATATCACATTAATATCAAATGAATTATTAAGTGAAAATATAAAATCAAAGTTTAAAGAGAGGATAAGTGAATCATTAAGTAAGTATGGAGTTGTATCTACACAATTTATTTATTCTAAGGCTATGACTGATACAGAACTATATACTTTTTTTAAATACTTTCATATTAAATCTGGAGAAGGGATTGCGGCTATTATTAAATTTTTAGATCCGTATTTAAAAGGTCATACTAATTTACTGTACTATGAGGATAGTAAGATAAGGTCACCAGAGGATATTGTTGTAAGTAAATTTAGAGAAGTCCATAAAAAAGAAAAAATAAAAAATTTGTTAAAGGAAATTGGATATAGAGAAGCGAGTATTGGAAATGTATTTACTAAATTAATAGAAGAAAAAGTTTACTATTTAATATCAAATGTAGAGATTGTTTATAAAGATAAACTAGAACAAATGGAATCAAATGTAATTAATTGTGTATATAGCTTATTGGATTTAGAAATAGGTGAAAAGGAATATATTGTGGTTAATAATATATCAAGATTAAGAAGAAGGTTACCTGAAATTGATTTTACGTGGGAGCCAGAATTAATATCTAGCTTAGTGAATGGAAAGAAGTATAGAAGAGTAAAAAGAGTTTACTATGATTATGTTGGAGGGACAGATAGAGTAATTTTAGTAAAGGATAGTTCTTCAATTAAAAGATTTGATGAGTTAGTTAAACATATTATTACGAATGAATACAATGGAGTAAAACATATTGATCATATATATAAGTTTTTAGTAGATCAAGGTGTAATATATAATAATCAAAAAAATAGATCATTACCTTATGAAATATTAACATCAGAATTATTTGAAATTGATGAAATGGGAAGATTTAAGATTAAGGAGTAGTTAATGAGGTGTTTAAGTAATTTAGATCTTCAATTTAAATATAGATCTAATAAAGACAAGCTTAGTATAGATTTTTATGAAAAGTGTTTAAATGTAAGTTCAAGATATGATAGGGCAGTGGGATATTTTACAAGTTCAAGCTTATCAGCACTTGGGAAAGGTTTAGAAAGGTTTATAAAAAATGATGGAAAAATTAGAATAGTTGCTAATCCTTTATTAGAAGAAGGCGATTATAAAGCTATATTAAGAGGAGAAAAGGCAAAAGAGGATATTATAGAAAAGGTACTATTAAAGCAAATAAATATTTGTACGGATACAATAAAAAATGATTCACTTAGTACTTTAGCTTATCTTATTAGTGAAGGAAAATTAGAGATAAAAATAGCTTTTTCAGAAGATAATATATTGTATCATGAAAAGTTTGGTATTTTTTATGATAATTTTGGACATAAGGTAGCTTTTTCAGGGTCAGCAAATGAAACCTTAAGTGGATTAGTTAATAACTTTGAAAAGATAGATGTCTATTTTGGAGAAAATGAATTATATAGAATAAATGATATGATAGATGATTTTGAAAATCTTTGGATTAATAAAACAGAAAAGCTAACTATTATAAATATACCAAATGCAGTTTTATTAAATATAATAAGTTTCAATAAGAAAAGTAGTAATAAAAAAGAAGTAAAACCAAGACCATATCAGCTTGAAGCTATAAAATCTTTTAAAGATAATAAATGGAATGGAATATTTGAAATGGCTACAGGTACAGGTAAAACCATTACTAGTTTATTAATTACACGAGAATATAAAAAAGAGAAAAAAAGAATGTTTTTAATAATATTAGTTCCGTTTACTCATCTTGTAGATCAATGGATAGATAACTGTAAGTTACTTGGATATAAGCGAATAATTAAATGTTATGGAAGTAAGACTTCATGGATTACTAAACTCGAAAGTAAAGTAAGGGATTTTAACATTGGTATAAGGGATTTAGAAGTTGTAATTACCACATATAAATCAGCTTCATCAATAGAGTTTAATGATATTATAAGTAGAATAAAAAATAATGGGTTTATTATAGGTGATGAATGCCATAATTTTGGAGTTATATCATTAGCAAACAATAAATTTGGAGATATAGATGCAAGACTAGGTTTATCTGCAACCCCAGATAGATGGTGGGATGAAACAGGAACAGATAACTTAAGAAGTTATTTTGGGAAAACTGTATACGAATATGGAATAAGTAAAGCAATAAAAAATGGTATATTAACAGAGTATGAATATAATCCAGTTATATGTAACTTGGATGAAGTGGAAATATTAGAATATGAAAAGATAACCAAAAGGATACAAAAGCTCATACTAAAAGAAAATAAGACATCTGAAGATAAAGAGGCTATTGAAGAGTTAAACAGAAAAAGAAGTTTAATTTTATCTAAGGCAAAAAATAAAATAGATAGATTAATTAATTTATTAAAAAAGGAAGATATAAAAGAATTAAAGCATACATTGATTTATTGTGCCCAAGGGGATATTGATAAGATTACTAAGATAGTAGCAGATTTAGGCATAAGAGTATATAGATTTGATTCTAGAGTTGATAATAGTGAAAGAGGTAAAATATTACAAAGGTTTGACGAAGAGGATATACAAGTACTAGTTGCTATCAAATGCTTAGATGAGGGGGTTGACATACCAGCAATAAGAAAGGCTTTTTTTTTAGCATCAACATCTAATCCACGTGAATTTGTTCAAAGAAGAGGTAGAATACTTAGAAAATCAAAGGGTAAAAATCTAGCAGTCGTTTATGACTTTATAGTTATTCCTAGTCAAGCAGAGCAAAAAACATATGTAACAATTGTAAAAAAAGAAATGCCAAGATTTGCTGAGTTTTCAAAATATGCTATTAATCAACATAAAAGTAGAATGATAATGAGAAAGTACTTAGAAATAGTAGATTTAGAACATTTAATGGATAAGTTGCCATGGGAAGTATATAGAGAGTTAAAGGAGGAATTTGAAAATGAGTAGGGAAAAAACAAGGTTAGATATAAATATGAACTTAAGGGAAAAAATTAATTCATTAGATCCTAATATTGCGTTTTTAGCTAATGAGATATTAGCTGATATTGAAAAAGGAAAGACAGAAAATCAAATAAAAGAGTTTATTAGAGATGAGGTAACAGAAATTGTAAAAGAGGAGATAAGATAAATGCAATTAAATAGTATTATAGTGAATAATTTTAGGCAGTATTATGGAGAACAAAAAATTGAATTTGCTAAAGGGGATAAAAATGTAACAATTATATTTGGAGAGAATGGAAAAGGTAAAACAGGTTTATTTAGAGCTTTAATATTTGGAATATTTGGGGAAAAGTATATAAACCAAGATAATAAGAATGATGAGGTACATCTTGTAAATTTTAATGCATTGGAAGAAAATAACGGTTGTCCTGTTGAGGCATATGTGATAGTAAATTTTACTCATAAACAAAATGAATACATTATAAAGAGAAAAGTAGTTGGATATAAAGTAGATAATAATATAACTGAAAAAATAAATGGAATAGAATTAAACATAAAAGATGAAAATGGAAATTATGATAATAAAAACAATCTTACTGATGATGAAAAAAATAAGCTGATAGGAAAGGTTTTTGATTCAAAAATTAGAGAGTTCTTTCTTTTTGACGCTGAGAGAATTGAAACATTAGCAAAAACAAATAAAGAATCTAAATTAGAAGTGGAAAATGGAATAAAAAATCTGTTAAACATAGATAAATTACAAAAGGCTATAGATATAACATGGAATTTAGTAAAAGAGGAAAGACGTAATATTAGTAGTAGAGTTAATAATAGCGAAGTTACTAAATGTGAAGAAAATATAAAAAGTATAGAAGAAGAAATAAAGAACATTGAAGAAATAATAGATATAAAGAAAAACGAAGAATTAGCATGTCAAGAAGAAATAGAATCAATAGATAAGAAATTAAGAGCAAATGAGTCAATTAGACTTATTCAAGATAAGATTAAAGAAAAGAAGATTAATAAAGCAACTAAAGAGGATCTTTTGACTTCTGAAAAGAAAGCTATAAAAGAAAAAAGTTTTTATAAATGTCATATGCTTTTAATGGATCCTATATATGAGATGGCTAAAGATTACTTAGGACAAGTTGCGATTAAGCAAAAAGATTTAATTCCTTTAGAAATAATAGAAAAATCTTTAAATGATCATATTTGCAGCTGTTGTAAGGTTGATCTATCAAAAAATATTGAAGCTTATAATGAAATAGTTAAGCTTAAAAATAACTTTAAAAGATCTGAATTAACTCCTTTGATTTCTGAAATAACTAATACTATTAATGAATTTTTACAAGAGAAAGATGGAGAGTTAGATAGTATAAAAGTAAGACTATCTAAGATTAGAGAAATTAAAGATGAAGTAGAAGAGATTCAAGAAGAAATAAACGAGTTAAATGAAGAATCAAAAGGAAAAAGTAAAGGAACAGCTGATCTTGAAGAACTAGAAAAAACTAAAAAAAGATGTGAAGAAAATAAAGAAAATATAAAAAGGGATATTGGTAATTTACAAGGAAGAAAAGATTCTTCAATAGATGCTCTAAATAAGGAAAAAGGAACATATGACAGGCTAATAAGTGAAAATGAAGAAGTTAAATTTGATTCTAAAAAATTAGAATATATGAAAAAATTAAATGAAGACCTACAAAATATTTTAGATGGGTATAGTGAAACCATGAGAAAAAATCTTATAGAAGAAACTACAAAGATATTTAAGAAGCTGATAGACAAAAGGGATAAGGCGCTTATTAGTAAAATAAATATTAATCATAAGTATGAAATACAAGTTATAAATAGATTAGAAACTATAATTACACAAGATATATCACAAGGGCAAAGACAAATAGTAGCTTTAGCATTTATAACTGCATTAGCAAAAGTTGCAGGTGGGGATGATTCCTCAATAGACTTCCCACTATTTATGGATACACCTTTTGGTAGGGTAAGTGGTAATAATAGAGATAACTTAATAGAAAACATTCCTTCATTAGCTAATCAATGGATATTACTCTTAACTGACACTGAGTTAACTAGAAGCGAAGAGTTGAAAATTAAAGAAGTTGGAAAGCTAGGTAAATGGTATAGGTTAAATCAGATTTCTGATGGATATTCAAAAATTGAAGAAGTAAGTTTAGATAGTAAAATGGCTACAAGGGGGTAAATGAGAATGGATTTTTTAAGAGAACAAGGTTTAATATTTACAAGTAAAAAATATGAAGAAATATATATATTATTAAAAGAGAGATATGATATAAGTTATGATCAGTTATTTACTTTATGTGCTGTAGTAGGCTTTAAAAACAATAGGTCTTTAGAGAGAGAATCAAGGGGAAGAGAGTTTAGAGGTAGTTATCTAAAAAGGGATAATAAAGCAAGCTTATATTCTATTATTTTAAATGACGAAGATTTGGGAAAGCAGATTGATTCTTTTGAGAAAAGTGAATATCAAAAGGAATGTATCAAAAAATTAGAGAAATATGCTGAGGGTGGCATGGAAATACTTGTAGAAGAAGTATTTAGAGGAAAATGGGGAATGAATAAGTTGGATGAAAGATATGATGAATATATTATTGATATAATTAGTTACGTTTATAAGAATAGTATAGAGTTGCCATTTTAGATTAGAAGTAATACTTTAATATTATTTTATTGTAGGGTTTACTAGTGATATTTAACTAGTAATACTTATTTTTTTGCAAGAAAAAATGGGAGTATCTATTATGAAGTAAGTTAAAGATATAAGACTTTTAAGAGCGATGGGAGATATTATTTTGGGAGAAAAGATACTTGGTGCTGCAATAAAATATTGATATGAAACAAATAATGGCTTTACAAAAGCTTTTCGTAAAAGTATGGATTTTCTTCAGTATTTATTAAAGTATTTGGTATAAAAAAAGTGTATAACGAAAATGGAGGATAATATTATATGGATAAAGATAAAATATATGAAAATGCAAATATATTTCTAAAAGCTATAAAGTTATATAAAAATCCTAAAGAATTATATAATAATCTAGTTAAAAGTGTTAAAGAAAATAAATTATTTAATGATTTTTCGAGGTTAGAGAAAGCAGATGAATTAGCTTGTTTTGCTTATTAGGGGCAAGAAAATTATATGAAGTATATGTTACTCACTCTATTAATGTAGCTATTATATTAGCTAAAATGGAAACTAATGAGGAAACAATAATAGCAGGAATATTACATGATATTTTTGAAGAAAAAACTCTAGTCACATTAAAGTAGGTAGAGGAAATTTTTTTTATAAGTAGCAATAAAACTTAATAAATTAAAGTTAAAATCAGAATTAAATAATTTGACATTCAGGTATGTTAACTAAATTGATTGAAGTATCAATTAAACATGTATAAATTTGGTGTGGTATAAATAAGGCGTGAACTACAAAACTTCACCCATACAACAAAATAAGTAGATAAGAAAAAACAAGGATGATATAATATCTTTTAGAATAGTTATAAAGGAGTTACTTCTATGAGATATTATTTAGCACCAATGGAAGGCATAACGGGATACATATATAGAAATGCCTATGAAAAATTTTTCGGAAATGTTGATAAATATTTCACACCTTTTATTGTTACAAATAAAAATATAGGTTTTAAGGCTAAAGAGCTAAGAGATGTATTGCCTGAAAATAATGAAGTGAAGAATATAGTTCCTCAAATACTTACCAATGATTCAGAAAGATTTATTAATATTGCGAGAAAACTACAAGAACTAGGATACAATGAAATTAATTTAAATTTAGGATGTCCTTCTGGAACAGTAGTTTCAAAATATAGAGGATCAGGATTCCTAGCAAAAAGAGAAGAACTTGATAGATTTTTAGATGAAATATTTAAAATAGATAATATGAAAATTTCCATAAAAACTCGAATAGGAAAAGATAG